>JACPAM010000232.1 GCA_016180805.1 Deltaproteobacteria bacterium | reverse complement strand
AGAGAAGGTGCACAGCCATCTCGAGAAAGTCGGCAAAGATCTCAGCCTGCAGGAGCCGTCGCAAGTCCTGCAAGAGCCCGGTGTCAAGCGCGTGGCGCAGCCCTTTGAGAGCTCCCCAGATCTCGCATAAATGGTTATACTTGTCGCCATGTATGTACGTGAACCCCTTTGCTCTGCGCGCTTCCTGGAACGCTTGATTGTACACGCTGTTCTCGCCACCTACCCTTTGAATGATATGTCCAGACCTAGAAACCCACGCCATGACATCCGTGAGTTGACCTCCTTTGAGGTTGTCGCCGGCATTTCCCGCGATGGCGATCAACTTCTCACCGGTTGCGATAAGGTCATCAAGCTCGCGTTTAGCTAGTTCCACTGCTTTAACGTCTGACATATCTCAATTTTGTCCTGCATAACTATTAAGTGAGCCGTTTAGGCGGCGACAAACGCTGGCGGCTCATCTCCCAAGACGGCTTCACCTCTCAAACATGAATCGGTCGCAATATCCACCAGTTACCCCAACTTGTCAAGGCGGTCTTCGGCGACACTATAGTTCATTTCTGCTTTTACCCATTGGCCCACCACGCTGTCTCGGAAACAGAGCTCGGCTGATCAGCCCCTCCACCTCAGCCGGAGCCTGCCCGGTCCTCTAGCGAGCCAGCCCCACGATCCGTCGGATATCGGCTGCCAGGCTCAACTTACTTGGCAAAGAAGATTTTGTGAAACTCCTCTTTCAGCTTGACGAACTCCCCCTCGGTGGGAGGGTCTATGAAGACAGCCCGCGCGATGACTTTATCGGCATCTCGGATGTCGGGATTGATGCCCGGATATAAGACGAACTCCCCTTCCGCCGCCATGCCTCTCTGCCCCTCCGGCGAGATCGCATACTCCATATAGAGCCTGCCCGCATTAGGATTAGGCCCCTTGGCGCTCAGGCCCAGGTAGTTCGCGTCGGTCAGGAACTTGTCGAGCATCACATAGTCCATGGGACCCTTGAACTGCTTGACGTATTTCACCAGGGTAATTCCGACCGGCGCTTCGCCCCGGATAATGACGTTGCTGACGGGAGCGAACGACTCGACCAGATGGGGTTCCTGCTTGGCCAGAGCCCTGACAAATTCGAGCCACTTCGGCCCCATGAACTTTTCCAAATTCTGTAGAAATCCCGCGCTGCTCGTATGCTGGGTGGGATCGGACATGCTGAGTTTTTTCTTCCACTTCGGATCGAGTAGATCCTGAAGGCCCTTGGGTATGTTCGCTCCTCTCACCAGCTCAGTGTTATACAGAATGCCGATGGGAACGGCCCGCCATGGCGTCATCAGGCCATCCTTTTCCTTAAACTGATCGGGTAGCTTTTCCGAGGAAGGCGGAATGTATTTCGTGAAGAGACCCTCTTTTTTCATGATGAGCGCGACGGCGCGCGTGCCCTCGACCACGTCAAGCGCAGGGCGCCCCGCACGCCACTCGGTCAGCGCCCGGTCCATTACTTTGTTGGGAGCCGCGCGCCAGTACTCTACCCTGATGCCGTATTTCTTTTCGAAGGGCTTGTTGATCTTATCCATCGACTGCGGGGGAACGAGCCCGTAAACGACGACTTTGCCTTCTTTCTTTGCCGCTTCGACGTTTACAGGCTGGGCATGAAGAGTCCGAGAGAAGAAAAACAAACCCACAAATGCCGGTAGCAGTAATGCCAGATTGCGGTTTCTTGCCGCCTTCATCAGTTCACCTCCGTGGTAGTCCAGCGGAATCATTGAGCTATGCGAGAAAATTGTCGAATTATCGGGCGCATACCCAGGATTTGTCAAGCTAATTGTTGACCCCAATACTGCGACTCTGGCGGTCCGCCTTTCGCTGCCTGCCCCTGACTGATATATTTAAAATGCTTCACCAAAAGATCACAGATGAGGGAGGTGGTGAGGATGACTGTACCAGCAGCCATCAGAAAAATTTCCGACACCGTCTGGGAGATCCCCACGTCTTACAAAGAGGGCATGAGGGTTCCCGCGCGCATCTACGCCACCGAAGAGCTGCTCAACGGGATGGATGAGGGCGTGTTCGACCAGATCACGAACGTAGCGACGCTGCCGGGCCTGGTGAAGGCTGCCTATTGCATGCCGGATGCTCATTGGGGCTATGGCTTTCCGATCGGCGGCGTGGCGCCTATCGACGCCAGGACCGGAGTGATCTCCCCCGGCGGCATCGGCTTCGACGTGAACTGCGGCATGCGCCTGGTCCTGACCAACCTGACCTATGACGAGGTGAAGCCATACCTGCGCCAGCTCGTGGATCGGCTTTTCGAGCGTGTCCCCGCTGGAGTCGGCGGGACCGGATTCGTGAAAATCTCCCAGGACGAATTCCGCCACATGGTCGAACAGGGATCTCGCTGGTGCATCAAGCACGGCTACGGCTGGCAGGAGGATCTCGAGCGAACCGAGGAGGAAGGCTGCATCTCAGGCGCCGACGCCGCGAAGATCAGCAACAAATCAGTGGAGCGCGGTTACAAACAGATCGGCACGCTCGGCTCCGGCAATCACTATCTGGAGATCCAGGTGGCGAGACCCGAAAACGTGTTTGATAGAGAGCTGGCGAACGGCTTCGGCATCACGATTCCGAACCAAGTCGTGATCATGTTCCACTGCGGCAGCCGCGGCTTCGGCCACCAGGTGGCCACCGACTACCTCCAGGCCTTTCTCAAGGTCATGGAATCGAAATATCACATCAAGATCCTGGATCGGGAGCTTGCCTGCGCTCCTTTCCAGTCGCGTGAAGGACAGGACTATTTCGCGGCTATGAAATGCGCCATCAACCTCTCGTTTGCGAACCGGCAGGTCATCCTGCACCGGATTCGCGAGGCTTTCTCCGACGTCTTCCGCCGGAGCGCGGAGGATTTGGGAATGCACATGGTCTACGACGTCGCTCATAATACCGCCAAGCTCGAGCGCTATGAAATCGACGGGCAGATCCGCGAGCTGCTCGTCCACCGCAAAGGCGCGACCCGCGCTTTCGGTCCGGGGATGGAGGGAGTCCCCGAAGCTTACCAGGCTCTGGGGCAACCGGTGATCATCGGCGGCAGTATGGAGACCGGCTCTTACCTTCTCGCCGGAGTGAAAACCGGCATCGAGACCTTTTTCAGCACGGCTCATGGCAGCGGCCGGACCATGAGCCGGACCAAAGCCAAAAAACAGTATCACGGAAAGACGCTTCAGGAAGAGATGGCCCGGCGCGGGATCTATGTGCGCACCGTCTCCTACTCCGGATTGGCCGAGGAAGCAGGGGGCGCCTACAAAAACGTGGACCAGGTGATCGAGGCGACCGAGCGCGCAGGAATCAGCCGGAGGGTGGTTCGCTTCGTTCCCATCGGAAACGTTAAAGGATGATCGCCACAGCTCGAGATCCTCGTTATGCCCTACAAGTATCTGGACGACATCGCCATCGCCGACGTGGCGTTTGAGGCGTGGGGAACCACGCTCGAGGAGCTTTTCACGGCCGCGGCAGAGGCGACGATGAACTTGATGGTGGCCGATCTGGCCACGATCGCGAGCCGTGAGAAGCGAAAGATCGAGCTTGAGGACGAAAGCCTCGATCTACTGCTGTTCAATCTCCTCCAGGAACTCATTTTCTACAAAGACGCCGAAAGGCTCTTGCTGCGGATGGAAAAGGTTCAGCTAAAGCAGATCGACGGCGTTTTTCGGCTCGAAGCGGAAGCCTGCGGTGAAGAAATTGATCCCTCCAAGCACCAACTCGGAGTCGATGTCAAAGCAATCACCCTTCACCGCTTCCAAGTGAAAAAAACCCCGGAGGGCTGGCAAGCCGACGTCATCGTGGACGTTTAACGAGCGACGCTTTCCGCGCGCTAACGGTGCAGGCCCAGAAAAGCGAACACCTTGGCGGCGTCATGGACGCTCTGGACGGAAACGAGGTCATGGTCGGTGTGCTGGAAGCGGATATCCCGTGAGCCGTAATTGATCGCCTGGACCCCCTTCACGTTGAGTAGTCCAGTGTCGTTTGCCGCGGTGGAGTAGCTGTACTCCGGGTCTCGGCCAAGCATCATCTGGATGGCTTGACCCAAGGCCCGCACCACTTCGGCATCCCTGGCGACTTCGCTGGGGTACATGAAGTCGCGCCTTTTGACCTCAATGGTAAAAGGCTCGATGGAACCGATGGCCTTCTCCATCTGCGCGATGGCCTCCGCCGGATCGTCCCCGGGAAGGAGTCGACGGTCAAAGACGAGTCGGCACTCGCTTTGAATGGTATGGGTGGCCTTGGGAAAGCTCTCGATCGAAGTCGGGGTCAAGCTCACTTTCCCCAGTTCAGGATGAACCTTGTCCGAAGGATACGGCATCAACCGGCTTAGCCGCTCCAGAACTTTTACCGCACCGTCGATCGCATTGATTCCCTCCCAGGGCCTGCTGCTGTGCGCCTGCTTGCCGCGCACCATCACCTGGATGTCCACCCGGCCCTTGTTGCCAAGCTGGATTTCCGGAGGGCCATCGATGATCCCCCAATCCGCCCGTATGCCACCGTGTTCCAGCACATGGGCCAGGGAATCATGCCTGCCGGTCTCGCCTGCGGTGCTGGTGACAAAATGGAGATCCGCTGGCAGTTCCGCCCGGCATCCGGCAACGAACTTTACCGCCGCCATCATCGCCGCAAGACTCCCCTTCTGCTCGCAGGCTCCCCTGCCCCAAACGCATTCCCCTCGGATGCCGTAGGGCGCGCCGTCCACGACCGCGCCAGAATAGGGGTTCTGCATGGTGCTGGGAGCCGCGTTCATGGCGTAGGAAACCAGTAGAAGCCGCTCGGCTTGCCCGCGGCCTCTCAGGGTCGCGATGAGATTCCCTTTCGCGTCGATGTGAGGGTGGACCCCCGAGCGCTCTAGCTCCGGAAGGATAAAGTCCCGAATCAGGGACAACACCTTGGGCTCCTCCTCCAGCAGCTCGGTCTGGGGGCTCTCAACCTGGACCAGCTTGATCAGAAGCCCCTTCACATCGTCGTAGCGAAGGTTCTGCCCGATGATTCTTTTGCACTCCTGGGCATCCATGAAACTTTTTTATCCGCTTTCGAATTGGCCGCCGATTCTCCCGATCCGCCTCGCAACCACGATAAGCACCATGGAGATGATACTCACGATTACGGCCAGCGAGCACATCGGCCCGAAATATCCGTCGGTATAGAAGTTATAGAGCAGCGGGCCAAGGGGCTCAGCCCCTGGTGAGTATAGAAAGACCGACGTGCTGAACTCCCGAAGGTAGATGGTGGCCAAGAGAATCCAGCCCGCAACGAACCCCGGCCGCATGAGCGGCAGGAGGACGCGCCGAAAGGTGGCGATAAACCCGGCGCCGCAGGCCTTGGAAGCATCCTCCAGCTCATCGTGGATCTGCACGATCGTACTCGTCATCGAGCGCAGCCCGTACGGGAGGAAGCGCGTGATGTAGCCAATCATCAGGATCCAGATCGTCCCGTAGATCGGAAAGGGAATATAGACATAGGTCCACAAAAGGCCGATGGCGAGCGCAGCGCCGGGAAACGCCCAAGGAATAAACGTAAGGGCCTCGATGATGCCCCGGCCGGCGGTCTTCGTTTTGGCGGTGATGTAGGAGGTAATGGCGGCCAAAAGCATGCATAGGGTTGCCCCCGCCACAGCGAGGAACACGCTGGTCTGAAGCGCGCGGTACGTTCGACTATCCGTTAGGTTGAAGCGGTAGTGCTCCAGGGTGAGGAGTCCCAAGGTCTTCTCGCCGGGCACATGAATGTACTCGACGAGCGACGTATAGAGCAGCACAGCGAAGGGGAGCACGACGATAAGAAAAAGGATGAGCGCGGCCAACCCGGATGCGACATACCGCCATGGCCCCAAGTCGATGATGTTGGGCCGGTAGCCCCTGCCTGTGACCGTCACGTAGCGCTCCGACCTCACTGTCAAGCGGCGGTAGAGATAAACGAAAAACATCGTGATCACAAGCAGAAGCGCAGCGTATGCCGCCGCAAGATTGTAGTTAGGGGGATAGGCCCCGATGGTCTCGCGGTAGATCTTGGTCGTGAAGACCTCAATGCGAGCGGGAAGCGCGATGATCGCTGGGGTATCGAAGCTTTCGATCGCTCTAACGAAGTTCAGCGTAGCTGCCGCCAAAAGGGCCGGACGCACAATAGGAAAAGTAATCCTCCAGGCGATCTCGAGATTTCCCGAGCCGGATACGCGCGCCGATTCCTCAAGCGACGGATCCATGGAATACAGACCGGCCGAGACGATCAGAAAGGCGAGCGGCGCGGTGATCAAGCCCTCGACAAAAATCATCCCGGTCATCGAATAGACATTCAGAGGCGCCTGCTCCAACCCGAATAGGTTCATCAGAGAAAGGTTAATTAGCCCCACCCGCGGGTTGAGCAGAATCGCCCAGGAAACGGCCAACATCACTGGCGGAAAGATATTGGGAATCACTGCGGTGAGCTCAAACAGCCGCCGGAAAGGCGCATTGGTGCGCACCGCGATCCAAGCGAGGACCGTAGCCAGCACCGTAGCGAGCAATGCCGAGCCGCCGGCGAAGACAAACGAGTTGATCAGAAGCTGGTAGGTTAGAGGATCGGAATAGGCGGCCAGGTAGTGAGAAAGGGTAAATTCGCCGGGAACTCCCAGCGGTTGGCTCAAAAAGCTCCCATAAAAAAGCATCAAAGTGGGAGAGAGGCTCAGGTAAGTGATTAGCGCCCCGATGGCAAGGACGACGAGCTTCTGGGGATCCTGGCGTAGGGCTCGCACGGGCCAGTCGCGGATGCGTGCTAACACTGCCGTATGGTTCATCGCTCGCAGCGAGATCCGAGTCCCTAAAAAAAGCGGGCTGGCTCGCTCGACGGGTCAGCGGGTGAGCCCGATGTCTGTCGGGGGCCATCCCCGGGGAAAATCCCTATTTCCCGAAAAAGATTTGGCGGAATTCTTCCCTAAGCTTCTTAAACCCCTCTTCGGTGGGTGATTCCATAAAGATGGTCCTGGCGGCTACTTTTGCAGCATCCCGGATATCTGGATTGACGCCCGGATAGAGGGCAAACTCTCCCTCCCCCGCGATTGCCTTCTGCCCGTCCGCCGACATCACGTATTCCATATAGAGTCTCCCCGCGTTGGGATTCGCAGCTTTGGCGCTCAAGCTCATGTAATTGGGATCGGCAAGAAACTTGTCCAGCATGACGTAGTCCGTCGGCCCCTTATACTGTTTAACGTATTTGACGTAGGTGATTCCGACGTGTGCCTCTCCCCGGATAATCACGTTCGTCACAGGGGCGAGAGACTCCGCCAGATGCGGCTCCTGCTTGGCGAGACCCTTGACGAACTCCCGCCACTGCGGCCCCATAATTTTTTCCAATTCTTGAAGAAATTGCGCGGTGGTGGTATGGCGCGAGGGATCGGGAATGCTGATCTTCTTCTTCCACTTTGGATCCAGCAGATCTTCGAACCTCTTGGGGATGTCAGCGCCTTTGACGAGATCCGTATTATAGAGGATGCTAATGGGGAGGAACCGCCATGGCGTGATCAAAGCATCTTTTTCCTTGAACTGATCGGGGAAATTCTCCGACGAAGGTGGGATATACTTGGCGAACAGCCCTTCTTTCTTCATGATGAGCTGAACCCCGCGGTTCCCTTCGACCACATCCACTCCAGGGCGCCCCGCACGCCACTCCGTCAAAGCCCTGTCCATCACCTTGGTCGAAGAAGCGCGCCAGTACTCCACCTTGATGCCGTATTTTTTCTCAAAAGGCTTGTTGATGACGTCCATCGACTTCGGCGGGACCGCCCCATAGACGACGACCTTTCCCTCTTTTTTTGCCGCTTCGACGTTTACGGGCTGGGCATAAAGCGTCCCAACGAGCAAGGTCGATCCGAGCAATGCGAGCAGGAATGAGAGGGGGTTCCGTATTTTTGCCGACTTCATACGATGCACCTCCATAAGAAATTCACCGCTGTACGTTTATGAACGTATACGGGCAGGGGGCCTGTGTCAAGAAAGCCGGGGACGAAACGCCGCGCCCTCTCAGTTAAGGGGACAGGCACGCAAGCGAGCCAGTCCCCTACCTCTCACAGCTCGCGTACTAGGTCCACCACGCGCCTTCTCGCCTCCTGCGTCCCCATCGGCAGAAGGATCGGAAGATTCAAGCCGCAATCAACAAACTCCCCGAGGCGCTTTCGGCACTCCGAGGGAGTTCCCGTAATGGAATGGGCAAAGACGACCTCATCGCTGATGAGCTTCTTCGCGCCTTCCCAATCCCGCTTCGCGATCGCCGCCGCAAGGCTTTCCTGGTCGACTCTGCCTCCGCCCATGCGGATGTTTTCCGCGTGGTGCTTGTTGCGAAAGACGTACGCCAGGAACGTTTTGCTCGCCTCGATCGCTTCCCGGCGATCGTCCGACACCGCCGTCGTAATGAACGCGGCAACATCCGTTTCACGAAACGCCTTCCTTGCCCGAGCGGCTCCCTTCTTGACCTCTTCGACGCAGCCGGCAATGTACTTGGGAGCGCACCCCGCCGAAAAAAGCACCCCGTCGCCGATCTCGCCGGAAAGCCTGAGCATCTTCGGTTTCACCGCGGTCATGTAAATTCGGATGGGCGATGAGGGATGAAATCCCATCTTGGCGCCGTGGACGGTGAAAATCTCGCCGTGAAAATTGACCGTATCGCCGCTCAGAAAGGCGCGCAGGATGTGCATATATTCGCGCATGGTCTTGAGCGGCCGCGTCACCTTCATTCCGGCTTCTTCCAAAGCCGCGGCGTTTCCCGTCCCCGCCGTTGCCATAACCCGTCCCGGAGCGAACTCCTCCATCGTGGCGATGGCCATCGCGGAGATGATGGGATGCCTGGAGTAGGGACTCAGAGGCGCCGGGACGATGGCGATTCTCTTCGTCGTCGCCAGAAAGGCCATGGAAGAAGTCAGACAGTCACGAAAGCACAGATGATCGGACATCCAGATGGACTCCATGCCGACCTCATCGGCAAGCTTAGCAAGCTCCACCATCTCTTGGATGGAGTAGAACCCGTCGAAGCAAAGACCTAAGCGCATCCCGAATCCCCTCTCTTTCGTTTAGATCCCATCGTGCAAGAGCTCCTTGAACTGACTCAGATTCACACCGGAAAGACCCATCTCCTCCAAGGTGAGACCCTGCGTGCGATAGGCTATTCCGTTCATTTCCGAAGCCAGCGTGATCAGGGAATCGATCACAGGCGTCTCGACTCCGCAGAGCCTTCCGATCTCGGCCATCGGCACCAGACCGTAGCCGACGTCTTCGTTCAGGTAGCGATGGTCGAGCTTGGCGGGGGATTTGATCGTCCGGTTGGGCGCGCTCTCCTGGGTCGCCTGAAACACCGAGCCCGACGCGCGCGCGGACTGCGACGTGAGACCGGCTTGAAAGAAGATCTCAACGAAGCTGAGGCGAGGAAGATCGAGCCTCTCGACGATCTGAAGCCGCTCCCGATCCACCGCGGCGATCACGTTGGCGATGGCAGGTGAGATACCTTCCCGGTAAAAATAGAAATCCCCTGAAGTCCTTTCGATCCATCCCGCGTTTCCAACCATCCCCGCGGGGTGCATGATGGCATTGATATTGGCCAGGCCGGTCTCCATAACATTTTCCGCCGGAACGACATGCGGATAAATCTTGACGATCTCGCCCACCAGCTCCCCGGTGGATTTCGCCGGAAAAGCGGCGCAGCGAAGATGAGCGGTTCGGCGATAAACCTCGACCCGTGCACGGCCGACCAGCCGACAGATATACGTCAGTGTGACGGTCTCGCACAGCCTGAGCCTGGCCCCGAAGCCGCTACTTCTGAGTATCTGGGCCATGTGAAGGGAGCCCCCGGTGTGCCCGGGATTGAGCAAGACGATTTGCTGTTCGGTTAACAGCTTCGCCAGCTCCCTGCCAAACGACTCGTGAGCCACGGAAGGGGCTGCGATGACGATGAGATCGGCGCCGTCGACCGCTTCGGCGATCTTCGTAGTCAACAAGGAAGGCGTGGCAAACTGCTGCTTTCCTCCTTCTATGATCTCGATGCCGCCCTTCTCAAAGATGGGCGAGAGCGTCTCCGTGGAGCGCGTATAGAGCCGGACCTCATGGCCTCTGAGAGTCAGATCCGCTGCCGCAGCGCAGCCGCCGTTACCCGCCCCCAAAACCGCTATCCTACGAATTGCCATAGCTCCAGCCCGCAATACTCCGAAAGCTCCTCGGGGGCCGAGTTATCAGGCCGCGGCCGATTGCCTAACCTCCCTCGGGAAGCCCGCTCTCGGCTGCGGCCGATGGGTACGTGCCATGAGTCGTGCTGTTTGTAATCGGACGTCCGCAGCCTCGCTCGCGCTCCCCTCGGTCGCGGACAAGCACGTGCGTGGCCTTCCTCCTCGTCCCCCTCGGGCTTCGAAGCGAAACCGTGCCGGTCGAGGGGGCGAACCGTAACAGGCGAGGGCCAATGAAAACTGAGAACTCAACACTAAAAACTCTCTTGGCTCAGCCGGCGCGGTAGCGTTTGATTTTCTCTTCATCCAGCTCGATACCCAGTCCCGGTTTTGCCGGGACCAAGACGTCCCCGGCCTCGTAGCCGAAAGGCTCGGTGATAATGTCGTCCCGGTAGTAGATCCCCGCGATACCCCCTTTGCCTTTTCCGGCGGGCGTCGAGACCGGAATAACGCATGGCAGAGTCGCGACACCGAGAGCGGCCGCGAGATGGAGATTGGCGGCATTGCCGACACCGGTTTCCACAGAGCCGTTGACGTTGCACTGAAGCCCGCCCGCCTCGGCCACGGCGGCAACCTTTTGCGCCTTGAAGAGGCCTCCCGGCTTGGTGGTGTAGAGAGAGATCATTTCCGCGGCCTTCTTCCGGACGATCTCCAGCACGTCTTGAGGAGTCCACGCGCTCTCGTCCGCCATAATCGGTGTATCGACCCTTTGCGCTACTTCCGCCATCGCGTCGATCCCCTCAACGGGCTGCTCCATATAACGGATGTCGTACTCCTCCATTGCCCTGACGGCGCGTACGGCGATTTTCGGCGTCGGATATCCCTGGTTGGCATCCACGGCAAGCTGGATCTCGGACCCAACCGCCTCGCGAATCCGTCTGACCAGCTCGATATCCCGTTTCGGGTCCTGTCCGCCTTTGAGCTTGATGGCCTTGATCCCCTCCTCCTTCACCCGCAGCGCCTCCTCGACGGCCTTTTCAATCTCCATCAGTCCGAGGCTGTGCGCTATCGTCACCCGATCCCGATAGCAGCCACCGAGCAGTTGATAGACGGGAAGCTTTAACGCCTTGCCAACAATGTCGTAGACAGCCATATCGATGGCCGCCTTACTATAAGGATACCCTTTGATCGCCTTGTCCATCCGGGTGTGAACGGCTCCGATCTGGCGGGGATCCTGACCGACAAGAGCCGGGGCGAGGATGTCACCGATGACATGTGCCGTGGTCTGAGGGGTTTCGCCGTAGTATTTCCCATGATCGCCGCCCCAGTCCTTCAAAACCGGCGCTTCGCCCAAACCCACCAACCCCTCATCCGTTTCCAGTTTGATGACGACGTAAGCCCCGATCGCGGTCGTAAGGCTCGCCCACTGATGGACCCTGCGAGTGGGGAGTTTTATGGGGATTGTCTTTATCGCAGAGATTTTCATAAGCGGGTCATTGTAAAATGCAAAGTGCAAAATGAAAAACGCAAAATTGAAGAAGACGAGGTCCTCGCCAACTGAGGTCGGTTTTGATTTTTGTAATTTGCAATCTTCATTCTGCAATGGGCTATAGAAAACCAACTCGAATTAGCTCGTCGGTCGGCGTGCTGTCGGAGAGCAGCTCGCAGCCGGTTTTCGTAACCGCGATCATGTCTTTGTTTTGCATTCCAAACCTGCCCGGGATGAAAACCAGCGGCTCAATGGCCAGAACCATGCCCTCCTCAAGGTTTCGGCCACCATAGCGGCCCAGATAGGGCTCCTCGTGCAGGGACAGACCGATGCCGTGACCCACGAAGCTTATGGGATCGAAACCCAGCTCGCTGAATTTTTTGAGAAACCTCTGGTAGACCTCCTTGGCGTTGGCCCCGGGCTTGATCATATCCATGACCGAATACTTGCACTCGATCAAGTTCGCCCAAATCTTGGCCTGCTCCGGAGTCGGCTCCCCTACGATCGCCGTCCGGCAAACTCCCGTGTGATAGCCCCGCTTCACGCCGAAAATCTCCATCCGGATGATATCCCCTTGTTGGAGGACGCGATCCGTCGGCCCTACGTTAGGATACTGGCTTCGCTCTCCCGCGGCGATGATCATGAGCTTAAAATTCTCCGCACCGCCGGCGAAGATCCCTTTCAGGAGCAAGCCCGCAAGGTCCATCTCCGTCATGCCCCGCCGGGCGCTCTTCAAGGCATCGCCGATGGCCCTGTCCGTAATCCGGCTGAGCCCGCTAAGCAAATTTACCTCTTCCTGAGTTTTGATCATGCGGAGATCGCTGAACATCTCATCCGCCGGCACAAGCGTAACTCCCGCAAGCCGCTTGTGGAGCGTCAAATGATCTCGTGCCGGAAGGTACGCCATCTCGATCCCGATCCTCGCTTGCCCCAGCTTGAAGTCGGAGAGCAGGTCGCAGAGCTTGTCCATAGGATCTTCGATGAACTCGCGGTAAACGCGCAGATCTCCGCCAACGGCGGATCCCCGGACCGTGGTCTCTTCCATGTCCACCACGACCATGGCGGTCCGGCCGTCCGCTGTGGCTACACAGATGGCATGCCGCCAACGCATGAGCGGCTGGGAAGGTACCACAATGCCCGAGGTATAGGCCACGTTCTCAGGGGAGATCGAGATGAGGGCGTCAAGTCCGTTTTCCGTCATGGCCTTTTGTTGCTTCGCGACGATCTCTTGATTCATCCTCAAACTCTTGGGGTGAAAACGACTTTCACTTCATTTCCATCAGGCGCTCGATATTCCTCGCCGCCTTCTTAAGGGCTTGTATTTTCTTATCGAGATTGTTGGCGCTCTCAAATTGCTCTTCGCCCATCCTATGAAGATCCGCCCCTTCACGGAGATTACGCTTAGCGGCCTCCCAGGCCGAACGGGCATGCTCCAGGGCGTTTTTCGCCTTCTCTGAATCACCTGCTGTTTTGTATGCTCTAGCCGCCCTTTCCCAATGCTTACTCGCCTTTTGATAATCGTCTGCGGCCAAATACTTCTCGTCACCGGCACCGTCCAGGGAATCCCCTACAGCCGTGGAGCCGACCGCGCTTCCTTGCCGCAAAAATTCTTCTCTCCTATTTTCGGCCTGCAGTTCGTGACCCCTCGCGGCCTGCGATCGGATCTTGGCCACTTCTTCCCACTGCTCGGCCTCCTGTAGGGATCCCGAACTCTCCCCGGCATCGCTATAAGAGACCAGAAAAGAGCACAGCGCCCCCATGGCAATCGCAGCAAATAGCGGCGCCCTTTTCTGTTTTGTCTCGGTTGAAGAGTCCACAACTCCATTCTTACTTAAAAGAAGCGACCTGACAAGAAGAGTGTTTATCGCGAGTACTTGACGGAGGTTAACAGCTCAACTAGCATTCGGTTGTTCGACTCAGCCGTAACAAAGGGAGAAAGGAGAAAACAATGAAAATAGGGATATCGGGTCTTGTGACTGCGGTTAGCCTCTTGCCGCTCCTCGCCGCGAGCGCAGGCGCTCAGCAGAAAGAATTACGCCAGGTAAAATTAAACGTTTTCAGGGTCGATGCCGCCACTGTGGCCGCGCGCGCACGCGGGTTGTTCACCGCGGAAGGGATCGAGGTGGCAATCACACCGACACCTGACTCCACGCAGCAGATGCGCGGTATCAGCAAAAGCACCTTCGATGTCGCCTCCACGGCCTTTGACAACGTTCTAGCCTGGTCGGGCCGCGAGGGGGCCGAGATCGTGGCAGTGGCTCAGACCGCCGATAAGATATTGCTGCCTGTTTTCGTAAGACCGGAGATCCGGAACTGGAGCGATCTGCGCGGGAAAAAACTCGCCGTCGATGCTGTGGACACGGCCTTCGCCCTGGTGTTGCGCCGAATCCTCCTTGCCCAAGGCTTGGACCTCAAGCGGGGGGACTACGAGCTGGTGCCGCTGGGAGCTACGGGTAAACGGCTTGAATCGATGATGCGTGGTGAAACCTTCGCAGGAATCCTGTCCACACCCTTCGACGCCAAGGCGGTGGACGCCGGTATGGTGCGGTTCGGTGACCATCTCAGCGTGCTCCCCCACTATCCGGGAGGGGTGCTCGCCGTCAACCGCGCCTGGGCTAAAAGCCAGCGCGATCTGCTCATAGGCTTCCTGCGCGCTTGGCTTGGCGGCATGCGCTGGGTCAACAATCCAGCCAACCGTGAGGAAGCAATTAAGCTGGTGGGCAAGGATCTGAAGCTTAGTCCCAAGGCTGCTGCCGTGAGCGTGGAGGAGCTATCAGCTACCGGATCGCTCAATTTGCCTGGCCTTGAAAGCGTGCTCGCGCTGAGAACCCAGTTTGGCTTTACCCCGCCAATGGGCGCATCTCTTGCCGCCTATTATGACCTGGACTACATCCGCGCGGCGGGAGGCAAATAGGCGCGCGCAACCGTCTGTCTCGCAATGCACGCTTGGACGCATTGACAGCAGCGGGCTCTCAGGCTTTTCCGCATCGTGCGCCTCAATGAAGGACGCTGCCGCCGTCCACGACGATCGTCTGTCCGGTGACGAAGTCGCTGTCGGGTGAGGCGAGATAGATGATGGCGCCGATCAGATCCTCGGGCGCCTCCAGTCTTTGGATCGATCGCGCTTTTAGCTGAAACTCCGTAAACTCCTTCGGCGCATTCATTCCTTCGTGGTGGATCAGGCCCGGGGCAATCGCATTGACGCAGATTCCGTACTCGCCCAGCTCTCTGGCCAAGGCCCGGGTTATCCCGATAACGGCGGCCTTGGACGCAACGTAGTGCAAGAACAGCGGCGTTCCTTGCAGCGCCGTCGTGGAAGAGATGTTGATGATCTTGCCGCTTAGCTGTTTTTTCATCTGCGGAAAGACCGCCTTCGCGCACAGGAAAGGTCCCTTGATGTTTACGGCGGATACCTGATCCCACTCCGCCGCCGAGATCTCATGGAACGGCCGGCGCCTTATCCCCAAAAAAATCGCCGCATTGTTGACCAGAATATCGATTCGCCCGAACCTTTCGACGGTCTCTTCAGCCATGCGGAGCGTATCTTCCTCTTTCGACACGTCGATCTTCAAGGCCACGGCCTCGCCGCCCGCGGAGGCGATTTCCCGGACGATCCTCTCACCGTCGAGAATATCCGCGATGACCACCCGTGCTCCCTCTGCCGCGAGCCGTTTGGCATACAAAGCGCCGATGTGCCGAGCTGCACCGGTCACGATCGCCACCTTGTCTTTCAGCCTCATATTAGACCCTTTCCAGCCGTGGGGGCGACCGCAATCTAACCTCTCATCTCAGCCTTGCCAGGTGCTCTTCGAACTTGAGCGGTTTCCACCACGGATCCATCCCGAGATCTTCGGCAATGATTCTGGCCGCATTATAACCCGGCGCTCCAGTGATATTACCCCCCGGGTGGCAAGAGGAACCGCAAAGATAAAGACCCTCGATGGGCATTCGGTACTGGGACCACCCCGGAAACGGCCTATTCTCGAGCGCCTGATCGCCAGAGTACTCTCCCACCATCCAGTCCCCGTAATACATATTACGGTCATGGCGCTCGATGTCGAGCGGCGTCCCGGAGTCCTTCGAGAGAATATTGTCTTCGGTCAAGTTAGGCGCATAGCGGCGCCATATCGCAAGCTGCTTCTCCAACCACTCATCGCGAACTTTGTCCCAGTTGAGGGGATTCCCCCACAGGTTGTACGGAGCAAGCTGCCACATAAAAGCCGTCGCCTTTCCCGCCGGCGCCTGGGTCGGGTCATGATAGGAAGGCGTAGCGCCGTTCATGAACGGCTTTCGCGGTAGCTGCCCCACGCGGCAGTCTTCGAAGAGATTCCGTAAATCCTCATAGGTTTCCAGACCGACAATATGCATGAAGGACCCGATCACCTCGGGGTGCTTCTCCTCGGTGATGTACTTTGGCCGCTCCTTCAGCGCCAGGTTCACAGCAAAAATGGGTGTGGTTTTGGAGAAGCGGAAATTTTCGACCAGGTCGGCAAATTCCGGTTTGAGATTCTCGCGCCCGACAAGCTTCACGAAGGTCTCCACGGGATTGACGTTGGAAGCCACAAACTTCCGCGCTTTGATCACGGACCCGTTTTCGAGCACGACTCCGACGGCGCGGTCTTTCTCGACCAGAATGCGCTCGACGCCGACCGCCTCAATATAGTCCACCCCGTTGTAGGACAGCATGTGGGCGAGGTTATCGCCGAGCGCATGCGATGTCCCACGACAGAGCTGGGGATTCACGCCCCAGGCAATCATGGCCGGAATGAGATAGCCCGTCTTCGGCGCATCGAGCTCGTAGCCGCGCATGACGCCGAGAAAACCGATGAAGGCTTGCACCCGCGGGTGCTCGAAGTGCTCCAGAACAAACCGCTCAGGCGTGGTATCGAAATATCGAAGATACTCCCGGCCCTCAGGAATTTTCTCTAGCAGCCGTCTCTTTTCTTCGATCGGAACCGGCACGGAGTAGGTCTCGGGAAAGATGATGTTCCTGACCACGGGCTGCCAGCGAGTCCAGTTCTCCTTGAAAGCCGCGGCGTCCTTCTTCGAAAACTGGCGGATCGTCTCGACCGTGCGCTCCACGTCGGCGAACCAGCCGAGATACGTCTTGTCCAGAAAGTGATGGACCACACCGGGATCCGGCCGGTAGTAGTGAATGCCGAACTTCTCCAGCTCCAGATCCTTGTACCACGGGAGCATCATGAGGCCGCGGTGAAAAACGGAATGGATGTTGTGCCAGAAGCCAGGATAGTTTCGGTCCTCGTGGGAGTCCAGCCCGCCGCCGACTTCCATGTTCTTTTCCACC
>JACPAM010000231.1 GCA_016180805.1 Deltaproteobacteria bacterium | reverse complement strand
GATGAAAGCTAGGCCTGTTGCACCGCCGCTAAATTCCAGGGATTGGCGCCGACGGGACGGCTGAAGGTCCAGAACTCTTCAAACTCAGCCGGCTCCGAGTCGCTGCCGTCAACCACCGCGCCGCTCTTTTCGTCCACGGTATAGTCCAAAAGATTGGCCTGGAGGCGAACCGTAATATAGTCCTGCCCCGTCTCGGTCCAAGCCTCGGTGATCTCGCTGGAGCGAAGGGCGATATTATCCATGCGGTTCTTCCGGCCGCGAGCGCGGAGATCGGCCAATTCCTGCTCCCATACTCGCATCAACTCGGAGCCGCAAAGCGAGCGAAGGGCTGCCGTATCCTGGCGGTTCCACGCCCCCTGCACTTTGAAAAAGAGATCCTGTGCCGTTTTTAGGAACCGATTCGGATCGAAGCTCCGGTCCATCACAAGAATGGTCCTAAAATCGGGCTCATTAGACGCGAGGTCCTCTCGGAGCGGCGCGCTATTGGGGATGTAATCTCCGGTATTCTGGTATTGCATCGTGCCATAACCGGTCGCGAGTGCGGGACTACGAAACTTGCGGTAGATGAAATATCCGAGGCCCGCAATCAGGAGGATCTCAAAAAGGCCGATGCCGCTTCCGGCAAACCCGCCCCAGCCCGCTTGAGCTATGCTGGAAAAGAGGAGGGAACCCAAAAATCCTCCCACAAGGCCGCCGGCAAGACCGCGCATGAAACCGCCAGGCTGCGGCGCAAGAGGGCCGGGCTGTTGCGGCGGTGGGCTTGCTTCTCTTCTTGGTTGGGATGGGCTCGGCTGCGAAGGTCTGGTTGGAGCCTGGTAGGTCCTGGAGCCTCGAAATCCACCGGAACGGCCCCCGCCAGCGCGGGCCTCAACATATCTTTCCAGAGCAATTTGCGATAGCCCTACCAGGGCGAACACGGCCACCGCCGTGAGGATCATTCTACATTTAGGTTCACGCATGAGAATTCTCTCTCCTTAGAGTGCAAATAGATCTCGGCGACTCTAATCCAAACCGGCCTCATAATCAATGAAGCTTTGCTATATCTTCACTTGCGCATAGGGAACAAAAGCCCTCGACGCAGCCGTCGTTGGGCTCAGGCGGGCCATGGCGGTCAGGAAGCGGATAAACTGGTCCACGTCCGCACACTGAAAAGCGAGCGAGTTCTTCCGCAGGAGTCGAAACTCGTCGCGAACGGCGGCCGAGACGGCGAGCTCCTTGAGCTCCTGCTTCTCGTCCTCAGTGAGCATGTCCGAACCGCTTCCTCAATCCTTTGGCTTCTTCTGCCAGACCGAAGAGATCATAAAACTCCTCGATGCGCTCCCAATCCAGCTTCGCGCCATGCACGGTCATCAGCCGCTCGACATCCGCGATTTCTTGGGACCGCCGGTCAGGGTCGTTCACCATAGCCTGAACTTTCAAGCCGATCACGTCTTCCGGATCGGCGGTCCTAACGCTCCGTTTGCCGCCGAAGACGGGATAACTTTTCGCCCGCGCGAGCATGGAGAGGGAGGCTTTGCGGAACGCGTGGACGAAATCGACCGAGCCCCACAGGGCGTCGTGGTGGCCATACTGGGAGATGTTCTCCGTATGCGCCAAGCGCTGGTAGCCGAGCGCCGTTAAGAGATCGTGCAGCTTGATCAAGTCGTCTCGATGCACGAGAAAATCGAGGTCCATAGTCGCCCTGGGAACGCCCAAGACCCCCAAGGCGAAACCTCCGATCGCCGCATACCGGATACGGTGATGGTCGAACTCCGTGAGAAGAGCCCCGAGAACGCGCTCGAAGTCCACGTTGCTATTCTAGGTATTCCGGTGTAAAGCCGCAAACACCCTGCGGTCAGACCCCACACAGACCGTTGAAAAAGGCCCATCTGCGCCGTCACGGTTTAATGACGTTATTGATAAACTTTCTGGATCCTATCCATCCACTCCGCTTCTCTCTCCACTGTTTCCCTCACCAAAATGGTGTGTAGCTGGCCGTTTAACAGCGTTATTCCTTCCAGGGCCTTCTTTTCATTTCTGGTAGAGGCTTGAGATGAAGCCGCTCTTTTCGATCTCTCTGAGGCTAGTCGAATCGATGAACTGCTCGGCGCGGGCTTCTCTAGCCCGCGGGTCTCTTTGCCCCATCCATCCTAGAAGCATCTGCATCCCTTCGACCGTGGAATAGGGGATCGGGGCAAGGACGTTCCTGTAAAGCTCGTAGATCTCCGCCAGGGCTTCCCGGTCCTCGATCTTCAGATACCTCCCCATGATGCGCATGCTCTCGTCACGGTTGCTCTTAAAGTAATGGATCCCCTCGAGTATGGCCTTGAGGTACTGGGCGACGGTCTCGGGCTGGGATTTCAGAAACGAGCGCGAGGTTGCGATGGCGTTCTGCGGGAAGTCGATCTTTACCGATAGAGGGTCGGCCAGGGTGGTAACCCCGGCCTTCTTCGCCAGGATGTAGAATTCCGGAGTGATCACCGCGGCCTCGACACTCCCCTTGGTGATCGCGGCCAGGCGGGTGCTGGTTCCACCCACCTGAAGAATGGTCACGTCCTTGTCGGGGACCAGCCCCAGCCTTTGAAGGATCAGCCGCGCGGCCAAATCCGAGGCGCTGCCGAAGCGGGAGATCGCGAGCCTCTTCCCCTTAAGTTGCTCGGCGCTTTTAATTTCCTTTTGAGTGATCAGGCTAAACGCCGAGCGATTCTCCAACCCGGCGATGGAAACCACGTCGGCGCCGGCCAAGCCGCTGCTCAAAATGACGCCTCCTCCAAGTTGGGCGATCTGGGTCTCGCCGGCTACCAGTGCCTGGATCGAAGTCGTGCCGCTCTCGATCAGCAGAACCTGGGTATCGAGACGATGCTTGCTGAACAGTCCCTTTTCCTTCGCCAGCCACACCGGGCTGTTGTTGGCCGTGATCGAGCTGTAAGAAACTTTGAGTTTGGTCATCTGTGCCGAGGCAGCGCCAACTTGAAATGACAGCAGCGTCAGGAGAGAGAAGAAGAAAGCGCGATAATCGGCCCTATGTATCCTCATTTTTCGTTGCACCTCCTATCGACATGAACCCAACAAGAAGCCCGGCCACGACGGGTTGAGTTCTTTCGCTTCTTCGCTCTTCGCTGGCCAATAACCACCATCGGCCTTGAAAAGGCTTCAACGAACTCACTTTCTCTGATATCCCTGTGCCGCACCTTCTAGTGCGCTTTCTTTGCTCTTTTGTCAACGGTTATAGAGTCTGAGGTCATCATACCGAGCTTCACGTTATTTCTCTTGACGCCCGTCATGAATTTACCCTATTTTGGGGCTGATCTTGGTTCAATTGGGGACCTTGACTGCCGGCGCGGTCTTTGCGGACCGCCCGAGGTCGGAGTGAAAAGGGACGAAAGGAGCGGGACATGAGAACGACAAGACTGTTGTACTTAGGCATGTTTGCAATCGCCATCGCCGTGTTTTTGGCCGCCTGGCCGCTCCGACTGAGCGGCCCCGCCTTGAGCGAGGCCGAAGGGCAACAGAAGCCCGGCGCAGCGGTCCGCATCGACAAGGACGACATCGGCGGGGTAGTCACCAGCAAGAACGGGCCGGAAGCCGGCGTCTGGGTGATCGCGGAAACCGCCGGCCTTCCCACGAAGTTCGCCAAGAGCGTGGTCACAGACGACCAGGGGCGCTACGTCATCCCCGATCTTCCGAAAGCGACGTACAGCGTTTGGGTTCGCGGCTATGGGCTGGTTGACTCGCCGAAGGTTAAAGCCTCGCCCGGCAAGATCCTTAACCTGAAAGCGGTGGTTGCGCCGAATGCGGCGGCGGCGGCGCGATACTATCCGGCGATCTACTGGTACTCGATGCTCAAGATCCCGGACGCGAGCCAATTCGGCGGCAAGAGCAACATTCCCGCGAAGATCACCCAGAGCGACTGGCTCACCGTGGTGAAGAATAGGTCCTGCGTCGGCTGCCATCAGATGGGCCAGCTATCCACGCGCACGATCCCCGCGGCACTCGGCGAGTTCAAGTCATCGGAAGAAGCATGGATGCGCCGCGTGCAGTCGGGACAATCCGCGTCGCTCATGCTGCGCGATGCGGTTGGAACGCTCGGCGGCGCACCCTTTAAGTATTTCGCCGATTGGACCGACCGCATCGCCAAGGGCGAGTTGCCGCACAGCAAGCCCATCCGGCCGGAAGGCGTCGAGCGCAACATTGTCGTCACGACGTGGGAGTGGCACGACCCAAAGAAATACCTCCACGACCTGATCGCCTCGGATCGGCGCAATCCGACGGTCAATGCCTACGGCCCGCTGTTTGGTTCGGCCGAATACAGCGGCGACGTGATCCCGATCCTCGATCCTAAGAAGCACACCGTCACGAGCTTCAAGGCTCCGGTGCGCGATGCTGACACGCCGGAATCGCTCGGACCCGGACACGCCGCAGACGCAAAGCCGATGGCGCCATCGGCCTACTGGGGCGACGAGAAGACCTGGGACACCAAGGCCAACAACCATAACGGCATGTTCGACAAGCAGGGCAGGGTCTGGTTCGCGGCGACCTTGCGCGCCCCTCCCAACCCGGACTTCTGCAAGAAGGGCTCCGACCATCCCTCGGCCAAGCTGTTCCCGCTGGAGCGGACGAACCGCCAGATCACGATGCTCGATCCCAAGACGATGAAATACACGTTCGTCGACACCTGCTTCCAGACCCATCACCTGCAGTTCGGCTACGACGCCAACGACACGCTGTGGACCAGCGGCGGCGGTCCGGTGGTCGGCTGGCTCAACACCAAGATGTTCGACGAGACCGGAGACGCGGTGAAGTCGCAAGGATGGACGGCGTTCGTACTCGACACTAACGGCAACGGCAAGCGCGACGACTACGTCGAGCCCGACAAGCCGATCGATCCTGCCAAGGACAAGCGTATCGGCGGGGGCTTCTATGCCGTAATGCCGAGCCCGGTCGACGGCTCGATCTGGGGCACCGTCGGGGTCTTCGGCGGCACCGCGGCGGTCGTGCGGCTCGACCCGGGGCCCAATCCGCCCGAGACGGCGCTCGCGGAGATCTACAACGTGCCGAAGCCTTATTTCGGCATCCGCGGCGGCGATATCGACAAGAAGGGCGTGGTCTGGGTGTCGCTCGGAAGCGGCCACATCGGCAGCTTCGACCGGCGAAAGTGCAAGGGTCCGCTCAATGGGCCGAAGGCGACCGGCGATCATTGTCCCGAGGGCTGGTCATTCTACCAGTACCCCGGTCCCGGCTTCCAAGGCATCGGGGAGAACAGCGCCGAGTCGAGCTACTACACCTGGGTCGACCAGCACAACACGTTCGGCCTCGGGGAGGATGTGCCGATGTCGACCGGGAACCTCAACGACGGCCTGGTCGCGCTCAAGGACGGCAAGCTGATCCTGCTGCGCGTGCCGTACCCGCTGGGCTTCTACGCCAAAGGGTTTGACGGGCGCATCGACGACCCGAACGCCGGCTGGAAGGGCAGAGGGTTGTGGACCACCTGGGGGGATAGGACGCCTTGGCTCATGGAAGGCGGCAAGGGAAGCAAACCCAGGGCCGTGCATTTTCAGCTTCGTCCCGATCCGCTGGCGAAGTGAGCGGATCGGGTTGAGCCTGATATAAGGATTCAATCAGGCAAGCTCGGGGTCAGCCTGACCTTCTCCTTGCTCCGTGTGGCATAAGTCGGGGGCTTGTGTAGTTACGTTGCCGTCTGTCACCGCAGGGATATGAGCGGATTTCTTGGAACCAACGCACCACTCGAAGCAGACATCAACCTCATCATCCAGCTTTTCATGGGAATTGCGCTGTTGGTCGGGATGATGCTTGCGCGCCGCAGGCGTTATCGTGCTCATGCCATCTGCCAGGGAAGCACTATGATGCTTAACCTGGTCATGATCGCTTTGATCATGTTTCCTTCCTTCCGGGATGGGGTCATCCCCGACCTGCCCGCCGGGTTGCGCAAACCGTATTATTCTGTTCCAACTTTGCATGCTGCGCTGGGAATTACGGCGCAGTTGTTGGGCCTCTACATTGTCCTTCGAGCAGGCACCCACCTGTTGCCCCGGGCGCTTTGTTTTCAGAACTACAAGCTATGGATGCGGACAGAACTCGCGCTTTGGTGGGTCGTTATCGTTTTTGGTGCTGCCACCTATTATCTCTGGTACTAATACAAACGACTTAACTCGTGGTACGTTTCCTCAGGGGGCAAGTCTTCCAGCCGCAGCCGATAGACTAGGCTCCCTCGGGAAGCCCCCTCTCGGCTGCGGCCGATGGGTTCGTGCCATGAGTCGTGCCGTCTGTAATCGGACGTCCGCAGCCTCGCTCGCGCTCCCCTCGGTCGCGAACAAGCACGTCTGCGGCTTCCAGCCTCGCCCCCTTCGGAAGCTGTTGTCGTATCAGAGGAGAGGTTGTAACCATTTTTATTTCGTTTGTATTAGTGCGAACGGTGAGGGGTCGGATTTTGGATTTGTACCGGACCCGGACTTGAGCTGCGCGGCCATGCAGAGTTGGGAAACGCTTCAATCTCACGCGTCGATGGTCTGGCCGCCGTCGATGACGAGGGCGTGCCCTGTGACGAAGGAGGCTTCGTCCGACACAAGAAAGAGAACGCCGTAAGCGATCTCCTCGGGGCGACCCATCCGCAAAAGCGCCCGGTTGCTGGCGGCCATCCTGGCGCGCTGCTCCTCCGTAGCCCGATCCAGCGTGGGTTGCGGCGGGAATCCCCTGAAGCGCGGCGTCGCGATGGCGCCCGGACAGACGCAGTTGACCCTGATCCCACTGGTTCCATAGTCCAGGGCCATCTGGCGGGTGAGGTTTATGATGGCCGCTTTCGTGGCGCAGTACGAAGGGTATTCTTCCGAGGCGAGGAGGCCGAAAGTCGAGGCCGTGTTGACGATGTTGCCCCGCCCTTTTTTGAGAAAGTGCGGGATCGCCGCGCGCACGCCGCGGAAGATGGCGTTCAGGTTCAAGTTAATGATGAAGTTCCACTCATCGTCGGTGTTTTCGTGGATCTTCTTGCGCACGCCGCCGCCGGCGTTGTTAAAGAGAATATCCAGATCGCCGAATCGCTCCAACGCCGTGCTTACCATCCGATCACAGTCCGCCTGACGGGTCACGTCGGTTTGCAAAAAGACCGCCTGACCGCCGTCCTGTTCGATGAGCTTGTCGATCCTCGGGGTCGTCGTTTCCTGAATGTCGCAGCAAACAACCTTCGCTCCTTCGCGCGCAAAGAGGCGGGCCGTGGCGCGCCCGATGCCGCTGTTGGCGCCGGTAACGATACCCACTCTCCCCTGCAGCCTTCCAAGCCCCTTCCCGAGTCCGGGATGCTCATCCACGCTCGCGTTTACCATAGCCGTTGCCTCCCTGAATTTCGTCTCGACGATTGAATCCTATGCTTGACTCTCCATTACTCCAACGGAAAGGATTTTCCAACCTCACTTTTTCCTCTCCCGCCGCAGACGGGCCCTTAGAGTCTCGGTAGCTTTCAGATTGACCTCTCCGGTCGCCGGGTCCAGAACCACGCCGTAATCAGCCGCTTCTCCGGAAGAAATGTAGCCTCCACGGACATCTCTAGCGACGGCCTCGGGCTCCCGTTCCAGCGGATCACCCCAGCCACCGCCCCCGGCGGTCAGAAAGACGACCCGATCCTCGGGAACAATCGGGTAGCGGGTCCGCTTGGTCACCGATTCGCCCGGTAATCCGCTCGCGCGCTCGACCCTGGCCTCGCCCACGGTCCCGGGTCGGCCGCCCCAGAGCCCCCAGGGCGGACACTTCGTGCGCTCGATATTGAAGTTCACAGCGGCCGGATATCGCGCCCGCACGGCCAGCTCGACCCCCAGGCCGCCGCGAAAGCGGCCCGCGCCGCCGCTATCCGGCCGCAGCGAGAAATAGTCAAAGAATAGGGGATAACGCGCCTCCAGAAGCTCGATCGGGGTGTTGCGAACGTCTCCCTGACAGATGGAGACCGCAGCGTTGGGACCATCACCGCGTGGGCGCCCACCCCAACCACCGCCCGTCATGTTGAGACAAACATAGCGCCTCCCGGAAGCCTCGTCCTTACCGTAGATGGCAAAGCCACCCATCTCTCCCTTATGGGCCGCAGGAATCCGCTCTGGGACGGCCGGCGCAAGCGCGGCCAGCACGGTGTCGATGACCGTCGGAAGAGGAATGGACCACAGGCCCAACGGGGCCGGCGGCCCGGCGCTCAGAAATTTCCCCGGCGGCAGGACCACTTTGAGAGGCCGAAAACAGCCTTCATCCACAGGCTGCGACGGAAGCGTAAGCGCCTTGAAGGCGACGCGCGCCGCAGCGATGCCGCCCGACGGGCCGCAGTTGATCGGGCCTCTCACGTGCTCGGCGACCTCGGAAAAGTCCACTTCCATCTCCTCGCCACGAACCCGCACGGTGACCTTGACCGGTACGGTCTTGTCGAGCTCCTGCCCGTCATTATCCAGGTAGGATTCGGCAGTGTACTCGCCGTCGGGGATCGCGGCGACGGCGGCGCGCGCCAGCCGCTCCGACTGATTCCACATTTCCTCGATGCAGACGTTGACCGTATCAACACCGTAGCGCTCGAAGAGCTCCTTCAGCCGCCGCTCGCCCAGGCGACAGGCCGCAAGCTGCGCCCGAAGATCGCCGAGCGAGGACTCCGGAAAACGGATATTATCGGAGATGATCTGCCAGATGTTCTCGTCCAGTTTGCCGCCGCGGTAGATCTTGATGGAGCGCAGTTGCAGCCCCTCCTGATAGATTTCCGTGGTCTCCACCGAGCCGAACCCGACGCGGCTGCCGCCGACGTCCAACCAGTGTGCGCGAACCGCGGGAAAGGCCACCAGCCGCTCGCCGACGAAGCACGGCGAATAGACGACCATGTTGTTCAAGTGCTGGCCGCAAATGTAAGGCGCATTCATGATGATCGCATCGCCGGGCTCAAAGCCGGATAAGCCGTATTTCTCGATCCCGTCCCTCACCGCCACTCCCATGTCGGCGAGGAAAATCGGCAAGCCGCCGGAATTCTGCGCGATCAGCCGTCCCGCGGGATCGATGACGCCGATGCAGTAATCCTGCACCTCGAAAATCATCGTGTTGTAGGCGGTTCTGCTTAGGACCATCGCCATTTCATTGGCCGAGGCCACAAGCGCCCCGCGAACGATCTCCAGCGTGGCCGGATCCACACGGCTCTTCATCACGCCTTCTCTCCCTCGGCTATGCGGACGATCAGTTCGCCGGTGGGCGCAACCGTTACGCGATCCCCGGGTAAGACCACCGTGGTCGATGCAGCCTCCTCGATGATCGCCGGTCCTGGCAGCGAGGTCCGTGGAGCCAAATCAGATCGGTGGTAGAGCGGGGTTTTGATGAATCCATAACGTTCACCCATGTATGCCTGCCGACGACCGTGGGGTTCGACCAGGCCTCCCCCTTTCGCGACGACACCGGCGCTGTCCCCGAAATCCCCCCCCGCGACCGGCACCTGGACCGTGACGCGCACGCCGACCATCTCGAGCGGCTCGGTGGCAGCCGCGTGACCATACAGGGACATGTGCAGCTCGTGAAAGCGATTCGACACCGCGAGCCGGTCCCGAGCGGTGAACTGCTGGCCGACAAGGGGAACCGCGATGCTGTGCTCCTGGCCGCGGTAGCGCAGGTCCAGAGCGCACTCGACTTGAGGCGGCGAGTTCCGGGACCGCCGCTCACGGGCCAAAATAGCCAACCCTTCCTGAATCAAACCGCGAAGCGTCGCGGCAACCTCGGGAGGGTTTACGATTCCAAAGTCGCGCAGTAGCGTCTGCACATAATCGCGCCTGAGCGGACAGACTAACATCCCGCGGGCGGAAAACTGTCCCGGAATCCGCGGGATGACGACGACGGGAATGCCCAGCTCCCGCGCCAGAGTGGAGGCATGCAGCGGTCCGGCGCCGCCGAAGGCGACCAGCGCAAAGTCCCGTGGATCTTCACCTCGCTCCACCGACACCGCCCGCAGCGCGAGCGCCATGTGCGCGTTAACGATCCGGATGATGCCGGTTGCAGCCTGGTTAAGCGTCAACCCCAGTGGGTGAGCGATGCGGCTTTGAACCGCGCTCTCGGCCGCGCGGCCATCCAGGGGCATCTCGCCGCCAAGGAAGGATTTTTCACCCAAAAGACCCAAAAGCAGATTGGCATCGGTAACCGTCGGCTCGGCGCCGCCACGACCGTAGCTTGCCGGTCCCGGAACCGCCCCAGCGCTCACGGGGCCAACCTTCATGCCGCCGGCGGAGTCAAGCCAGGCGATGCTCCCTCCGCCGGAGCCGACCTCCACGATATCGATCACCGGCAACATCACGGGGTGGCCGGTGCTGTAGCCGCCGATGTAATAACTGCCCGCGATCTCGGCCGCTCCGTCTTTGATCATGCTCGCCTTTGCCGTCGTTCCGCCCATGTCGAAGGCAATCGCGTTGCGATAGCCAAGCGCGCCCGCGACCGAAGCCGCTCCCATGACGCCGGCCACGGGCCCTGACTCCATCGTCCGCACGGGGGCTTGCATGGCCGCCGTGAGCGACATCACGCCGCCCCCCGACTGCATGACCAACACCTCGCCCTCGAATCCTTTGGCCCGCAAACGCGTTTGGAGCGAAGCCAGGTAGCGGGCGACGACGGGACCGACGTAGGCGTTGACCACGGTCGTAGAAGCGCGCTCGTACTCCCGGTATTCGCGAAGAATCCGGTGGGAAAGGGAAACGTAGGCTTTCGGATGGACCGAGCCGATGATCTGTCCCAAGGCGACCTCATGCTCCGGGTTCGCATAACTGTGGAGCAAACAGACCGCAATCGACTCGACACCGGCATTTTTAAGTTCCGCGACTAGAGCGGCTGCGGTTTCCGCCTCGAGCGGCGTGTGGACCTCGCCGCGCGCGGTGATCCGCTCGGTGATCTCGCGGCAAGAGCTTCGCGGCACCAAAGGCCTTGGGCGCTCGAAGAAGAGATTGTACGCCTCGGGCCGGTTGCTTCGCCCGATCTCGTAGACATCGCGAAAACCCCGGGTGGTGAGGAGCGCGGTTTTGACTCCCTTGCGCTCGACGACCGTGTTGATGGCGATGGTAGAGCCGTGAAGAAATAGCTCGGTCTTCCCGAGGTCGATACCCGCCTTGGCGATCGCCGTCATGATCCCTTCAGCGTGATCTTCAGGCGTGGTCAAGACCTTGGTCGTGTGAAGCTGACCGTTTTCGTCCTGCGCCACGAGATCCGTGAAGGTCCCGCCGATATCAACGCCTAGCCGTTCCACGATTCTCGCCCTTCAGAGAGACCCCCCTTTAAAGGGCTCCCCGACCGTTACGCAATCTTGATCGCGATGGCCCCCGCGCCCACTGCTAAGATGGAAAGGTAACGCAGGCCACTGATCTGTTCCCTAAGAACGCCGGCTGCAATTAGCATCGCAAACACGACCGAAGTCTCTCGCAGCGCAGCCACGAGCGCTATCGGTGCACGGGTCATGGCCCAAAGCGCCAGTCCGTACGACCCCAGCGTGCATGCACCACCCATCAGGCCCCTAGCCCAATTGAGCCGTACATGTCTAGTTGCCTGCAGCCCCCGTCGCGCGAACAACGCAACCAGCAGCGGCACCGCAGTCAAGAGAAACATCCAGCCCGTGTAGCTAAACGCGTGGCCGGATAGCCGGGCGCCCACTCCATCGACAAGCGTATACATTACGATCACACCTGCGTTCCCAAGAGCGAGCGCTGTGGGTGTGAGCCTGAACGAACCCGAACGCGAGGAATCGCCGGCAAGAAGAATGACGCCGCAAGAAACCAACAAGACACCGAT
Source organism: Deltaproteobacteria bacterium (assembly GCA_016180805.1). Classification (GTDB taxonomy): domain Bacteria; phylum Desulfobacterota; class Binatia; order UBA9968; family UBA9968; genus 2-12-FULL-57-22. The sequence goes on along the minus strand of JACPAM010000231.1, from coordinate 5,220 downwards.
CCAGCCCCCTAGAGATGGCGATTCATTCAACAACAAGGCCACGGCGAGTGCCGATAGCGCGGGGGCCGACCCACGCATGAGTGGATATACAAAGCTCAGCTCCGCGTTACGGTAACAGAAGGCGACGAAAGTAAAATAGCCAACGTGGATCAAGATAGACGCCGCCAGATACGGCCAGCTTTCTACGGCGGGAGCCGGCGCAAACGGCAGCCAGCATGCCGTCAATGCACCCGCACCTCCGACAACCAAAACCGTGTCTAAGAACTTATCCGATGCCGCATGAACAAGCGCGTTCCACGTCGCATGCAGAAGGGCGCCGAGCAGAACAGCGGTCACGACGTCGACGGGCAAGAGTTCCCTCCCAGGCCGGACCCCGAGCAAGGGCCCACGGCGAAGGCCGTGGCCCGCGTCGAGGGGTCGCGTCACACTTTGAATTCCAGCCCGGCGGCGCGGATGCCTTCGATCGCGCAGGCTTCATCTTCATCCGAAGACGCGCCGCTTATGCCGACGGCGCCGATGATGGTGTTGTCTTTCAAGATCAGCACGCCTCCCGGCACCGGAACCACTTTGCCCTCGGACATAGCCGATAGAGCGCCCAGGAAAGCCGGCCGTTCTTTTAGACGCTGACCGATCTCGCGGCTGGATTCGCCCATGCCGAGCGATCCCCACGCTTTCCCGATGGCGATTTGCGGACGCAGGATACTGGCCCCGTCCTCCCGCTTGAGCGCCTTGACGTGCCCGCCGTCGTCGAGCACGGCCACGCACAGCGGCCGGATTTTCATTTCCCTGCCTTTTGCGATTGCCTTATCCACGATGACGGATGCCTGTTCTAGAGTGAGCTTCATACAATACTGCTCCTTTTCGTTGCCTCGCGCCGGAATCAGCGAAACGCCGCTGGCAGTCTAGATCACGCCCTTTTCCTTCAACTCGGCGAGTCTTTTCTCATCGTAGCCCAAAGGCTTGAAGAACTCCGAATTGTGCTCGCCCAGCTCCGGCGGCGGAGCCGGGTGCGGCGTCTTGGTTTCGCTGTAGTCGATTGGGAAGCGCACGGTGCGAATCGGCGGTCTTTTGTTGCGCGTAATCTCTATCTCCAACCCCATATGCTTGATGTGCGGGTCCTGAAACAGCTCCGCCATGTTGTATACCGGGGTATGGGGCACGTCCTCGGCTTCGAGTCTTTCCAGCCAATGGGAGCGCGGCTTCTCCTTCATGATCGGACCCAGAGCCCGCTGCAACTCCTCGTAGTTGCGCCGCCGGTCGGCCCGGGTCTTGAAGCGCGGGTCGTCGATCAACTCCGGATGGCCAGCGGCCTTGCACAGCCCTTCCCAGAACTTCGGGGGCGAGGAGAGATGGATGGCGAACGGAAGCCCGTCAGAACAGGAAAAGGCGTAAGTCTGCGAATTGCGCGGGCGGCTGGTCGGGCCCGGTATCTCGCCCGTGGCCAGGCACTCGGTTGCGGGGGAGATCAGAAAAGCCAGGGTTGCACCCACCATCGAAGTCTCCACGAACTGCCCGTGACCGGTCTGCGCTCTGGTGTACAGCGCTCCCAAGACACCGATCGCACCGAACATGCCGCCCAGGCTGTCGGAGTAATTGGGTCCGATCGGCCGCGGGTTCTTGGGATCCAAAAGGAGACTCATCATACCCCCCAGCCCCTGCCCTACCGTGTCATAGGCCGGTCTGTGGGCGTAAGGACCCGTAGAGCCCATTCCGGTGATGGAACAGTAGATAAGCTTCTCGTTCAAGCGCCGCAGACTCTCATAGTCGATGCCCAGCTTCTTCGTTACCCCGGGCCGATAGTTTTCGATCACCACGTCGGCGCCAGGGCAGAGCTGGTAGAAAATCTCACGACCCTCGGGAACCTGAAGATTCAAGGTGACGCTTTTCTTGCCCCGGTTGTAAGACCAAAAAGTCGGCGTATCTCCCCCGAGATCCCACGAGCGAAACGGATCGCCGCCTTTGGGATTTTCCACCTTGATGACTTCGGCTCCCATATCCGCGAGCAACATGGCCGCGTAGGGTCCGGCGATAAAATTGCACAGCTCCAAAACTCTGACTCCGTCCAAAGCGCTTTTCATACGATGCTCCTTTTGCTGTTCAGTTGATCCGAAGTAAAAGTCTTCTCGGCTAAGCCGCGCCACTGTGAAGCCCCTCAACCTTTGCTCCCGCCGGAAGGTGCCGTCACATCCAAAAGGTCGAGCGCCGCGGAGATGTCCGCGATGTTTTCGAGATCCCACCAGCGCTCGAGTGCCTGTTTCGCGCGCGCCCCTCCCAGGACCGGCCCGGCTGCGGCGAGGAATTTTGCGTCGATGTCTTTATCCTGCATCGGATTATTATTGTGGCCAAGCGGATCTCGAGGCTCGAACGCTATCCGCCTCCCGTCCGCCGTCTTTGCTTGAACCTTCATAGAGACGACCTTTGGGTAGATCGCATCGACCTTGTCGTCTATCCGCACGCTAATCTTCGCCATCAACGGTCGAAGCGCGGGGTCACGGTATGCCGGCTCCTCGAAGGCTTTAAGGTCGATTGCCCCGTCCACCAGGGTTTTGGCAAAGATATAGGGCAGACTATGATCGGCGGTCTCCCGAGTCTTGGGGTCCCACTTTTCCGGATCACTCCCGATCTCGCTATAGGCGAACTTGTACGTGCCTATGTCGACTTCCGTGAGCTCGCGCCAATCGACCTTAGACCGCAGCTCCAAAGCAGCCCACACGACCAACTGGGCATTGTACTCCACAGGCCAATATTTGAGTTGGACTTGAGGAGTGCGAAATGGACCTCCTCGGCCCCCGAACGGCTCCAAAGTAAAAGGTCCGGTAATTAGATCCCACAGGCCGTGCTTGCCTTCAAATGGACGGTCCGCACCGGTCATCCCTTCCGTAGCGAGGAGCGTGGCGAACGTGGCGTTTCGCGTCGCATAGGCAGTCGCGGCTCCCTTCCACAAGGAAAGCTCCCCCGCTCTGGTATTGCGCATCGGGACGTTGGCAACGCTGACGATGGCGATGGCTTGTCCTAAGAGCTCGGGTTGCAACCCAAGCAGGTGGCCCAGGCCGGCAGTGGCTGAGATCCCGATCACAAAGCCTTGATCCCACCCCTTCATACGCAAATCCATAGCATCGTTCAGGCGCACGAAAAGCTCATAGGCGACGACCATGCCTGAAAGCAGGCGGCGGCTATCGGCTCCCGAAGCCTCCGCCAGCGCCAAAAGGGCGCCCAGACAATCGCTCGGATGCCCTCCTGGATACTGGTCATTGAAGTCGAGGTTGCGAATCATTGCGGAGTTCACGAACGCCGCGCTTTCCGCTGTCGTTCGTTCCCGAAATCCCAGAATGCGACCAGGATAGCGCTCAGGGACGGCCCCGCGAGCAAGCCGGCGCCCGATCTCGGCGGGCTTGCATTCATAAGCGGCAATCGCGCAGGCAAGGCTGTCAACCATTCGCTGCTTGGCCCCATGCACGACCTCGGCGGGCAACTCCGCAAAAGACAGGCTGGAGGCATACTCGGCGATGAGACGGGTCATGTTATCCATGGGCCACTCTCCCGAAACCTATATGACGTGCTCGCATCATCTGCCCGGTTCGCCACTCCGTATTCCCTCGAAAGGTCCTCGGGGGCGGAGGCCGATGGACTAAGCTCCCTCGGGAAGCGCGCTCTCCGCTGCGGCCGATGGGTTTGTGCCATGAGTCGTGCCGTTTGTAACCGGACGTCCGCAGCCTCGCTCGCGCTCCCCCTCGGTCGCAAAAAAGGACGTCGGCGGCAAACATGAAGGGCTCCTAGTCGACAGTGTGCATTTTGTCAGCAAACGGAGGACCCTTCAACCGTCAGGAGTACTTGGATGTGATGGACAAGCGCGGCATCGATATCGGCGGGCTCACGACGCATCAAAGGCGGGCATGATCTCACGAGCCAAGGCTTCGACCGTCTCGTGGTAAACCGTTCGGGGAGGCGTCAGCATGATCCGGCTTATCCCGGCCTGCTCCAACGCCCGGATGCGCGCGATGCACTCCTGCGGCGTGCCGGCGATAGCGAAGCGCTGGACCAGGTAGTCCGTTACCAAGCCGGGGTCCACGCGCTCCTCCATCGGCTTCATTTCATTGAACGCCGCCATGAATCTTCTCACCCCCTCGAGCTCCTCGGGAGGAACCGTCTCCAGCGTGAAGCGAAAATTATGGTGTGCCCGGTTGGCCAGGCGTCGCCGGACAATCGCCCGCGCCTCTTCCCCGTCATCCTTCACACAGATCATCCCGGCAGCGATGAGGTCGATATCGGAAGGAGGGCGCCCTGCCTCTAGCGCCCCTTCGGCGATGCGCTGGCGTGCCCACTCAAGCACGCGAAGATCGACCCCGACTCCAAGGATCACCCCGTCGGCCACGCGGCCCGCCAGGCTGAGCCCCTTGGGACCTTCCATCGACAGGTAGACGGGGACAGGACGCAGGTTGAACCCGATCGCGACCCTGCCCGTGGGGACCGGGATCGCTTTTCCCTGAACCAGATAGCGTATCGTCTTTACGCCTTCCTCGAATTTGGCGAGCGGAGTCGGCCTTCGGCCCATGCCGTACACGGGCCCGTCCCCTGTTCCCAGACCCAATACCGCCCTCCCCTTCGAGATCTCGTTCAGAGACGCGGCAGCTCCCGCCAGCACGGTGGGATCGCGATAGACCATGTTGGTCACTGCGATCCCAAGAAGGACCCTTTCCGTTTTCACAGCGCACGCGGCCAAAACCTGGAAAGAATCCAGAGAGTTAAGCTGGCTTTCACCCAAAAAGACCCCCTCGAGGCCGAGCTGCTCGGCGCGCTGGACGCGCTTGAAAATCTCTTCGCTGTTTTTCACCCCGCCATGGACACTGTGAAGACTAAACCGCATAGCCATCTTCGCGCTCTCCTTCACCAGTTACGCCGGTCTCAAACAACTCCTTCCGGACGCGATTCGCAGGCAGATGCTAATGTCATCACCGCCACCAGTCAATCCCCTGTATCGGTTCAGTTGACGACGTTGACACGATCGGCTCTTATCGGATAATCTTTTTGTCGAAGATCAACGAAGAAATCAACCGCAGCTTGTGGGTTAGCCCTGGCGGTTCTAAAGGAAACTCCTATCGCTAGCAAAACTTGCCAAGACCTTCCTGAGCCCTCCCCTGAGTATCTTAGGCCGACCGAATTCCTCGATTTCGATACTCCTTCGGTGCTGAGATTCGCCGAAGAAGCGGTCCGGGGAGCGAA
>JACPAM010000082.1 GCA_016180805.1 Deltaproteobacteria bacterium | reverse complement strand
GAAGGAATACAGAGAAATCTTTTTCCGGTAGCAGACTGGCCTCCTTTTCCAAGGTTATTCCGGAGGCACTCGTATCGAGATAGAAGAGTCCGAGAATCCCTGCCAGGCTTGACAGACGGGAAAGATTCAGTGGCTGCCTGCCCTCATCATCAAACAGGCTGATCTGACCGACGAGGTCTTCTTTAACCCCAGAGAGACCGTGGCACGCTTGGCAGACTCTACAGGTGAGCCGGTCTAGGGTCTGTGCAGGGCCCAACGGCCATGGCGCAACTGGGGTCGAGTTACCTTCTCCCTCGCGTATCTTTTCGGATTTTTTACATCTGGACATCTCACTTCGGTTGCAGTAAAAGGATGACCGAATCAAGGTCCGAAGGAGAGGCTATGGACGAACATCGACCGCGCGCCGCGGATCATTGGCGGATCTCCCGAGACAACACGGCCCTCATCGTCGTAGACATGCAGAACATATGGGTGCATCCAAGAGGAACTCGGTATCTGCCGATGTCGGAGGAGGTCATTCCCAAGATCAAAGACCTCTTAGCTGCCTGCCGGTGCTCTCGGGTTCCGGTCATTTACTTATATACAACGAAAAGAAAAGACCTAGCCGACGTCGGGGTCTTTGCTGATCTTAAGCCGGAAAGCCATCGAGTGGATGATCCTTGGAGTAATTTCGAAGGGACACCGGGCGCCGAGATTTACGAAGGCCTCAAGCCAGAGCCCGATGACATTGTGATCAAGAAATTTCGCTATAGCGGGTTTTACGGAACGCAGCTAGAAAACATCCTCCGGAACAGGAAGCTACCCTGAAGAATTTCTCCAAACACTTTGGTCTAGTTATGGATTCCCAGGAATTCATCAGCCGGGTGTCACGCTAAGGCGGGAGGCGCATGATGAAAAAAACAATGCTCGGGGTCATTGTTTGCCTGCTTTTCTGGACCATTTGGGTGCCTATCTTTGCCGCGCAGGCACCCGTCGACGAGAAGGCGGTCGCTGACTTTTACCGAGGTAAAACGGTCACGATCCTTGTCGGTCACTCTGCGGGTGGGGGGTTCGATACCTACGCGCGCCTGATCGGCCGCTACCTCGGAAAATACGTTCCCGGAAATCCTAACGTCATCGTGACGAACATGCCAGGGGCTGGCACCATGATCTCGGTCAATCACATGTACAACTCCGGTGCTAGAGATGGCACTCTGATCAACAGCTTCGACGGCGGGATCGTCACGCAGCAGCTCTACAAGACCTCAGGTGTTAAGTTCGACTTGAATAAGCTCTTTTACCTTGGCGCCCCGGACAGCTTCCTGTACATCATGGCCGTTACCAAGCAATCCGGTATAACGAAGTTCGACGAGATTCTAGGCACTAACCCGAAAGAGGTCAGGATCGGAGCCGTCCCTAACATTGGCATCGAGCACGCTTCTCTGCTCATCCGCAATGTCCTAGGCGCAAAGGTAAAGCTGGTCTCCGGCTATAAAGGCACGGCTGAGATCCGGATGGCCATGAAGAGCGGCGAGGTCGACAGCGTGATAACGGACTGGGGATCACTGCGGGTCACCAACTCGCCAGATTTTGAGAGCGGCGAATGGCTCATCTTCGTGCAGCTGACAGAAAAACCGATTGAGGACCTACCGCAAAAAACCGTTCCGTTAATCTACCAGTACACCAAGGATGACGAGCAGCGAGAACTTTTCAGGATGGGGATTATAAACCCAAACCAATATGCGAGACCTTATGCATTACCGCCCGGAGTCCCGGCAGAGCGTGCGGAGGCGCTCAGACTGGCATTTGAAAAGGCCCTAGCCGACGAGAAGCTTCTGGCCGAAGCAAAAAAGGCCAAGGTCGGTATAAATCCCCTTTCCGGTGATAAAATCCGTGAGCTAATCGCGGCTGGTTTGAACATGTCTCCTAAGATGCGGGATAAGCTTAGACCCATCTTGCTGCCCGGAGGTTAGACTCTACACACTGATTTCTTCTTAACGGGCCTCTGCGATCGCGATCTCCATGAAGCCTTCCGTTGTATATTTCATTCCAAATTTCCGAAACTAAAGAAGGCTCGCGAGAATCTTGAGCACGGTGGATTTGTCGCAGCCGCTCGATACGGACCGACTCCAGCATGTTAGGGTAAACCGGCCAGCTCCGCTGCAAGTTTGGGAGGCACCGTGAAGGGCTTCTTCTGGATGAACCGGTTGGTGTAAACCCCTTTGGGCGGCGCAAACTTCAAGAGATCGGACATGAGCTTGATCTGGAAGGCCATTCGATCCGGTTCCATATAGCCCAAGCCATGCTCTTTTGCGCCTTTGGTCAGAAGGCCGTCGAGAATGAAAAGTAGGGAGAGGTGGGAAGATTCACGCGGCAGTTCAGGGTTGTCTTTGAGCGTGATGTCCAGGGCCTCCTCGGGGTGCTCGATGGCGTAAGCATACCCGGCCATGGTGGCACTGGCGAAATCGGCCACCATCTTTGGGTCCCGCTTAACCAGGTCCGGGTGGGTAATGAGACCGGTGCCGTAGACCTTCCAGCCATAGTCTTCCCACCGGAGGAAAACGAGCTTTTTCCCTTCCTTTCGAGCGCGGAGTATCACGGGTTCATCGAAGCCTGGTCGAAAACCCGCGACCCAGTCGACCTGGCCGCTGAAGAACACAGCAGGCTTGGCGGCGGCTTCCACCGGGATATGGGTGACCTTGTTGATGTCGATTCCCGCCAGCTTTGCGAAAGCGGGCCAGGTAACCATGATGGCCGCACCAGTGGCCTCTGCAAAACTCTTCCCCTCCACATCCTTGGGCTTGCGGATTCCTTTCTCTTCAAAAGACAGGAAGCTCTCTGGGGCCTTTCCGGCGAGCACTCCGATAATCGTTACCGGAGCTCCTTTACCAGTCGAGATGATCGACGTCGGTAAATTTGCTTCACCGAATTGCGCCTTTCCCGTCGCGACCACCTTGGCCGTGTCGCCGCTACCGAAGCCGCGGGTAATCGTGACATCGAGTCCCTTGGACGCGTAAAATCCCTTTTCCTTGGCGACGAAAAAACCCGCATGATACCCGCCGACGACCCAGCCGAGCTGAACCAGCACTTTTTTGTTCTGGGCCTGTGAGTGCGGAGGAAAGGCTGCTGAGAAAACGAGTCCGCACACAGCTACGACTGCAGCGCAAACGATTTTTTTCATCGGAATCTGCCTCCTTGGTTTAAAATCTCCTGCGAGGGTTACCCGGATGGCTTAACTTGGCGGAAGCTACCACCCTGCTCTGATCGAAGTCAAGGGTACCGTCTGGCATCGGCCGAGCCGCAGCCCTGTCAGCTCACTCTCCACTCTTGCCTTCATCCGTAAACAGGCTGAACGCACCGATGAGGTTTCCCCCAACCCCACTACCCTGCCGATTTCGCTGCGCCTGTAGTAGGTTCGGACTGCGCTGGGACGTAAAAGCGGAAATCTCCATCCCTGTCTTGGAACCGATTTAAAGTTGACGTGAGACCCGATTATCGGATAGTCTCTTCCTGAAAATAGGGAGCCCGCCCTGTTTTGCTCTTTGCGGTGGGCGCTTTGTTATGATTTTCTCGATGACACCAACGAATGTCGCCGCGCAAGCCGAGGAGCCAACCACCCTGGTGATTGAAGGGGGGACGCTCATCGACGGTAATGGGGGAGAGCCCGTTCCGGATGCTTTAATCGTCATCCAAGGAAACAGAATCGAGGCCGTCTCCCGCAAAGGGCAAGCGCGCTACCCGGCGGGTGCCCAGATCCTTCAGGCCGATGGAAAGTTCATCGTTCCCGGCCTGATCGACGCACATGTTCACTATTCCGGTTTCTTAGCGGAGCTATTGCTCGCCCACGGCGTCACATCGGTCTTCGACATCGGCGGTCGCGGGCCGGTTCATACGGTCCGTCGAGAGGCGATCGCGCGAGGACGCGTCCTCGGCCCCAGAATCTTTGTGGTGGTGGAAAGCTTGCTGGGCCCGGTGAAGCCGGGACGTGTCGCGTATACCCGTGAACGAGGTCGGCAGGATACACCACTGACGGTGGAAGAGGCGAGAGAAGCCGTAAAGCGCGCGGTCGGCGGTGGCGCCGATCTGATTAACATCCGACGTGGGCTTTCCCAAGAGGTTTTTCAGGCGGCGGTTGCGGAGGCCCATCGAGCAGGCTTGGCCGTGGTGGCCCAGCCGATCGGCCCCACGGTATACGGGAGGGAAGCGGTCCTGGCGGGGGCCGATATCCTGGAGCATGCAGCCGGAATCAATATCTCGGTTGCCAAAGACCCTTCGAAGTGGAAGGGCTGGGGAGAGATCGAACTCCACTCACTGGATCCGAGACCTTTTGCCGATATGGATGA
>JACPAM010000230.1 GCA_016180805.1 Deltaproteobacteria bacterium | reverse complement strand
TGGACAGCCGTTTATCTTAGCCCAATTCTGTATTAGAACAAGCTCGACGGAGAAGAGATGACGAATTGGATCTGGGCAGAGATGTTCACGCTGGGCGTCCTAACCGTGTTCTTGCTTCGCACGACGCTCGCGCACGTGATAACCTGGCGCTATCTGCGCGGCAGGGAAGAGCCGTCCCGCCTGAGCGCCGAGCTTCCCTCTATCTCGATCATCAAGCCGGTCCGGGGATTGGATCAGGAAGCCGAGGAGAACTTTCTTAGCTTCACTGAATCGGGATACCCGGCCCCGCTCGAAGTCATTTTCTGCGTCGAAGAGCGGGAGGACCCTGCGGTGCCGTTAATCCAACGGCTGATCGCCAACTGCCAACCTCCGGCACCGATCCGCCTCGTCTTCAGCAAGCGACAGGACCAAAGGGAATTGGGAAAGGCTCTCAACCTGATCGCTGGGGCCAAAGAGAGCAAGCATGACGTTTTGGTCCTTAGCGATTCGGATGTCCGCAACACCCCTGGTTTTTTAGAAGAGCTGGTCCGTCCGCTGTCCGATCCTCGAGTGGGTATGTCCTATGCCTGCCCGGTCTACAAAGGGGCGAAGGATTGGGGCGCGGGACTGATGGCGCTGACTGTGAACGAAACCATTCTCGCCCTTGCCATCGCCCCGCCCTTTGCCGCCATTGGCAGCGCCATGGCGATTCGGAAAGAGGTACTGCGTGCCATCGGCGGGCTTACCCCGCTGCGCCACAGGATCGGTGTCGACGCGGCCCTGGGGCTGGCCGTGCGAGGCAAGGGATACCGCATTGCATTGATTCGTTCGCCCGTGACCATCATCCACCCGCGAGGGCGTTTCACCGACTGGTGGCGCCAAATCCACCGCTGGCTCGTGACCATCAGGCTTTACCTCGGCCCTCGCTTCCTTGGAATTCCGTTCTACACGTTTCCGATCCTCTGGGCTTCGCTTTACTTCATGTTGACTCTTTTCGCCGGCAGCGCAGCGCGGGGGCTCGCCGTGATGGTGTTGATTCTCGCCGCGCGCCTTAGCTCGCTCGTGCTGGTCAACCTGTTTTTCGCCAAGGAGCCCGCCGTCTGGCGCTACCTCTGGCTTCTGCCCGCGCTTGAGATTCTCACCCTGACGCTGTGGTTGGAAAGCTACTTCAACCCGTATGTCGTTTGGCGGGGAAAGAGGTACCGCGTGATCTCGGATGCAACCGTAAGACCGGTCCGGTAAAAGAAAAAAAGGGCGACTAGAGGTCCATCCCCTTCTTGATCTCCTTGAGGAGCGTGATGTTATCGGAGTGGCCGGTCATCCGGGCGCTGACCATGCCGCGGATCGGGCGCCCTAAAAGGTAAAAATCGCCGAAGATATCCAGTATCTTGTGGCGGACGAATTCGTCGGGAAAGCGCAGCTCCGTGTTGATGACCTTCTCGTCGTCGAGGAGGATGCAATTGCTCAGTCTGCCTCCGTCCACGAGGCCCAGCTTTTCCAGTTTCTCAATGTCCCTAAGAAAGCCGAAGGTTCGGGCCGGCGCAATCTCGCGCTTGAAGGACTCCGGCCCGTTAAAAATATAGGTATACTCCTGAATCCCCACGGGCTTCGGATAATCGAGATAGTAGCGGACGCCAAAAAAGTCCGCCGGCTCTATGGCGATCGACTCATCCCCCTTGACTTCCACGCGGTAGGGCCGATCCACCACGATCTCCGACCACTCGTGCTCCTGCTCCTGGATCCCCGCCTCCTCGATCAGCCCGCAGAACTCCAAAGCGGAGCCGTCGAGGATCGGAATCTCTCCTTGCACTTTGACCAACAAATTGCTGATCCGGTAGCTGTGCAACACCCCCAAGAAATGCTCGACGGTTCCGACTACGATCCCTTTGCCGCTGAGCGAGGTCGCGTAGCCCGTCGAGCCCACATAATCCAAGTGGGCCGGAACCGCGGCATCGGCCGAAATCCCGCTAAAGAGAATCCCGCTGTTGGGTGGGAGCGGGTGCAGGATCAGACCGGTCTTGACCCCGGAATGGAGACCGTGACCCGAAATCACCACGCTTTTCTTCAAGGTCCGTTGCTTCAACGTGTGGGCCGACCTCCTCGCCGCCTTCGCCTTGGATCCACGGCGCCTCGCTTTGCCGGTCTTGCGCTTCGACTCATCCACAATCGCAGGCGACTCCCCGAGCGCCCGGCGAACCGTGAGCAGCAACCCGTCTAGCGAAAGGGGTTTCTCGATGAAGTCAAAAGCCCCGAATTTGGTCGCCGTGACCGCGGTATGAATATTGCCATGGCCCGAGATCATCACCACGTTGGTTTCCGGCTCCATCTTCTTGATCTCTTTGAGCAGCCCGATCCCGTCCATCTCCGGCATCCAGATATCCAGAAGCACCAGGCGCGGGCGCTCCTTGCGGATGATCTCCGCAACGATGGTTCCGCTTGCGGCCTCCAGGACACGGTAGCCCTCGTCACTCAGGATCTCCCGAACCGATTCGCGGACTCCGTCCTCGTCGTCCACAACCAGAATGGTTTTCTCCTCCAAACGCTCGCTCACAGCTTCCCCCAACCAGCGCGACTACGAGTACGCAGCCTTGCTGCGAATCTCCTGGGCATCCGTCCGCTCGCGCACCGGCAATTCAACGATAAACCGGGTACCCTGGGGCTCGTTCGGCCGCACCCGAATATAGCCTCGATGGTCCGCCACGATGGCGCTGACGATCGCCAGCCCCAGGCCAGTCCCGCTCTTTTTGGTCGAAAAATAAGGCTCAAAGATTCGCGCCCTGACCTCCGGCGCTAAACCGCAGCCGTTATCCGTCACTTCCAGTTGGACGATGCCAAACGAAGGGTCATAGGACGTCGCGATGCTCACCTCGCCACCCTCCTCCACCGCCACCACGGCGTTGTCCAGGAGGTTGATCAGCGCTCTTTTGATCTGGTCTCGGTCGAGCTCAAGGGTGGGCAGCTCACCGCTATGAAATTTGAATTGGATCCCCTTGTGGCCCTCTTTGAAGAGAAACAGCGCCTCCCTGACGATCTCGTTGAGGTCGTTGGGCGAAAGCTCGGCGGAAGGCAAGCGGGCAAATTGAGAAAATTCATTGACGAGGGTCTTGAGCTCCTCGACCTGCTTGATGATCGTGGAGGTGCATTTATCCAGGATTGCCCCATTGCCTTCCAGAAGCTTCGCATACCGCCGCCTGAGCCGCTCCGCCGAAAGCTGGATCGGCGTCAGCGGATTCTTGATCTCGTGGGCGATCCTGCGCGCCACCTCGCGCCAGGCCTCCATTCGCTGCACCTTCTGGATCTGGGTGATGTCCTCGAGAAACACCATGACGCCCAGGATCTGACCTTCGTCGTCCCGCAGGGTGGCCGCGGTCACCATCACGGTCAGGATGCGGTCCGGCAGCGGGATCTTGAGTTCCCGCTCGACGCTGGCCCCTTCCCGCACCTGCTCCATAATGTCCCGCATCACCTGAAGATGCTCCGGCTCGAAGACTTCAGCATAACCTTTCCCGAGCGCCTGCTCTTCGTTAAGACCCAGCATCTGCACGGCGGCCCTGTTCATCGTCGTGATCTTCCCGGCCGGATCCACCGAGATCACACCCGCGGTGATATTGGCCAACAGCATCTCCGTATATCGTCCGCGTTGTTCAAGCTCCACGTTGATTTGCTTGAGGTCCTGCGTCATCTGGTTGAAGGAGTCCACCAGGGTGCCGATCTCGTCATCTCCCACAGGCTCGATTTGATAGTCCCAGTTCCCCTGCGCTACCTGGTGGGTTCCGTCGGCGAGGCTCTGGATCGGCACGGTGATTCCCTTCGCCAAATAGAGACCAAACCACGTCGCGGAAAAGATGATGACCAGGGTAATCAGCAGCAGCGTGAGAATATAGTTGTTCTGCACGGGCCTCTTGAGAATCGCCAAATGCTTGTGCTGCTCGTAGGAGCGGGAAATCTGGAGCGCGCGCTTGGTGATGCTCTTGGGCACATAGTAGTCGACGACGACCACGCCCAAAATCCGCTTCTCCGGGTTGTAGACCGGCACACCGCCGCGAATGATGTCCCCTTCGCCAAAGGCTTGGGTCCGGGTCACCTCCAAGCCCCGAAGCGCCCGGTTCAGAAAATCCGATTCCGGCTGAATCGTGACCCCGGTCGGCACCTGATCATTGAAGGCCACTACCAGGAGCTGGCGGTCGGGGGAAAACACTTCGACCGTCCCGAGATTGTACTCGCGCTGCTTGAATTGGATAAATTCTTTGAGGTCGGTGATGCGCTCGGAATCGAACAATCCCCCTTGGGTAATGCTCTGGCTCAACTGGCGCGCGTAGAAGAGCGCATTGTTGGCCGAATTCTGATAATAGGTATGGGCGACCTCGAGCGACCCCTGGAGCGCGTTCTCGACCTGAATATCGAACCATCGTTCAAAGGAGCGGGTGACAAAGCCACCGGCGATAAAAAACAAGAGCAGAGAAGGAACCAGGGAAAGCGCCACAAACGCAAGCACCAGGCGCACCCGCAAACGGGAACCGAGAATGCCTTTCTTGCGCTCGAAAAGAAGCTTGACCAAGTTTCGGATGACGAGAAACACCAGGAGGACGAGCAGCATAATGTTGATATTGAGGAGGAGGAAAAAAGCGATGTTGTTGGTGAGCGAATAATCGGTGGTGAATTCGGGCGCCTGGACCTCGAAGAAAGCGAACAGGAGCACCATCAGCGTGGTGACCAGGATCACCAGCCCTTCACGCTTGCGGCGCTTGGCCTCCTCGCGCTTGAGGCTCTCCTCGATAGCCTTGGATGTAGCTGCGGACTCCATACCTTACTAGGGGCCTTTTCGCCGGCTTAAACTCCCGGGATCTTACCTCCGAAACAGGTATAGAACAAGCGTTAAGATCAGGCTGAGCAGCAGGCAGGTCGTCAGGGGGAAGTAAAACGAGAAGCGTTCCCGTTCGATGTAAATATCCCCCGGCAGATGGCCCAGCCACGGGATCTTTGGGCCGACCGAAAAGACCACCCCCAAGACAACCAGAAGGATGCCAAAGAGAATAAGTAGCTTACCCAGATCCCCCATCGGTCCTTCAGTCCCTTTATCCCCTCGATCTCTTCAAGCGCGGCTAGAAAAGAGTCGGCTGTTTCTTCGCCTGAGTCAACCGATTGCCTTCAGGGCTGCGGCCAAAATGGTCATAGGCCAGCGGTGTGGCCACCCGCCCTCTCGGCGTGCGCTGCAAAAAACCCGCCTGGATCAGATATGGCTCATAGACATCCTCGATCGTGTCCTTCTCTTCGCTGATCGCCGCTGCCAGAGTGTCGAGTCCGACCGGCCCACCGCTGAACTTATCGATCACGGTGAGCATAAGTAATTGGTCCATTTTGTCAAATCCCATCGGGTCGATTTCCAGCATCCGCAGCGCTTCTTCAGTGACGCGCTTCGTGATGGTCCCGGATGCCTTGACCTGCGCATAATCGCGCACCCGGCGAAGCAGCCGGTTTGCAATCCTTGGCGTTCCGCGCGAGCGGGCGGCGATCTCCGCCATCCCCTCGCGGTCCCCGTTCACCCCCAGGATCGAAGCGGAACGCCTCAGAATCTCGGTCAGCGCGTCCGAAGAGTAAAAGTCCAGGCGGAAGATCGCGCCGAATCGGCTTCTGAGCGGCGAGGTCAGCAGGCCCGACCGCGTCGTCGCCCCGATCAACGTGAATCGCTTGAGGTCCAATTTGATCGACCTGGCCGAAGGGCCCTGCCCGATCATAATGTCGATCTGATAGTCCTCCATGGCCGGATAGAGGACCTCCTCCACGACGTGGTTAAGCCGGTGTATCTCATCGATAAAAAGGATGTCCCCTTCCTCCAGGTTCGTGAGCAGCGCAGCCAGATCTCCCGGCCGCTCAACGACGGGCCCGGAAGTCGCTTTGATGTTGACGCCCATCTCCCGCGCGATGATATAGGCGAGCGAGGTCTTTCCCAGACCGGGCGGGCCGTGGAAAAGAATATGGTCGAGCACGTCATGGCGCCCGCGGGCGGCGGCGATCGCTACCTCGAGATTCTCCTTGACCTGCTCCTGCCCGACGTACTCCGCAAAACCGCGCGGGCGCAGGTTGACCTCGTACTTGAGATCCTCTTCGGTCCGCTTCGCGGAAATCGGGTGCGACTCCATGTCACTGCGCATTGAAAAAGGCAAATTGTAAATTGTAAATTTTAGATTTCATTTTGCATTTTGCACTTTGCATTCTGCAATTTGTTTTTTTAGTGGCTGAGCCGGCGCAGAGCTTCTTTGAGCACCTCGGGCAAGCTTCCCTCTCCTCCCCGGGCGATCTCGCGGACGCTCTTCTCCGCCTCACCGCGCCGATAGCCCAAATTCACCAGCGCGGACACCGCATCCCGGACCAGCGGGGAGCCGTCCTCGTGTCCGACCCGCTCGGAAGCGAGAGCGGCGAACTTATCCCTCAGCTCCACGATCATTCTCTCGGCGAGTTTTTTTCCCACCCCGGGTATCGAGAGCAGTCGCATCTGGTCGCCTTCCCTCAGGGCCCGGGCCAGATCCTCCGCCGGAATGCCGGACAGGATGGTGACGGCAAGCTTGGGACCGATGCCGGCCACGCTGTTGAGAAGCATAAAGAGCTGCTTTTCTTCTTGCTCCAGAAAACCGTAGAGCTGCAAGGCATCCTCACGCAGGTGGGTGTGGATGAACAAGCTTACCTGTCCGCCGACCTCCGGAAGGCGGTAAAAAACGCTCAGGGGAATGTAGACCTGATAACCGACCCCCGCCACATCGACCGTGATTTCGCCGGGCATCTTGTGCGCGAGCGCCCCAGTAATCTTCGCAATCACTCGAACTTCCGATCCTCTCCCGTTAAGGCGCCCTCCCTGGCTTCCCCTCCGTCCGCAGCGATGGGAGAGCGCCAACGACGCGGTCATGAAACGGACGCTGGTGGAGATAGCAAATGGCGGCAGCCAGGGCATCGGCCGCATCCGCGGGAATTCGCCCGGAAAGACGCAGCAGCGAAGCCACCATTTTTTGCACTTGCTCTTTGGCGGCTCCGCCGTAGCCCACGACGGCAAGCTTGATCTCTGCTGAGGTGTATTCGTGAATGGCGAGGCCGTTTTCGGCCGCGGCCAGCAGCGCCACGCCGCGCGCCTGTCCAAGCTTGAGCGCGCTCTGGGCATTGCGCGCGAAAAATACCTTTTCCAGGCTCACTCCGTGAGGCTCATAGCTTCGAACGATCTCTTGCAGGCTGCGGTAAATGCGACTTAAGCGGTTGCCTTGCCCCGGACCTTGGGCAGCGTTGACGGTGCCGTGGGCCACGTGACATAGTGACCCTCCTGCCATCTCCACAACTCCCCATCCGGTCCTGACTGTGCCCGGGTCGATGCCCAAAATTCTCTGAACGTCGTGGGATGAGATGGCGCCACCCGAAGGTTCCAGCCGGATAGCCATCAACCCCGATCCTTAACTTTGACTACGGTCTCGCTCCTCTGGATGCGCGACAACAATCTCATCGCCATTGCAAATGCTGCTCACTCTCGCCCCCGATTTTGCTTGGATCGGGGTCAACTGGCCTTCTCTAACAGCTCGGTCGGAATGTCGAAATTCGCGGCGACGCTCTGCACGTCGTCAAGTTCCTCCAGCTCTTCGGTGAGCTTGAGAATTTGCTCCGCGTTCTGACCCTCCAGGAAGACCGTGCTTTTAGGGATCATCGTGACCTGCGCCGTCACCGTAGAGATCTTCTCCCGTTCCAAGCCTTCCCTCACTTTGTCGAAAGCCTCGGGCTCCGTGACGATCTCAAACAGACCATCGTCTTCCCGAACATCCTCGGCTCCCGCTTCCAGGGCAACCGTGATCAGCCGGTCTTCATCCACCTTGGCCTTTTCCACTGTGATCAGCCCCTTGTTGTCGAACATCCAGGCGACACAACCGGTCTCGCCCAAATTGCCCCCATGCCTGGCGAACAGATGGCGGATTTCTTGAACCGTGCGATTTTTATTATCGGTCAGCGCCTGAACCATGATCGCAGTCCCACCCGGACCGTATCCTTCGTAGTGGACCTCTTCGTAAGCTACGCCCCCAAGCTCGCCGGTTCCCTTCTTGATGGCCCGCTCGATATTGTCGCCGGGCATGCTGGCGGCTTTGGCCGCCAGAACGGCCGTGCGCAGACGGGGATTGGCGCTGATATCACCGCCGCCCAACTTGGCGGCAACGGTGATTTCCTTAATGAGCTTGGTAAAAAGCTTTCCCCTCTTGGCGTCCCGTGCGGCCTTTTTGTGCTTTATCGAACTCCACTTCGAATGGCCCGACATATCGGCAGTCGCTCCCGAAAAAACGAGACCTTCCCTTCCAAATCACGAAATTAACACAATCGGAAGGCTTCGTAAATGGGCCTTTTTCGCTTCCGTCGGCAGACTGCTTTGGGTATAATAGCGGCTTCAATGAAGCGGCGAAGTCATGGACACAAGCCCGTCTGCATCTTTCGGATCGCATGGGTATGGATCCTCCTGTTCTTCGTGGCGTGCTCCATCCCGCCGTTAAAAGTTGCCCCGCCCGAGCCTCTCCCGTCCGTGAGCGGCGCAAGCCAAACCGGGATCGCCTCGTGGTATGGCCCAGGATTTCACGGCCGCCCCACCGCGAGCGGGACCGTCTACAACCAGTACGATCTCACGGCAGCCCACCAGGCACTTCCTTTGGGCACGAAAGTGATGGTTACGAATCTCGCAAACGGGCGATCCGCGGAGGTCATCATCAATGACCGCGGCCCCTTCGTCAAAGGGCGCATCATCGACCTTTCCTATGCTGCCGCACGAATCCTGGGAATGATCGGACCGGGCACCATTCCGGTCCGCGTCGAGGTGATCGACAGCGGCCCGCACAAGATATCGATGATCCGGACGAGCTTGGACTACACCCTCCAGGCCGGTTCGTTTGCATCTCTGCAAAATGCGCGCCGGCTCAAGGACCATCTCATGAGAGTCTATCCTGAGATCTCCCCAATCGCGATCGTCCCGATCCAGGCAAATCATGCCACCTACTACCGGGTCCAGTTGGGGACCTTCCCGGACCGGCGCGAGGCCGAGGGCCATGCCCGCCAGTTGGCCCGCCTGGGATTTTCCACCATCATCATGGAGAAATAAATGGCCCTTAACCGATGGGGAGGCCGATTGTGCTCCCTGAGTTTTGCTCTCGTCCTGCTCGGCTGCGGCGAGACCGACTTCAGCTTTATTCCCACTCGACCGCTTCAACCCTTCGATGAGGTCAAAAAGGAAATTTCACGCCTGAGAGGGCTTCCCTTTGTACACGAAGTCACATTAGAAACTAAAAAGCTCGAAGAGATCGGCTCTCTTTTAGCCGAGCCGGTTGAGAATGCCAGCGAAGAAAAGTCCTCGCTTATGGCTGAGATCTACACGCGCCTTGGACTGCTGACCGAGGCGGCAGACCTCAGCAAAGACCTCGTCGAGCTCCAGCGCTTTCGGCACAGCATTCACTACGATGCCCGAAGGCGAAAGATCGTCGTTCCGCAAGAGCCGTTAAAGCCTGATCTCGCCTTTTTGCGTTTCCCCGGGAGGGCAAGCGAAGAAACAACAAGACAGGTCCTTCTCGCTCACGCCCTCACCCACGCGCTCCAGGACCAGCATTTCCAATGGCGCGCCAGAATCAAGAGCCGAAACACCACGGATTCGAGGCTGACCCTGCGGGCCGTCACGCAAGGAGACGCGGTGCTGGTCGGGCTCGCCTACCTCGCGGCACGCGAACAGGGAGGAAAAGAGGAAATCATCGACGCGGTCAAAAACCTCTTCCAGCTTTCCACGGCCCTCGAACGCGGACTCTCCTTTCTCCCCGAACTGCTGCGCCAGAAGCTGGCTTTTGAATACCTTTATGGGAGTCAATTCGTCTTGTGGGCTTACTCCCATAAAGGCTGGGATGGCGTCAACGGGCTCTTTTCCCGTCCTCCGCGCTCCACGGCGCAAATTCTCCACCCGGAAAAGTACTACGTGACGCGCGCGGAGCCGCTCCACATCATTCCGTGGAAGCTTCTCCGCCAGTCCGGAGCACAGAAAATCGTCGAGGAGACCCTGGGGGAATTTACCCTGCGGCTGCTGCTCTCCCAAATTCTGTCTAAGGCGGAGGCCGAAAGAGTCGCCGCCGGCTGGACCGGAGACACGCTGTTAGCCTTTCGCGACGGAGAGGAGTTGATCCTCGGTTGGGTCATCGCCTGGGAAAACCCGGCCGAGGCGCGCGGGTTTTTTGCCGCCTACCGCCGGGTCCTGGAAAAGCGCTACGGACCCGTGTTGGAGGCAAGCTCTGCCGGCAACGATGCGCTCGTTTCCCGCGAAGGCGCCCATCCGCTCTTGCTTCAAATCAAGGACAATTTTGTCTTCGTGCTCGATGGAATGCCGGCGCCTCGCTCCACAGAGGTCGCCGCGGGGCTCTGGGCGGAGCTGGAGACGACCAGGGAGCCGCCGCAGGTTCCCTTCGACCTGGTCCGCCGATCTCAGGGCCCGGCGTCGACGAGAAAATAGCGCTCCCGTTCCTTTCTCACCCGACCCTCCTGGATCAGCTTGCGCAGATGGGCCTCGACGGAGCGCTGGGCTACGGAATGGAGCGGCGCCGGGGTGTCCGTGTAGATTGCCTCCACCATCGACGCGGTCGTGCGGTGGCCGTCCCGCAGCGCATCGATGACCTGGCGCTCCCGCATGAGCCGGTGTTCGATGTACTCCCTAATCTTGCCGTAGGGGTCCTCGACCATCGGACCATGACCCGGCATAAGCCGGTAAAGCTTCAACAGCGAGAGCTTTTCCAACGAGTGAAGGTACTGCACCATGTCCCCATCGGGCGGCGCGATCACCGTCGTCCCGCGGCCGAGGATGTGGTCCCCGGTAAACAGGATCTGAAACTCAGGCTCGTAGAAACAGCAGTGCCCCGACTCATGGCCGGGGGTATGAACCACCTCCAGCTTCCCGCCATCATAGTCGATGGTGTCACCCTCCGAGTACACAAAATCCTCGCCGCCTAAATAGCCGGCGCGCCCACGGCTGATCCCGATCTTCGCTCCGGAGCGCTTTTTCAGCGCCAGCGCGCCGCCGCAATGATCGCGGTGGATATGGGTCAAGAGGATCTTTTCGATCCTCTTTCCCCCCATCGCCTCCACCTCGGCCAAAATGCCGTCGATATTGTCCGACGACGGCAGGGCGACGTCGATTACGGTGATGGCCTCGCGGCCGAGGAGGTACTGGTTGGTGCCTTCCAATGTCATGTACCCCGGGTTGGCCGCCCTAAAATGCCGGATATGCGCTAAGCCTGGCATAGATCAGGTGAGCCCGTGAAAAAATTTCCAATGCACTACGACGTTCATCTATAAAGGAGAGCTGATCCAAAGTCAAAACGCCCAGCAGATTATTCAGCCCCATCTCACCAGTGACAATATTCCACAATATCCATAGTGTCTGATATATATCTTCTGATAACGGGAGAAACTCATCGTATGAAAACGATTACCCTGAAACTCGATGACTGCCAGGTTAAGCTGCTCAATAAAGTAAAAAGCTCATCAGGGCATGCTGCTTGGCATTCGTTGAAACGATTATCAAGCACGCTGGGGATAGTCGTCGCACTTTCTGGCTGTGCAGCGATTCAAACGGCTGGATCCACTCAAGCGGGCAGATTTGAGTTTGGCTTGATTGGCGACCTCCAGTACAACGCTGAACAGGAGGCGAAGTTCCCTAACCTGGTAGAGGATCTTAACCGAGCCAACCTTGCCTTCGTGGTTCACGACGGCGATTTTAAAAGTGGCGCGAGCCCATGCACCGATGAACTGTTTTACCGACGTAGAAATGAGTTTGAAACTTCTCGGCATCCGTTCATTTATACTCCCGGAGATAACGAGTGGACCGATTGTCACCGCGCTGGCGCTGATCCGCTGGAAAGACTGGAAAAGCTGCGGGAGCTGTTTTTCCACGGCGATCAAAGCCTTGGTCAGCGAACCCTAACGTTGACCCGACAGAGCAACGATGCCAAGTATGCCAGGTATCGCGAAAATGCGCGCTGGGTCTACGGGGATGTGTTGTTTGCCACACTTCATCTGGTAGGCAGCAACAATAACCTCGGTCGCACAGCAGCGATGGATGCTGAGTATGCCGAGCGAAACGCGGCGAACATGGCGTGGATGAAGGAGGCTTTTGATTTGGCCAAACACAATAGAAACAGAGCAGTTATGCTGATCATGCAGGCCAACCCGAGGTTTGAAGACACCTGGCCTCCAGACTATTTGACCAATTTGCGAATAACCGTGCCTGACCCAAAGAGGCCATCGGGCTACAGCGATTTTCTGAGGGCGCTTGAGACTGAGGTTCTTACATTCAAAAAACCGGTTGTTCTAGTGCACGGCCACACCCACTACTTCCGCATCGACAAGCCTCTCATTAGCTCGAAGAGCAAGCGTGTCGTCGAAAATTTCACCCGAGTAGAAACCGTAGGTGCCCCCGACGTAAACTGGGTGCGGGTTGTCGCAGATCCCAATGACCCGGAAGTGTTTACGTTCAGGCACGAACTGGTAAAGAAAAACGTGGCCGATCACTTAAAATAGCCATTTGGCTCCCGCTTAGCCTTTTTGCCGCCGCTCCCAAGTGGGAGGAAAAAATATGAGCCCGGCTATTTTTCGTACAGGCTCTTGACCAGGCCGCTGGCTTCGATCTCTTTCAAGTACGCAAGATCGAGCAGGCTCTCCGGGGCGACCGCTTTCGCTTTGGGATTCCGTTGCGCGATCTCATCCAGAACGAGTTGAATCCCTTTGACCGTCGGATAGGGAACCCTGGGCATGACCTTGACCGCATAGTGCCGATAGGTCTCCTCCAGCATATCCCGCTCCGTGATCCGCGAGTACTTGGCCAAGACCTTGAGGCTGAATTCCGGATCGGTCTTGAACCGATGCAGGCCTTCCACATAGGCCTTGAGGTAGCGGCGAATCGTGTCCGCATTTTCCCGAACAAAGCTCCGGGTAGTGACCACCCCGGCTCCTTGATAATCGACGCCGATGGCGCTGAGATCCACGAGCATGTGGAAGCCGAGCTTGAGCGCGCGCAGGTTAAGCGGCGAAGAAAGAACACCGCCGTCGACCGATCCTGAAGCCAATCCCGCCAAAATCTCCTGCGATCCGCCCATCTGGATGAGCGGCACCTCTCTGTCGGGCTGAAGTCCCCAACGGGCCAAAAGATAGCGGAGCAGAAAATCATCGGAGGTGCCGAAGCGCGTAACCCCGAGCTTTCTTCCCTTGACCTCCTCAGGGCGTTTGATCTCTGGCTTCACCATGAGCTTCTGGCCCGGCTTATGATTGGGACCGGCGAGCATCACGAGGTCGGCGCCGGCAAGATTCGCCTGGATCACCGCTGGTATGGCAATCTCGGCGACGGCAAGTTCCCGAGCCAGCATGGCCTGCACTACCCGAGAGCTTCCCGCGATGTAGATCAAGGCGACGTCAAGTCCGTTTCTCGCGAAGTACCCGCCCTCTTTTGTGATCCACACGACCGCCATTGATCCCACCGTGGTCGGGTACGCAACTTGGAGCTTGGTCAGTTGCGCCGCACCGGGTACCGGCCATGCCGTAACCAACACCACGAAAATGAGTCCGAAAAGACGAATGTCATTCTTGGGACAATGCTTCATTGCAATCTTTTTTAACATGGTCTTGACTCCGTACGCTCTCGCAGCCCAGAGATCGTTGCAGGCCGTTTCGAGTTCAGCCCGCTGTTTACTGAAATCGCGGCTAAAAAGCAAGATAGAGTCGGCCGGCTCCGGCGACACGTCATGATCGGCACCGGCTCAGGAAGCATTCCCTGCCTTGTTGACCGGTGACAGCGAATTCTTCACCTCAGGGAAGTGAATTGACAATTCAAATAATCATGATAATTTGAAGTTCATGTTCAAACGGCTACTCGCTCTCCCTGCACCCGGGCATCAGACCTTTTTTCTCTGGGGGCCCCGGCAAACAGGCAAAACCACGCTCCTTCGGGCGACTTATCCGGACGCCTTCTGGATCGACCTTCTCAAGGCAGATGAGTTCCGCCGCTATCTGCAAAACCCGGAACTGCTCCGGGAACAGCTCGCGGCGCGCGACTCGGTTCGGCAGGTCGTTATCGACGAAGTGCAGAAGGTACCGCAACTCCTTGACGAGGTCCACTGGCTCCACGAGCGCCAAGCCGTGCGCTTCGCGTTGTGCGGCTCCAGCGCTCGCAAGGTCAAGCGCGGCCAAGCTAACCTTCTGGGCGGGAGAGCGGTGCGCTACGAGTTGCACGGCCTGACCGCCCGGGAGATTGGAAAAGAGTTCAATCTCAATCGAATGTTGAATCACGGCTACCTGCCGACCATCTATCTCTCGGATCGCCCGAGGCCTCTTCTCGAGGGCTATGTGGGCGATTACCTGAAAGAGGAAGTGGCCGCCGAAGGTTTGGTGCGCAACCTGCCGGTCTACTCCGAGTTCCTCAATATGGCGGCGCTCTCCGACACGGAGCTGGTCAATTTTTCGACCATCGCCCGTGATTGCGGGGTCTCCAGCCATACGATCAAAGGCTACTTTCAAATCCTGGAAGATACGCTGCTCGGGCGCTGGCTTCCCGCTTACACCAAACGGCCGAAAAGGCGGGTGATCGCGGCGCCCAAATTTTACTTCGCGGACATCGGAGTCGTAAATCATCTAGCCCGGCGCGGTGATCTCCACCCGGGCTCCGAACTCTACGGCAAGGCCTTTGAAAACTGGGTGTTTCACGAGCTGGCCGCGCACAACGCCTACAGCGGGGCTTTTGCCAAGCTCAGTTATTGGCGCCTGACGAGCGGCAACGAGGTTGACTTCATTGTCAATGACATGGAGGCGGCGATTGAAGCCAAAGCCACGGCCAAGGTGACCTCGGATCATCTCAAGGGCCTGCGCGCTGTGGCGGAGGACCATCCCAGAATCAAGCAGCGGATCGTCGTGAGTCTGGAGCGAACAAGCCGCCGCACGGAGGACGGCATCCTGATCGTACCGGCCGTGGAGTTCTGTGGCCGACTCAGCGCCGGTGATTTTTTCTAAGCGGGAAAAGGGGTCTTTTCACATCCGTCTCTGGCTGGCGGAAATGCAGGACCATGCCAAGAACGAGATCAATTGAATGAGTATGCGAGTACGGCCATTTTCAAATTTTTCCCTAACGCCTCATAGGTGTTAGACGGCTGTTGGCGCGGTTTCAATCGATTCTTCACTTAAGAGGCGGCTTCATCGCTGTGAATTTGACGCTAGCCACCTTACCTTCCACAGCAGCACGATCTTCCTTGCTCGGCGGCGGAGTAAATTCTTCGCCAGGGCAGCAAGCCATTGCTTCCAATTCCTCTGGCGTAAGCAGGTGACGGGCCACAATTTGAATCTCAGCAAAGCCTGCTTCTCTCATCGTCTGCCAGTAGTCCTCTTCAGGAATAGCCCCGCCCAAACATCCTGCCCAAGTTGATTGGAAGCGCTCGCGTAGCTCAGGAGCGATATTCTCAGTGAGAACAATGTCTGAGATGGCGATTCGCCCACTGGATCGCAGGATACGAAAGGCTTCTTCATATACTGCGTCCTTATCAGGGCACAGGTTGATGACGCAGTTGGAAGTCACCACATCCGCGAAGTCGTCTGGAAGCTGTGTTTTGTCCAAGTATGCGGTGCGGAACTCGATGTTCCTGTCTTGCAAGCCTGCTTCAGCCACCGCCTGCTGGGCCCGCTCGATCATCTGAGGCGCGCCATCTATTCCGATTACTCTTCCTTGCGATCCGACTTTGTGAGCAGCCAGGATAACGTCTATCCCGCCCCCACAGCCGAAATCTACAACCACATCGCCAGGCTGAAGGTTCGCGAAACCAGTAGGGTTGCCACAACCCCGTGAGAGGTTGAGAGCAATCTCTGGCACTAAGGAAAGCTCCGCCTGCCCATAGAGTCCTTGATCAACTGCATAGCCCGAACTGGGCTGCCGCTTGCTGGGTCAGCAGGGCTCTTTGTGGCCGCCTGTCTCGGCAAACTTGCCATAGCGGATTCGTACCGATTGCTTGATCTCATCGGTAATCATTTCTTACACTCCTTGTGTGCCGGGCTAACGCTGCGGTGAGCGGCCGGGAGGCGAGCAACGCGAGCCCCCGGTCCGCTCGAGTGCAAGGTTCGGCGGCAGTCCTCGCGCGTTCAAATGAATATGTCTCCAGGCTGGATGGAGAATGACTCATAGCGGTCGGAATCGTCAAATATCCGCAGTTCGTGACCGTTGCGGAACCTCAGCGCAAACGACCGCGGTGCGTCGAGAGCCGTTCCAGCGACGGTGAGTCCGAGCAGGCGGTGCACGCGATATACATCGCGCTCCGCATTTGACTGTGAATGGTCGACGAGCGCGCCGGATCCGTCACGCAGTTCCCAGCCACGCTCAACGCCGATGTACAGCATCCCCTCAGAACCTGCACTGCCGGCGGCCTGAAAGTGGAACTGAACTTGGAACTCGCCGAGGCAGAGCTGGATCAGCGTCGCGCCGACGAAACGGCTCAGGTCAAGGTCGTGTGGAACGCCGCGCACTTGGCTCTCGCTCGTATCCCGTTATTGCTGCCGCCGAACCATTAGATTATGCCGACCGGCATATTCCGGTCTCGATATTTCCAATGACGGGGTGGATTCTCCTGCCTTTCAGGGAACTTGTCAAGAAATTTCAACCTCTCCAACGGCTGCAAAAGGCCGACCGAATGGTCGGTCTAATCCCATTATGGCTGACCAGCATAATTCTGTTATAGCCGACCAGGAGGCAGGCTGATGGCGAGTCCGTCCACCGGGCTTCGGACTCCCTTCCCGCCGCTGTTTAAAACACGGGTGGGGATTTCCGGGGACAGTATGCTGCAATTGAGGGGAGAGTATGGCTCCCGGGACCTAATCTCGGGACGCCGGAATGTTTTAGCTCGATCCCCGTCTGCCGCGCTTGCCTGCGCGATGCGCGCAAGCCGGCCGGCAGGTCGGCTTTCCCAGGAAGTAGTCGCGTGCCATAGGGATGAGGAAAAAGTGCCTGGACCGCAGACCACTTGAATCGGGGACGGGGAAGGGGAGCAGCAATGCCGTGCGGCCCGGGGGACAAGAGTCTGTAAAAATAGCTTGACGGGATGTTGGTAATTATGCCAACATG
>JACPAM010000229.1 GCA_016180805.1 Deltaproteobacteria bacterium | reverse complement strand
GTAGGGCTTACCTGAACTTCGGCGTCGACATCGACATCTGGCAGCGTGATGGCACTGGGAAGCGTATTTAATACCCCCACGATCAAATTCACAGGCACAGCCAAAATGGCAAAGACGCCGAAGTTAGCCTCCCGGCCATTGACAATAAGCTCTTGGCGGCCCGAGGGAATGCCGCTTATGGTAAAGAAGCCGTCTGTGCCGGAGAAGGCTGTTTGGCCCGTAGATTTGAGCGTTACTTTGACGTTGCCCAAGGGAGTATCGTTTAGGTTTTCGACAAGTCCCCGGACCGCTGTGGTACCGCCCGGGGGACGAGAAGGCACTGTGATCATGATCGTCTCGGAGGCGGACTGATCGCCGCTTACAGCGGTGAAGGTGAGCTGAAAGCTCCCCACCTGGGTGGTGTCAGGGGTGAAGGTGAATAGACCAGTGGCGGCATTGAAAGTTGCGTGATTGGGCAGCGGAAGGGGAGAGCCGAAAAGGCTTACAGGCCCTCCGCCGGGATTCGTTGCGCTGACTGTGAATATCAGCGTCTCGCCGAGGTTTAGGACCTTGTCCCCGATGGAGCTAAGAGTCAGAGCCGCACTGACCGTGGCGGTTGCCTGGGAGAGGGCGCTAGCGCCGAAGGAGTCCGTAACGGTGAGCGTAACAGTAAACGCGCCGGGGGTTGCGTAAGTATGAGTGGGGGCTGCTCCAGTGGCTATACCTCCGTCGCCAAAAGCCCACGCCAAAGTGATCGCGTCTGCGTCAGGATCATTGCCAGAGCCGGAGAACTGAATGGGAACCCCGACCGTGCCGCTGTAGGGACCGCCGGCATTGGCCGTGGGAGGACGGTTGACGGCAGTAATTTTGACTGTATCCGGCGCGCTGTCAAGCTGCCCGTCGTTCACCAGGAGCTGAAAGAGGTAGTCCCCAAGTAAAAGCGGAGTAAATTGGGGGGTGGCGGAGGTTGGATTGTTGAGCGTGATCGCGCTGCCAGCGGGCTGAGAAACAAGAGTCCACTGGAATGTTAAGCTCGCTCCTTCGGGATCACGGCTCTGGGCACCGTCCAGGACTACGAGCGCCCCTCTGAACGTATTCTGATCCGGCCCTGCATTGGCCACAGGAGGCATGTTTTTGTGGACGATCGTAAACTCGGCCGGGGCGCTGGTAAGCCCCTGGCCGCTATGAGCAGTGGTGAAAACATCGAGAAAGTTTCCAGCATTGGGGGTCAAGCTTAAACTGAGAGAGAAGTTCCCGTCTTCGCTGATCGCTTGAGGAAGAGCGGCATGGTTCAGAAAAGCGTCAATGCGGGAATGCGGTTCTGTTCTACCAGTGGCCGGGATAGGGCTCTGGTTGGTGGAGGACGGAACGGCCAGCGCGGGCTTGGGTGGCGCACGGAAACGAATAATGCCACCGGACTCCTTTGTCTTTCGCTCCTTTCCCCGACGGCTATCTTGAACCACTTTCTCCACTGCCACGTAGAGATGGCCTGAATCATCCAGAGCGAGCCCACGCGGCTCTTTTAGCTTCGAGGCAAAGAGAGTAACGACGCCGTCAGGGGCAACCTTGCCAATGGCATCTTTAACCTTTTTCTTTAGCCCCAACTCCTCAGCGCTCACGTAGAGGGCGCCGAGACGGTCGCGCACCAGACCGAAAGCTTTCTTGATCTCACTCTGAGTCAGCCTGATAACAGGGCCTGCGCTGCCATCGGGCTGAATGGGGATCTGGAAGACCCCTCCGTCTCTATCTCTGTCCCTCTTTAGCCCTTTGGCCGCGGCAAAAAGAGCTTGGTCATGGAAGACAAGGCTCTGGAGTCCCTTAAAACCGTCAATAAAGACTGAGAGCTGCCCATCAGAAAAACGTAAAATGACCTCCCCGTGCTCCTCATCATCGTCATCATCATCGCCTCTGTCCCTCTGTGACCTCAGCCCTTTGGCCGATATGTAGATCGTCCCCTGCTCTGCTGCCACCGCAACCCAGCGGGGCTTTTTTATCCCCCGAGCGAGAGTAGTCGGGGTGCCATTACCGTCTAGGCGGAGCAGCCTCCCTCTCCCTTCCTCCACAACCAGGAGCTTCCCCCCATCGTCAAAACTCAGCCCTACAGGCCGCTTAAGATTGCTAACTATGCTCTCGCGCCCGCTCTCGTTGATCTTTATGACCTCTCCAGCCTGACGGTCGGAAACAAAGATGGCTCCACTCTGATCTACAAGAAGCCCTGTAGGCTCTTTGAAACCCTCGGCCACTACCTCCACAGGAGCTAAGGGATCAACGCCGGAGGTGTCGGCAGGCTCGGATGAGAAAGGGAGGAAAAAATAGAGGGCTGCGAGCAGAATCAAAAGTGAGGGAAGAAAGAATTTAGCTGACCAGCAAAATTTCCAGACTATCTGCATCTAGAATTTCCTAAAAGGCTTTCTTGCCGAACTCGAAACGGATCTTAGCCTCTCCCTCTAGTGGCACCACGACATCGGCACTGAGGATACCCGCATCCTCGTGCCAGGCCTTAAGCAGGTAGCGTCCCGGCGAAACATCAGCGATGGTGAACGATCCGCTTTCACCACTCATAGCAAAAAAGGGATGACCGAAGACATGGATATACCCCCGCATCCATCCGTGAGTATCGCAGTTTACCTGAAGAAGCCCCGGCCCTCTGATCTTCTGCGTGATGTCTATCCGGCTACCCCGGAAAGGAAGCGAGAGATTAAAAACCGTGCGCTTCTCAGCATAGGAATGGACGATGTGCAGCTTGGGATCGCTGTTCTTTACGACCAACCTCTCACCCCATCGCATCGCCATCACGCGCGGGACAAAGCGACAACCGTGGTTGTCCAGGATATTCTCTTTGCTCGCCAGCGCCGGATCACGAGAGGCGCTCTCGATATACACCACGACATTTTTAAGTCCGCCGCCAGGACCGATGAGATGGGTTTCGTTTGGAAGCGTCTGCCCGCAATAGTCCTGATCCTTCGTTGCCTGAACCGGGGCGCGTTTGGGGATGGCTCCTACGAACTTAACTTCGCCACCAATAGTTGCGGCGTTGCCGTATCCCGGTGCCCCCAGAAGAGCTGCTGCCACCAGCAGAGCGTAGATAAAACGCGGCAGCGCGCAAAAAAAAGTATGCCGTTGTCGCCGACGGCGACGAGTGATGGAGCCGGCCATGTTCGCTTTAGAAACGAGTGCCGCTTAGAATCCGAATCCAGAAGGGCGAGGTCAGTTAGAACGGGGCGTCGTATAGCCCCTTTCCGGAATTCAGCGAAGGGAAAGCCTATGCTGCGTTGAGCATCCCAAGCGCGGGCGGAAAGCTACTATGCTGCAATCTGGATGTCAAGGTGAAAAGATCTGGAATCCAACGCCTACTCGCCGTCGCTTTGATTGAACCACCAGTTGAGCTATAATTCGCCACGTCGTTAAGCGTAATAGTCCACCATGAATGATGTCGGAGTAATTATCCTGGCGGCTGGAGTGGGCAAGCGGATGAACTCCAGGCTGCCAAAGGTGCTCCACCCGCTGGTGGGAAAACCATTGCTGTTTTACCCGTTGCGGGCTGCGCGCGAGCTAAGGCCGAAGCGGATCGCTGTCGTCGTGGGACGCGGCGCTGACGAAGTGAGACGGGCGTTCGACGATGGCAGCATCACCTGGGTGCTGCAAGAGGAGCAGCTTGGAACCGGGCATGCCGTGCGCTGCGCGAAAGAGAGTTTTCTGGATTTCACGGGAGATCTTGTTATTCTAAGCGGCGACGTCCCTCTGATCTCGCCGCAAAGCCTGGGCGATCTCTTGCGCCGCCACCGCGATCGCAAAGCCGCGGTGACCCTTCTCACCGCTTCGTTGGAACAGCCCGCGGGGTACGGCCGGGTTCTCCGTAACGCGGGAGGTGACATCACCGGAGTCCTTGAGGAGCAGGACGCCTCCGAGCCGGAGAAGCACATCAAAGAGATCAACGCGGGCATCTACGCCGCCTCGCCGCGCTTTCTCTTCGCCGCCCTCGAGGAAATCGGCAATCGCAACGAGCAGGGAGAGTACTACCTTCCCGACATCATCGGCGTCGCGCTGCGCAGGGGCGAGAGAATAGAGACGGTTCGAGCGGCGGACGCGCGGGAAATCCTCGGCGTCAATACGAGGGAGGAGTTAGCGATCATGGAGAAGACCTTACAGGAGAAAATCAATCGCCACTGGATGGCGGCCGGCGTCACGCTCAAAGATCCCGATACCGCCTACATCGAAGAGGGAGTCACGATCGGGAAGGATACCGTGATCGGCCCGAACACCCATCTCTTGGGCCGCACGACCATCGGCGAGGGATGCCGGATCGACGGCAGCGCTTACGTGACCGACGCCCGTCTCGGCAACGACGTCCACCTCAGGTTCTCCGTCGTCCTTGCCGACTGCCAGGTCGCGGACAAGGCGGTCATCGGCCCTTTCGCCCACCTGCGCCCGGGAACCGTGCTCGGCCGTGGCGTCCATATCGGCAGCTTCGTCGAGACCAAACAGGCTATCGTCGGCGAGGGCACCAAGGCCAACCATCTGGCCTACCTGGGCGATGTCACCGTCGGGCGCGACACCAACATCGGCGCGGGCACCATCACATGCAATTACGATGGCTTCCGCAAATACGAGACCAAGATCGGCGACAGAGTCCAGGTCGGTAGCGACACCACGCTCGTCGCGCCGGTCACGCTGGGCGACGACGTGTACGTGGCCACCGCCACCACCGTGCGTCACGATGTTCCGCCTGGCGCGTTGGTCTATAACGAACGCTCCGAGCGAGTCCGACAAGGCTGGACAGAGCAGTTTCGTGAAAGGCATAAGAAAGGCTAGGCGTGCCCGTGAACCCTACGAGTTAGCGCCCGGGAGCCGCCAATACGAATAACGGTCACGATTAACGAACCATGTGCGGCATCGTGGGATATATCGGCCGGCGGGAAGCGGCCCCCCTGCTCTTAGAGAGCCTGAAGAAACTCGAATATCGCGGCTACGACTCGGCGGGAATTGCCGTGCTGAATAGCGGCAAGGTCGCAATCCGACGGTGCGAAGGGAAGCTTAAAAATCTGGAGGAGATCCTGGCGCGAAGCTCGGTCCACGGAACCATCGGCATCGGCCACACCCGCTGGGCCACCCATGGCCGGCCTTCGGAAACCAACGCCCACCCGCATCGCGCCGGCGACGTCGTCGTCGTCCATAACGGGATCATCGAAAATTACCTCGAACTGAAAGAGGAATTGTCGCGCCACGGATCCCACTTTGAGTCCGAGACCGATACCGAAATCGTGGCCCATCTGGTCGACGCGAAGCTGTCCAACGGCGCCGATTTCCTGACCGCCGTGCGGCAGAGCCTCCAAGAAATCCAGGGCTCTTACGCCCTGGTCTTTCTCAACCAGCGCGATCCGGAGCGGTTGATCGTGGCCAAGAACTCGACCCCGATCGTCGTCGGTTGGGGCGAGGGCGAAACGTTCATCGCCTCGGACATCCCCGCGCTGCTCGATTACACACGCAAGATGACTTTCTTGGAAGACGGGGAGGTCGGCGAGGTGACCGCGAAGGGCCTGCGCATCCTGGACAGAAAGGGAAAAATCGTTCACAGAGCCGTGAAGGAGATCACCTGGGACGCCGTGGCGGCACGAAAAGGCGGCTACCGTCATTTCATGCTGAAAGAGATCCACGAGCAGCCCCGTGCCCTGACCGACACCTTCCGCGGGCGCGTCTCGCTGAAAGAAGGCGACGTCTCGCTGGAAGGCGTCCCGCTGACGCGGAGCGACATGAAAAAGATCGACCGTATCCACCTGGTCGCTTGCGGCACCGCCTGGCACGCTGCGCTGGTGGGAAAGTTCATGCTCGAGGAGATCGCTGGCATCCCCACCGAGGCCGATTACGGCTCGGAGTTTCGTTATCGTTCGCCCCTTATCGACTCCCGCTCCCTCCTGCTACCCATCAGCCAGTCGGGCGAGACGGCCGATACCTTGGCCGCGGTGGAGCTGGGCCGCAAACGGAACGCTTCGCGATCGGTCTCGGGCGATTGACCGGCCGATTGAAGCGCTCGGAGGCCAAACGGCTGACGGAAGACCTCCTTCACCTGCCTCAATGGGTCGAGGAGGCTCTCAAGCTCGAAGGCGAGCTGGAAATTTTGGCTCGGGAGCTGAGCGGCGCCTCGGACTTTCTCTACCTCGGCAGGGGCATCAACTATCCGATCGCCCTTGAAGGCGCCCTGAAGCTCAAGGAGATCTCCTATATTCACGCCGAAGGCTACCCTGCCGGGGAGATGAAGCATGGCCCCATCGCGCTGATCGATGAGCAGATGCCGGTCGTCGTGCTCCTGCCGAAAGATCGCTACTTCCACAAGACGCTGGGGAACTTGAAAGAGGTTGAGTCCCGTGGCGGTAAGGTCATCGCGGTGACGGACCAGGCCGACGGGGCCATCGAGGCCGCCGCCTATCGGGTGTTGACCATTCCCAGAGCCTCTTACTTCCTCACGCCGATCGTGCTCGCGACGCCCCTCCAGCTTCTCGCCTATGAAATCGCGGTCCACCGGGGCACGGACGTGGACCAACCGCGCAATCTGGCAAAAAGCGTGACCGTAGAGTAGGGGAGCTTAAAGGGCTAGCTCCCGCAGCGCCTGAGCCGAATCCTCCGGAGTAACCGGATTGATGTAAAACCCGGTCCCCCATTCGAACCCCGCCACCTGCGTGAGTTTGGGCATGATCTCCACATGCCAGTGGTAGTGGCCGTTTGCGGCTTCCTCGAGGGGATTGGAATGGATGATGTAGTTGAACGGCGGGTCATTGAGCGCGCGATTGAGCCGCATCAGGGTCTCTCTCAGGGAGCGGGCAAGATGGACGTACTCTTGCTTGGAAGCATGCTCGAAGAAAGGGGAGTGCTGCTTGGGCAAGATCCAGGTTTCAAAAGGGAAACGAGGCGCAAACGGACAGATCACCAAGAAGTGGTCGTTCTCGCTCACGACCCGTTGTCGCTCTTCTATTTCCTGGCGCACGATGTCGCAGTAGATGCACCGCTCCTTGTATTTGTAGTACACCGCCGCCCCTTTCAACTCCTCGATCACGTTGCTGGGAACGATAGGCAGCGCGATCAGCTGCGAATGGGTGTGCTCCAGTGTGGCGCCGGCTTCCGCTCCCTGATTTTTGAAGATCAGGATATAGCGAAAGCGTTTGTCTTTTCTAAGATCCAGGATCCGATCCCGGTAGGCCCAAAGGACATCCTCAAACTCTTTCTCGCTCAAGACGCCTATGTTGGCCTCGTGCTTCGGGGTCTCGATAATCACCTCGTGAGCGCCTAAGCCGTTCATGAGATCGTAGAGTCCCTCGCCCCGCCGGTCCAAGTCCCCCTCGATCATGAGCGCGGGAAATTTGTTCGGGACCACACGTAAGGTCCAACCCGGCATGTTAGGTTTGGAGCCGCCGGGTCGATAGGCGGAGATCTCCGGTGGGGTCGTCTGTTCATTGCCCTCGCAGAACGGACATGGACCGCTTCTCGTCGAATCATTTCGCTTCGGACTATGATTGGGCCTTTTCCCTCGCTCGGTCGAGATGATCACCCAACGCCCAACCACAGGATCTTTTCGCAATTGCGGCATATCTCTATCCCACCGCCATTCTTCCGTTTAACATCTTATACTCGCTGACCTTGCCTTTGTCCACCGGAATCCCCAGTTTCCGCCGCCTGGGCACGGCCGCGGAACCCTTTCGCGCAGAGATAGATCTCCGACGAACCCTTGCGGGTGGCCTCCGGGCGAGTCCGCTGGACGGTGTCAAAACACTCGCTCAGTTCTTGAGCGAAATCTCCCAGCTCGTCGCCGACAAAGCTCTTGACCAAAAAATTACCGCCCGGCCGAAGCAGACGGCAGGCAAGGCGAAGCGCGCCTCGCGCAAGTTCGATCGATCGGCTGATATCCGCATCCCGGATGCCGCTCAGCCGCGGCGACAGATCCGAGAGGACACAGTCAACACTGCAGGCAGATATCCCCTTGAGCTTGTCCTCGGTCTCCAGCGAAAATATGTCCCCCTGGAGCAGCATGACGTTTTGTTGCCCCACGGGTTCGATCGGCTGGAGATCCACTCCGATAACTTTCCCCGCGCGTCCCGCAAGCCGAGCCGCGACCTGAAGCCAGCCACCCGGAGCGGCGCCAAGATCCACCACCCGGTCGCCCGGGCTTATGAGGCGGAACCTCCGGTTGAGCTCCAGCAGTTTATAGGCGGCGCGGGAGCGAAAACCTTCTTTTTTTGCCTTCCGATAAAAGGCATCTTTTGGCTGGTACGCCATGAGATCAGTATACGGCAAAAACCAGCCGGGGGACAGGCAGGTCAGCTTTGAGTATCGAGCTGTGAGTTTCGAGCTTGGCCTTAAACTCTCTTATTGAGCCTTGACTGTAAACTCTACGCGCCGATTGACCGCATGTGCCCAATTAGTGTCCATCTCGATCAGCGGCTTGGACTCTCCCAAACTCAGCGCAGACATGCGCGCCAGATCGATGCCCAGTTCAGTGAGTTCTTTGATCACCCTCTCGGCACGGCGTAGCCCGAGCTTCTGGTTGTATTCCTCGCTTCCGACGGCATCCGCGTGACCCTCCACCACCACCACCAACTCCGCTTTCTCTTTAAGCTTTTGCGCTGCGAGGTAAGCTTTCCCTTTGCCCAAGTCGGTTAGCTCCGCGGAATTGAAGCGAAAGGCGATGTCAGGGAAGAGCACACGCTCAACCTCGACGATCTTCTCCACCTCCTTAACGACGGTGACCGTTTTCTCGACCGGAACCTCTTTGACGGTCACCCGTTCAGCCATCGGAGCGGGCGGCGCAGCTTTGACCCGTGCTGCCGGGGGTTTGAGCGGCACTCGCTTCGCAACTCCATAGTCATGAGCCGGCTGTTCAGTAAAAAGAGGAGAGTGGGGCCGGTGGCCGGATAGGTATTCAAGCTCCTCCGAGCCGCTTACTAAAGCATGAAATGGCCTAACTACAGCCCATTCCCAGACAACTCCAAACGGATGGGCTAGATAGACGAGGACCCTCAACGGATGGGATTGGCTCTCATCGTACTCATCGGCCAATACCCGCTGTTGCAATAAGCCGAGAACAACACCCAGGATCACTGGCAGCACCCATAGCTTGAATTTCTTCATGACCCCTCCGGCTGATTGTGAGAATTTGTTTTATTTTAGTTGTTTTAGCCCTCACCTGTCAAACGGGTCCGAAAAGCCCTGTGCGCCTTGTAAAAGCAGGCCCATTGGTCTAAGAGTGAAGCAATTTTCTCTGCGAGTCTATCTTTTCATGCACGGCTGGCTCGAACAGGCGAACCAAAACCGCAAAGAGGTAGAACGGGCTTGAGGACAGCACGCCTATGGGAGTTTTCGTAGAAAAAAACCGCCGCGCCGCGCGAATCACGCTCGACCGCCCTCCCCTAAATGTGCTCGATCTCAGCCTCCTAAAGGAGCTGGACCCGATCCTGGACGGGCTCGGCGCCGATGCCACCACGGATTTCGTGGTCATCCAGGGGGGCGGTGAGCGGGCCTTTTCCGCAGGAGTGGATGTGAAAGACCATACGCGTGAGCGGGTGCCCGAGATGCTTAGGGCCGCTCACGGCGTGATGGGTAAGCTTCTCGCTCTGCCGCAGGTGACGATCGCGGTTGTCCGCGGCGCTTGCCTCGGCGGCGGCCTGGAGCTTGCAAGTTGCTGCGACCTGATCCTGGCGTCGACCGACAGTGTTTTTGCCACCCCGGAGATCGACGTGGGCTGCTACCCGCCCGTCGCGCTGGTCAGCTTCCCCTCGTTACTCGGCTACCATCGGGCAGCGGAGCTGATCCTCACCGGGCAGCGAATTTCAGCCGAGCACGCGGCAGCGATGGGGCTCATCAACCGGGCCGTGCCCCGCCAAAAGCTGGACGAGACCCTGGAAGCCCTGCTCGCGGGGCTTCGCGGCAAAAGCGCCGCGGTCGCGCGCATCGCCCTGAAAGGGCTCAGAGAAGTGCGGCTTCGGACTTTTGCCGCAGACCTGGCCAGAGCCGAAGAAATCTACCTCGGCGAGCTATTAAGAACCGCGGATGTGGAAGAAGGGGTGCAGGCCTTTCTCGACAAGAGAAAGCCCGACTGGAAGCACCGCTAAGTCCCGGCTAACTGCTTCTTGATATTTTCCACAAACTCCCGGAGCATCTGATCGGCCTTTTTCCGAATGATCGGCTGGCCGAATTCCCCGATCTTCCCCAGGATGTTGACGTCGGTCTCGACCACAAGCTCGGTCTCCTTGGGGCTCCGCTCCTTGAGCTGCATGCTGGTCTTTCCCTTGACCGCGCCGGCGGCCCGCTTGTCGGCCGCTTCGGCGCGAAGCGAGGCCCGCCAATTCTCCTGGTTGCGCTCCTCGACGATAATCTTCCCTTGCAGATTAAGCGAGATCGGCCCCACGCGGACTTTCAGCATCCCCTGGTACGTGGTGTCATCGAGCCGCTCAACGGACTCCACCCCCGGCAAGGACTTCGCCACCTTTGGCACATCCATCAGAAAATCCCACAGGGGCTGGCGGGCCACCGGAATCACCGCGCTCTGGCTGAATTTCACCTTTTCCTCCTTCTCGGCGCCGGCCGGCCCGTTTTCGCCTTC
Organism: Deltaproteobacteria bacterium; assembly: GCA_016180805.1. Lineage (GTDB taxonomy): Bacteria > Desulfobacterota > Binatia > UBA9968 > UBA9968 > 2-12-FULL-57-22. The sequence goes on along the minus strand of JACPAM010000229.1, from coordinate 12,562 downwards.
GCCTTTTTGGCCGTGACGCCGGCCAGGGCCTTTTCCAGGGCGCGGCGCACGAATACTCCGGCCATCTCCTTTTTATAGGCCGAAGAACCGCGGAAATCGCTGATCGGGTCCACCGCCGCCTTGGCCTTCTCCGCGGCCTCGCGCAGGGCGTCGGGTTTTACCGGCTGGCCGCGCAGGACGGCCTCCGCCTCCCGCGCGCGGATCGGCGTCGTCCCCACGCTCCCTAGAGCAATCCGCACATCGGCGAACGTCTTCTTCGACCGATCCAGAGTCACCACCGCCGCCGCCGATACCGTGGCGTAGTCATCGGCCGTGCGCGGCAGAAACTTGAGGAATGCCGCGCCGCTATTGGCGGGCAGCTTGGGCACGTAGATCTCCGTGATGATCTCTTCCGGCTTGAGCACCGTCTCGTAGTAGTCCGTGAAAAACTCCTCGATCGGAATCACCCTGCTCCCCGCCGCTGAGCTCACCTTTACCGTCGCCCCCAAAGCGATCAGGGTCGGGGCCGGATCCTGGTTGGGATCGGCATGCGCAAGGCCGCCTCCGACCGTGGCCATGTTGCGCACGCGGATGGTCGCCACGTGGCGGTAGGTTTCCGCCAGCAGCGGGACGCGCCGGCGCACCAGGGAGGAGGTCTCGACCTCGCGATGGGTTGCCAAGCCCCCGATCTTGAGCCCGCCGTCTTTTTCCGCGATGCTGTTTAAGCCGCGCACGGCGCGCAAACTGATCAGGCACGAAGGGCGCACCAGGCGCTGCTTCATCATGATGACAAGCGCGGTCCCGCCGGCGATGAGCTTGGCATCCGTCCCGAACTTCCTGAGATCCGCGTGAACTTCTTTGAGCGACTTCGGCGTGCGATATTCAAAAGGTATCATAACCTACCCCGATCCGTTTATTTGGCGAACTGATGCGCCTTCTGAACCGACTCGATAATCTTGTAGTAGCCCGTGCAGCGGCAGAGGTTCCCCATCATCCATTCCTTGATCTGCTCCTCGTTGGGTTTGGGGATCTCCTCCAGCAAAGCCTTGGCGGCAACCACCTGGCCCGGGGTGCAAATGCCGCACTGAAAGCCGCCGTACTGAATGAAGCTCTTCTGCACCGGATGGAGCTCACCGTCCTTCGCCAGCCCTTCGACCGTGGTGAGGTCATGCCCGTCCGCGAATACCGCGAGGGCAAGACACGAGCTTACCATCTGGCCGTCCATGAGAACCGTGCACGCCCCGCAGACACCGACGCTGCAACCCTCTTTGGTGCCGGTGAGTCCCTGGTCATAGCGCAGAAAGTCGATCAGTAAGCGGTTGGTCGGGACCTCCGCCTCGACTTTCTTCCCGTTGATGCGCAGGCGGATCTTTTTTTTCATGATTCGCTCCCCTCTTTTCTAGTTCGCGCCCGCCCCGTGAAGCAGCAAGCGTGACAAATCCGACGGGGTTTGTTATAGAAAGATTTTCACCAAACTGCAAGAAGGAAAGTTGGCGGCGGAAAAAGTCCCTTTTGCCCTCCAGGCAACAGGCGCACGGCAGGCGGCCTGAACCATGGCAAAGCCTTTCAGCTCCGAGTTAAGGCGGCAAGCAGCCAAAATTTGGCGCGCCATTGACACGCACCCCTTCCTGCGCGAGCTCCAGGCGGGAACGCTTTCCATGGAGCGCTTCACCTACTTCATCCTGCAGGACTATCTCTATCTTCTCGATTTCGCCCAGGTCCTCTGCCTTGGCGGGGCCAAGTCGCCGGATCTCCAAACCCTGGAGATCTTTAACCGCCATGCGTTGACCGCGGTAGAGGTGGAGCGAAGCTTTCACGCGAGCTACGGGCGGAGCCTGGGGTTTTCCCAGAAACAGCTCGACACCGCCCCTAAAGGGCCGATCACCGAAGCCTATACGCGCCATCTTCAGGCGGTCGCCCGCGGCGGCAGCCTCGGCGAGATTGTCGCCGCGGTGCTTCCGTGCTATTGGATTTACGGGGTGGTGGGGAAAAAGCTCTATCGCAAGCGCCCCAAAAGACCCAAGATCTACCGCGAATGGATCGAAACCTACGCGTCGGACGGCTTCTGGAAACCCGTCCGCGAGCAGATTCGATTGATGGATCGGCTGGGAGGTAGAGCAATCAACGCGGAAAGAAAACTCATGCGCGCCCACTTCCTTTTGAGCAGCCGCTATGAGTATTTATTTTGGGAGCAGGCCTACCGCCAACAGCGCTGGCCTGTGTAAGCATAGACAGCAAAAAATTTCACAGGAGGTTGCATGATTGCTCTGACCGATCAGATGAGAGAAATGGTTAACAATGCCCTGGCCAACAACTGCCCGTGCGCCCTCGCCACGTCAACGGCTTCCGGCGAGCCCGACATCGGCTTTAAGGGAAGCACGATGATCTTCGACAACGAATCGCTGGCGTACTGGGAACGCACGCGCCGGCAGCACCTTAAGAATCTCAGGGAAAACCCGCGCGTCGTGGTTCTGTTCCGCGATCCCACGACCAAGATCAACTGGCGTTTCCACGGCGTGGCGACGATTCACCAGGACGGGCCTATCCGGGAGCAGGTCATGGCCCGGGTAGTCAAACCCGAGCTGGAAAAGGACCCGGAGCGCAAGGGGCTTGCTGTCATCATCCGAGTCGAAAAAGTAACCAACCTGGCCGGCGACGTCTTGCAGACCCGCTAGAGCCCGCTTCTGATAAGTGCTTTCCCGGTTGCCGGTCCCTAGGTACCCTCAATGAACGAAGCGGAGTGGTGTACAATTTTTGCTACTCTCTAGTCTTTTGCCACATTTTAGACCCCGGCGCGATAACTGATCTTCTAAAGTTCTCGTAAAATCAAGAGGCTGGCGCTTTAAAGGAGCCTTTGGCACGATCCTTGCTCAGATCCATTCCTGAGATCTTCGTTGCCGGTACAACGGGTTTCCTGGGAGCGTTGCGCCATGGAAACCACATTACTGGTCAAGCCTCCTTCCCCGACGACCCCGTTCCACAGCGAGGTACACTCGGACCTGGCCGATTTTACGCTCGGCCTGATCAAAGCGATGCTCAGGACAGGATACTACGCACCCGACCACCCCGAGGCACGCAAGACATTCGCCGGGCTGTACGAGCAGTTCAAGCATCTGATCGGGACCCGCTCCGAACTCACCTATTTGGTACAGACGACCAGGGAGAGCCGTACGATCATTATCGATGGATACGATTTAACTCCGCTCTCTTTGGATCAGGTGATGATGAGGGGCATGGCGGATCTGTTCAAATCAAGGTTTCTTGAGTTTTTTGATCGGTGGAATCTCCTCAGCTTTTCCTTGAAAGCCGATATCGGTGCCGAAGAGTTCTACTCCTTTATCGTACTGATGAGCCAACCCCCCACGGCCAGTCAAGGCACGCCGGAGGCTGCTGAGCGGTTAACACACGCTTTCTTGGACCAGCATATCTTACGTATCTCCACAGTCTTCAACGACGACGTTGTCGGAAAACACCGCCGGCTGCCGTGGCGGGTGGAAATGGCGCTCAGCCGATTGCGGCGAGATTTGCGCCTGCTGCCGCTATACAAACGTGCCACCCCAGAACAGATCCAGCGGGTCAAGATGCAGGTCATCGATGATGTTATCCGCCCGGTGCGCACGCCTGGGCTTCTCAAGGATTTGCTGGTCAATTGCGACCTGGTTGCCCATGACATCGCAGTCTTGGAAGGGGCGGAGATCGAGCGCGAGATCGTCGGAAGCCTCTCCGAAGAGATGCTCGTGGCAACTGCCTGGGAGCTCGTCAAAGACCTGGAACGCCGGGGGACCACTCAAGCAAAGATACCAGGAGAAGGCTCTTCCGATGAGGCCGCCCGACGGTGGAGCGTGCTGCAAGAGATCGCGGCGAGACTCTGCAGCATGGGCAGCACGATCGAGGACAATTTGCTGGAAGCGCTCCTTAGGCAGCAGGCGCTGCCGTTAGAGGATCTGCCGCCGGATATCCGGCGCGCCGTAGAGGCGCGACAGCTAACAGACGCTTTTCTGGCTCGTAAGGATGGATATCTCTCGGGCCTTACTCAGATAGGACAGGGCGGCGCGGAAACCGAGCTAGCCTCAATGGTGCATCGAATCGTGCCGGTTCTTTTGCGCCGTAAGGAATATCCGGCGGTTGCTGATATCCTGAGGGCGGTAAACAAGGCGCGGCATCTGTCCCCAACATCCCAGGTCCTCGAAGAGATGGTGGGGCTAGTTTCCCAGTCGGTCGCGACTGAAGATACACTGACGCAGCTTATTAACGATCTAAACTCCCCCAACAAGGACCGGCGTGATCACTTGGTGGAGATCCTGGTCTTCATTGGGCCCCGGGCAGGTCTACGGCTGCTGGAAGCATTCGTGACAAGCGATAATAAAGCGGTCCGAGTGAGCACCTTCGAGGCGATACAACGCATCGGGGGAGGAGTGCTGCAAACTTTTCTCTCACAGTTGCCAGAAATCGAGCACGAGTGGCTCGTCATCTGCCATATTCTCGAGGCGCTCGGAAACCTAGGGGATGCATCCGCTGCGCAGCCCATTAGCCGGCTCCTGCGCCACACCGATGCGCATGTCCGGCAGGCGGCCCTGGGTGCCCTTTTCAAGTTGGAGGGCGCTGCGGCAGAGGCTGGTCTGATACAAGCCCTGCGCGATCGAGAAGGTGGGGTCCGCCAGATGGCGGTCTCGTGCCTCAAGCGCATAAGGAGCCTACACCCCAAGGCCTTGGAGTTTTATGCCAAGGCCCTGGGTCATGACCCGTCAATCGCGCCAGAGACCGACGCCGTCCTAATTCAGGTGTGTCAGGCCCTGGCGAGCTTCCAAACCCTGTCTGCGGATGAAAACGCGAAAGCCAAAACGATTCTCCTCTCCGCCCTGCAGCCGGTGCAGCAGAAAAGTGTTCTCGGCTGGTTTAAGGGGCGGTCGTCGCGACACAGCGAGCGGGTCGAAACTGCAATTCGCGAAGCGCTGGTCGCGCTCGGAACGTCGGTCAGCAACTGATGCAGCGGCTCAAGCTCTGCCGACTCGCCTCTAGCGACCTAACCAATCTCTAGTCTTATCAGTTCTTAACCGAGCAAGACCCCAAAGAGTGGAAGACGTGATGGTCGACTAGAGCGGCTTGACAGCGGTCCCCGTTTCCAGATACATCTCCGCCATACCATTCGTCTCCAGAAAGGAGGGATCCCCCATGCGCCCAAACCTGCGCTGGTTCCCAAGGCTGATCTCGACTCTGCTCGCCCTTGCGCTACTCGCCCCTGTCTCTGCCAACGCGCAGCAGGTTCCCCGCTCGGTGACCGTTGCGGCCAATCCTCCAGGCACTGTATTCTACGCACTGGCCAGCGGGATGGCCAAGGTGGTGAGCGCGGGCGCGCCCTTCCAGATGGTTGTCCAGCCCTACACGGGCACGAGCACCTTCCTTCCTTTGCTAAACACAGGTGAGATCGATTTCGGCGTCAACAACGCGGTGGACATGGCGCTCTCGTACCAGGGGCCGGAGCGGCTAAAGATCGGCGGCCGGAACCCATTCGCCCATACGCCCAACGTCCGTCTCGTGATGCGGGGGTCGGTATTGATGGTCGGTCTTCTGGCTCGGAAGGACTCCGGCATCAGAACGATCTATGACGTCAAAGGCAAACGCCTTACGGGAGAGTACCCGGCCCAACTATCAAACTGGTACAACCTGTTCGCCTTCCTGGCGACTGGCTCGATGACCTGGAACGACGTCAAGGTAGTCCCGGTGCCGGCCGTAAACGAGGGAGTCGATGCCCTCGTCCAAGGGCGTGCCGATGTGGCCATGCACGCGTTGAACTCCGCCAAGATCAGAGAGGCCGATGCTGCGGTAGGAGTCCGCCACGTCTCCTTAGACTGTTCCCCCGAGGGAGAAAAGCGGCTGCGCAATGCGGTGCCCGGCTACTATCCTCGCTGGCTCAAGCCCGGGCAGGCTTTAGCCATCGTGGAAGACACTTGCGTGAATGCATATGATATTTATTTAACCACCCACAAGGCAGCTCCCGATAAAGTCGTCAATACGGTTCTCAAAGGTATCTGGGACAACGTAGATAAGCTCCCGCCGTTTCACCCCAGTTTCAAGGAGTGGACGCGAGAGCGGGCTGTGACTCCTGAGGTGACTATCCCCTACCATCCGGCGGCAATCCAGGTTTTCAAGGAACAAAGGGTTTGGTCTGCGAACATGGATGAAGCGCAACGCAAGCTGCTCAGCCTAAATCCATAACGGCTTGCCTTGCTCCCGAGGAAGCGCGGTAACCGACGATTTCACTGCTAACCCAAAGTTTAAGATTAAGCGATATTGAGATTAGTGTAATGAAGCAGCAGAAAAAGCAGTTTGCGATTTGTGTCCGGAACGAAGGAGGGATTCCCATGTGGCCAAATCTGTCCTGGTTTCCCCGGTTCGCCTCGACCGTGCTTGGCCTTGCACTGTTTGTCCCCGTCTCCGCCGATGCGCAGCAGCTTCCTCGCTCGGTAACCGTTGGGGCCAATCCTCCAGGGACGGTCTTCTATGCCCTGGCCAGCGGCATTGCGAAGGTAGTAAGCGGCGCGGCCTCCTTTCAGATGGTTGTCCAACCGTATACCGGGACCAGCACCTTCCTTCCCCTTGTCAACGGCGGAGAGCTGGATTTTGGCCTCATCGGCGCCTCGGACCTGGCGCTGGCTTACCAGGGGTCGCATCGGTTGAAGGCAGGCGGACGGAACCCGTTCCCCCACACGCCCAATGTCCGGCTGGTGATGCGCGGCTCTCCGCTGCTGGCAGGGCTGCTCGTAAGGAAGGATTCACCGATCAAGAGCATCCACGAGATCAAGGGCAAACGCGTGACGGGAGATTACCCGGCACACCTAGTGATGTGGTACATCATGTACGCCCAGTTGGTCAGCGCCGGGCTGACCTGGGCTGATGTAAAGGTGGTCCCTGTTCCTGCCGTCAACGACGGGGTCGACGCCCTGGTCCAGGGCCGGGCTGAGGTCAGCGGACACGCCCTCGGCGCCGCTAAGATCAGGGAGGCTGACGCGGCTGTGGGGGTCCGCCATGTGTCCATGGACTGCTCTACCCAGGGTGAGGAGCGGCTCAGAAAAGGACTCCCAGGGTTTTACCCGCGCTGGGTGAAAAAAGGCGAGATTGTGGCCATCGTGGAAGACACATGCGTGAGCGCCTACGACACCTACCTGTTAACTCACAAAGCCGCCACGGAACAACCCGTCACGACGGTCCTTAAAGCTGTCTGGGACAACGTGGAGAAGCTACCGCCGCTTCACCCCCAGTTCAAAGAGTGGACCCGGGACCGCGCCGTGGCCCCTGACGTGACCATTCCGTACCATCCGGCTGCGATCCAGTTCTACAAGGAGCGCGGGCTCTGGTCAGCGAAAATGGACGAGGCACAGCGCAAGCTCCTCGCGCTGAACCCGTAACGGCTGCCTCTGTTTGTCTTCCCCTTTTCCACCGAGCCCTCGGATCCTGACAAGATCGATGCTCTCGCTCCAGCCCTCCTTCGGGGTGAACGCTCTGCCCGCCGAGCCTATGCAGGACTTTGTTGCTGCCTTCCATCCAGGCACCGGCCCCCTCTCCATTGTTCCCTTTGCCCTTTACAATCCCCATACCAAGCAGTAAATTCCCGCTCACCTGCCTGTGCCGAGCACGGCAGACAGGGCGGTTTAGTCCAACCTGGTTTTATCCCAAATGCCACGTAGGGGATTCTGTCGAGACTCATTACTGCCAGGCATCAGGGATAAAACGCTATACGTTAGACGATTGAGCGTGATTCCGGTAGAATCGGCCGGTGGCCTCGACCGTGTACATTGAAACCACGATTGTGAGCTATCTGACCGCTCGCCCAGCCCGGGATGTCGTTCGCCGGGCTCACCAAAGGCTGACGCGGGAGTGGTGGAGAATACGTCGCCCCAAGTTCGAGTTGTACGTTTCTCCAGTGGTTCTGCAGGAAGCGGCCGGTGGTGATCCGTTGCGGGCACGGCGACGTCTCGCCGTACTGCGCGGGTTGCCGGTCCTTGCTCCCACCCCGGAGGCAGTGAACTTGGCGGGAGCGCTGGTCACCCACGGACCGGTTCCGCGTCGAGAAGACGTTGACGCGCTCCATATCGCGATTGCTGGCGTTCATGGAATCGAGTACCTTCTCACTTAGAATTGCGCTCACATCGCCAATGCGCAGATGCGGGCCGGGATCGAAAGTGTCTGTCGCAATCTGGGGTACGAACCGCCAGTGCTATGTACACCCGAAGAACTGATGGAGGAGTGAGACGATGGCGAAAGATCCGATTGTCGAAGAGGTTCGGCGAATCCGTCGGCGTTATGCGGAGCGATTCAATTTCGACCTGGACGCCATATATGCTGATCTCAAGGAGCGCGAACGACGGGGCGAGTTCTCTGTTGTCTATCGACAGCCTCGCCCGGCGCGCACGACCGTAGCAGCATCTCAGCAGCGTCCAGGGAATCGTCTAACTGAGCGGCTGCAGGTGACGCCAAAAAAACGGCGCGCCTGAGCCGCAGCGTTGACGGAGGGCCGAGTTCGTGGTCATCTACGCGGTCTTTGGTGTCGGTGTCGGCAATCTCGGGCGCGGCAGCGCGCCTCGCCGCCCGATGCCGGAGTGGGTCGAAATGCTGAACAGACACCTCGGCGATCGGGCCCCGTCGGTGCAGATCGTCGGATTCTTCGGACACACAGGCAACTTCTTGGCCGATTCGCCATCGACCGACCTCGAGCAGGTCACCGCCCGATTCGGCCGCCTGCTTGAAACCGAGTGGGTGGTGCGCCCGATTGATGACGTTCGGACCGCCTTGACCGCCCTGGCTGACGCTCCTAAACCCGAAACCCAAGACGGTATCCGCTGGACACCTGGTCTTGCGTTTCACCGGCGAGCAGGCATTGAGTGCGGAAACGTTTCGACTACGCCGTGAGCCGTCCTCTGGAGAATCTCTCCCTGCACGGTCGGAGCGTGTAGAGGGGGTCAGGTCTTGCGTTAACACATACTGAAATTTTAGATAGATGTATGATTGCAAGACCTGACCCTGTGCGCGTTCTATGCGCGTTACGGCACCGCGAAAGGCCGATTACATCGGCTTGACAGCGGTCCCCATTTCTAGATACATCTCGCCATACCATTCGTCTCCGGAAAGGAGGGATCCCATGCGCCCAAACCTGTTTTGGTTCCCAAGGCTGATCTCGACCTTGCTCGCCCTTGCGCTTCTCGCCTCCGTCTCTGCCGACGCCCAGCAGCTTCCCCGTTCGGTGACCCTTGGATCCAATCCACCAGGATCGATCTTCTACGCCCTGGCCAGTGGGCTAGCCAAGGTAGTGAGCGGAGCGACGCCGATCCAGGTTGTGGTTCAGCCCCACACGGGGACCACCGCCTTTCTCCCGCTTGTCAACAGCGGGGAGATGGATTTCGGCGTCAACAACGCAGTGGATATGGCGCTCTCCTACCAGGGGCCAGCGCGGTTAAAAATCGGCGGCCGGAACCCTTCCCCAGAGACTCCCAACATTCGTCTGGTGATGCGGGGGGCTCCCCTGTTAATAAGCCTGCTCGTCCGAAAGGACTCCCCCATCAAGACAATCCATGATATCCGCGGCAAACGGATGACGGGAGAATTTCCCGCCCAAATCTCCAGCTGGTACAACATGTTCGGCTTCCTGGCGAGCGCAGGCTTAACTTGGAACGATGTGAGGGTGGTTGCAGTCCCCGCAGCGAACGAGGGGGTCGACGCTCTGGTGCAGGGGCGAGCCGACGTCAGCCTGCACGGCCTGAACTCCGCCAAGGTCAGAGAGGCCGACGCTGCGGTAGGAGTTCGCCATCTCTCCATGGAGTGTTCCCCCGAAGGAGAAAAACGGCTGCGGAAAGCGGTGCCTGGCTATTATCCCCGCTGGGTCAAGGCTGGCCAGGCTTTGGCCGTTGTGGAGGACACTTGCGTAAACGCTTACGACATCTACCTCGTGACTCATAAAGGCACCGGCGAGCAAGTAGTCACGACGATCCTCAAAGCCATCTGGGACAATGTCGACATGCTTCCTCCCTTGCATCCAACCTTCAAGGAGTGGACGCGAGAGCGGGCTGTGGATCCTGATGCGACCCTTCCGTACCATGCGGGAGCGGTCCGGTTGTATATGGAGCGCGGAGTCTGGTCCGCCAAGATGGACGAGGCGCAGCGCAAACTGCTCAGCCTAAATCCATAACGGCTTGACACCGCTCCCCTTTTCCATATACATCTCCGGCAGAACATCTGTCTCCGGAAAGGAGAAACCCTACTAATGCGGCGAAAACTGAACTGGTCCCCAAGACTCATCTCGATCCTGCTCGGCCTCGCGCTGCTCGCCCCTCTCTCTGCCGGCGCGCAGCAGCTCCCCCGCTCGGTGACCGTTGCGGCCAATCCTCCAGGGACGGTCTTCTACGCTCTGGCCAGCGGGATTGGCAAGGTAGTGAGCGAGGGTGCCTCCTTCCAGATGGTTGTTCAGCCCTATACGGGCACGAGCACCTTCCTTCCGCTGCTCAACACCGGCGAAATAGACTTCGGCATCAACAATGCCGTGGACATGGCGCTTACCTACAGAGGGCCTAACTTCAAAATCGGTGGTCGGAATCCCTTCCTCCATGCGCCGAACACACGCCTTGCGATGCGAGGGGCACCGTTGATTATCAGCATGCTCGTTAAGAAGGATTCGCCTTTCAAGTCCGTCCACGACATCAAAGGCAAACGGGTCACAGGAGAATATCCAGCCCAACTGGCAGTATGGTACAACATGTATGGGGCACTCGCTGCCGGCGGCCTGACCTGGAGCGACGTAAAAGTGATTCCGGTGCCAGCGGTCAATGACGGAGTAGACGCTTTGGTTCAGGGCCGGGCCGACGCCACCATAATGGCCGTGAACGCGGCTAAGGTCCGAGAGGCGGATGCCGCCGTAGGAGTCCGGCACCTTTCGACCGACTGCTCCTCCGAGGGAGATGCACGCCTCCGAAAGGCGGTCCCGGGATACTACGCGCGGCTGATAAAGGCCGGCGGTGCTTTGGCTATGGTCGCGGATACCTGCACCATCGCCTATGACATCTACCTGACTACTCATAAAGCTGCTCAAGATCGGGTCGTCTCTTCGGCCCTCAAAGCGATCTGGGACAACGTGGAAAAACTCCCGCCCATACATCCAACTTTCAGGGAGTGGACCCGAGAGCGGGCCGTGGACCCCGACGTGACCATGCCTTATCATCCCGCGGCCATTCAGTTTTACAAGGAGCGCGGGCTTTGGTCGGCGAAAATGGACGAGGCGCAGAAAAAGCTCCTCGCGTTAAACCCGTAAGACCCTGCGCATACATCTTAAGGAGAGACACGTGTCCGACGACCTTTCTCCGGCAACGAAATTCAGGTCGCTCAGCGGCCCGCCCAGGGCGGTCATGCTGGGGTTTCTCTTCGCCCTCACGATCCTGGGTTCACTCTGGGCCCTGGAGATCCATAACAGCCTTTCGTGGGCCTTCTTCAAGGAGCAGTACCTCGGCCTGTTCTTGGCCCTTGCTCTGGTGAGCATCTTCCTGGGGGTTAAGGCCAGGAAAAAGGAGCCCGGTAACTATGTTCCGTGGTACGACTGGTTCCTGGCAATGGGAGGCCTGCTCGTGGGAGGCTACGTCACCATCATGTATCCCACCATCGCCTACCGGCTCGGGATTCTCTCCCCGGACAGGTGGATTCTAGGCGGTCTGGCCATCCTGCTCGTCCTCGAAGCCACGCGTCGCTTGGTGGGGTGGAGCTTGGTATCGCTGGCTCTCGCGTTCATCCTTTACGCCAAGTTCGCCTACCTCTTTCCCGGTCAGCTCTACGCCAAGGGCTCCTCTTGGGAAAGGATTGCCAGCTATCTCTATCTCGACGCGAGCGGCCTCTTTGGCTTCCCCTTGGCAGTGGCGGCTAGCATCGTGATCGCGTTCATTTTTTTCGGCCAGGCGCTCTACGCGGTGGGTGGCGATAAATTTCTGACCGATCTGGCGTTGGTGGCCATGGGCCGCTACCGCGGCGGGCCGGCCAAGGTCTCCGTGGTCTCCTCGTCCCTCTTCGGTACTGTGTCGGGAAGCGCGGTCGCCAACGTGGTGGTCGACGGACCGATCACGATCCCAATGATGAGACGCACGGGCTACCCGGCCCACATGGCAGCGGCCATCGAGGCGGTCGCCTCCACCGGCGGCCAGATCATGCCGCCGGTGATGGGAGTGGCGGCCTTTCTCATCGCCGAGTATCTTGGCATTCCCTATGGTGAGGTTGCCCTGGCCGCGTTGATCCCCGCCGGCCTCTACTATTTGGCCCTCTTCACGCAGGTGGACCTAGAGGCGGCCAAACGGGGCCTGACCGGCCTCCCCGCCAGCCAACTCCCCAAATTTGGAAGCGTGATACGGCGAGGATGGGTTTTCCTGGTTCCGCTTCTCGTCCTGATCTACACCCTGATGATCGACAACTGGCAAGCCGGGAAAGCCGGCATGGCTGCAGTCATCGCCACCTTCTTCGTCGGCATGCTCCAGAAAGAGACGCGGCCGACGCTTAACGCATTTCTCACCAGCATCGAGGAAACGGGGCGGACGATGCTGGATCTTGTGGCGATCAC
>JACPAM010000228.1 GCA_016180805.1 Deltaproteobacteria bacterium | reverse complement strand
GACCGGATTCGAGATGGTGTGACGCACCCCGATGGGCGGGTGGTTGTCTTCGCGGGTGCCGCGCTGTCGATGGCCGGACCGGCGTATCTTCCGCCGGCAGCGCCCCTCGTCCGTTCCATGTTGGACGCCCTGCTGCGCGGCGAAGCGGTCGCGCGCATCCTCGACAAGTCACAGCTGTCGGCTGAGACACTCGTCCGAGAAATCACGGGAAAATCGCTTGTTCCAGAGGCGCTCTATCAGACGCTCTCGGACATCGCCGGTCTCGCGAAGCTCATCGACGCGTTGCGCCTTCTCAAAGGCGGCGCGCCGAACGCCAACCACTGGTTGCTCGCCGCCCTTGCCCGCGCCGGGTCGCTTCGCCTCGTCTTGACAACCAACTTCGATGATCTGCTCGAGCGCGCGCTGATCGAGGAAGCGCAGCCATTCGAAGTCTGCGTCGGGGCCGAGGTGACCTCCGACCGGATCGCGTCAACCTTCGAGGCGGCAGCAGCGCACGAGCCGGTGTTGATCTGGAAGATTCACGGCGATATTGCGGACGCAGAAGATCCGGCCCGACATCATCGCATCGTCACGACCCTCAACCAGATTGGTGCGGCCCCCAGCCGTGCGGTGGCCGAAGGCCTCGAAGCCGCCCTTCGCGATCGTGCCGTGCTGGTGTTGGGCTATAGCGCGAACGACCGCGACCTGGCCGGCAAACTGGAAGCGCTCCACTGCAAGCGTCTGTTCTGGAACACGCTGGGCCGCGATCGGCCCCAGGACTCCGCGATTGATCGAATCATGGCGCGGCATCCGGATGCGGCCCGGTGGCTCGTAGGCGACATCAATGAAGTACTCGGGGCCCTTGCTCGCGAGTTAGGCGTTTACGAAGCGATCGCGTCGAAAGTACCGCGCCCTTTCTGTCGACTCACCGAAGAAGAGTGGCAGCACGAGCTTGTCGATGCAACCCGGACCAGGATTGAGGCCTGGGACGATGATCCCGCCAGGCGTATCGAGCCACCCCGCAAGATCCTGGTCATCGCCACCATTCTTCGCGGAATCGGGAATCCCGCCGCCGGAGTGGCGCTCGGTCGCGCGGCCCTGCCCGCCGATGGACCCATAGGGGGCGAGATCGTGTTCGAGTTGGGTCGTGCCTACCAACGGCTGGGATCGGTCGCCGAAGCCGAAAGCGCGTTTCGCGACGCACTGAACGCGTTCGAGCGCGAGGGTCGGCCGGGGGCGCAGACATTTCCGCTTGTGGAACTCGCTGGTCTCGCGAGCCTGCGTGGCGATTCCGGTGCGGCCTTTGACTACGCCAGTCGCGCCCTGAAGCTCGCGGAACAGGCCCGGGAGCCGACAGTGCAGGCGAACGCATCGATGGAGCTGGCGCATCAGTACAAGATCACGGGTGAGACCGATCAGGCGGAATCCTATGCGACGCGTGCGCGCCGGTTGTACGCAGAGGTGCAGAGCGTAGGGGGTGAAGCGCACTCGCTGGCGTTTCTCGGATCGCTGGCGGAGCTGCGCGGTCGTCTTGGCGACGCCGACGCGCTCTACCGCGAGGTGCTGAGTTTGAGTCGGCTGACGGGAGATGCGCGGGAGGAGGCAACGGCGCTCAATCGCCTCGGCGAAATTCTCCGGTTGCAGCGTGAATTCATCCAGGCGCTTCCCTACTACGAACAAGCCGCCGAGCTGTACACCCGCGCCGGCGATCTCGATGGACAGGGCGCCGTTTTCAACAACATCGGCATCGTCCTGACGGAATTAGGAAGCCTCGATCGCGCTGAAGAATTGTTGCGCCAGTCGATCGCAATCCACGAACAGATCCGCGACGTCGAAGGTGAAGCCCAGGCCTGGCAGAATCTCGGCAACATCTTCTTCAAGCGAACGGACTGGCCCGGGGCCGCCGATGCGTACGGGCGAGCCCAGAAGCTGTATCAGGACAGCCACAACCTGCGCGGTCTGGCCTTTATTGAAGTGAACTTCGGAGGGATTCTTCTCCTCGGCCGACGCGACATCCCGGGCGCGCTCACGCGTTATGGGAGCGCGCAGCGAGCCTTCGCGGCAATCGGGGACAGGGATTCCGAAGCCGGCGTCTCGAGAACGCTGGCCGGGCTGTACGAAGCGATCGGACAGCAGCCGGAGGCCGCCCGGTGGCTGCAGCATGCGCAGTCACTTGAAAGCGATGCGCGCGCAGCTCGCTGACGATAAGCCCAACGGAGCGCCGGGGTAAGGTCACGGCTAGCTTCGGTCGTGGTAGAAGGCGCGAAGGTCGTCGAGCCACAACGCCGGCTCCTCGAAGGCGGGGAAATGACCGCCACGCGGCATCGTTGTGAAGTGCACGACGTTGCATCGCGTTTTCGCCGCCTTGCGCGCTTCCGCGGTGTTCGTGTTCAGCGGGGTTCCACGCCGATCGTATTGCCTCGGAAAGGCCCCGCAGCCGGTCGGGATGCTGACCCGACCCTCAGGGCGCGGGAACGGGTTGGGAGCCAGACCGCCATTCATGTGCCTGCTCTCGTAATAAATCCGCGCGGACGAGGCACCCGTGTTGGTCACCCAGTAGAACATGATGTTCCTGAGCAATTCATCCTTCGTGAAGACCCTTACCTGCTCCAAGTGCCAGGGAGAAATGCGCATCATCAGCTTTCTTGACCGGCCGGACGTTATTAAAAAGATCCTTGAGCACTTGGGTCTGTGGGAAGAAGCTCATCCCCCGCCGGATCGAGGTCCCCCCGAGAAAGAAATTACTTTTGACCCCTCCCACAGCCAGTTAATGTAAAAACCCTCACCCTCTCCCAGATCGAGGCAACGTCCATCCCTGTCCTGGAACCCGCGCTGAAGTTGAGATAAACCCGGTTATCGGATATTGTCCCGTCCAAATCAGGGATAGGGGAGCCAGTCTGCCTTCTCTGATGGGCGCTTTGGGCTCCCGAACGCAAGCTGGCATGGGCGGTCGCTGGCAGTTTTGAGTTTTCAGTGGCTCAGCCTCAAAAGCGACTTCCTATCATTTTTTCCGTAAGCTCGAAGCGCACCCGCGGCGGGTAGGCGTAGCCGTTTTCGGGTGCTGGGCGGCTATCGCTGCACATAGATCGGTGGTGAAGGTCGCGATGCCGGATTGGCGAGGCAAGTAGTTGCCGATGAAGCCGCTTCGCCTCAAGCTGGTGTTGTTGTCCTTCCCTGTTGCCCACATGGCGAACGTCAGAAAAGGCAATCAACCTGCCGCTGTGCGGGCCTGTGAAGCAGGCGAGCGCCGCCTTGCCGGGGCAAGTCGTGGCGGCCACCCAGCTTGGCTTCGAGCGCGAACTGTCAGAGTTTTAATTCCAGCCGCAACGCTTCGGGAAACCAGCCGGCTCTCAGCGTCAGGGCTCAGTGGAGGAAAAAGAGGCGCCCGGCCGACAGGGCGCCCCTTTTTCTTTGTAACTTAGGAAACCGGACTAATACTCATCGCCATGCGGCATGGCCGGCATCTCTTTCTTCTTCTCCGGCTTCTCCGCGACCATAGCTTCGGTCGTGATCAGCAGGCCGGCCACCGAGGCAGCGTTCTGTAGGGCGCACCGCACCACCTTGGTCGGATCCACGATCCCGGACTTGACCAGATCTTCGAACTCCTCTGTGGCGGCATTAAAGCCAAAAGCGCCTTTTCCATTCTTGATCTTATCGAGCACCACCGAGCCATCGGCGCCCGCATTCTGGGCAATCCAGCGGGCCGGCTCTTCGAGCGCCTTCTGGACAATCCTGACCCCGATCTTTTCGTCTTCAGGCACCCTGAGATTAGCTAGGGTTGCTGAAGCGCGGATAAGCGCCACACCGCCGCCGGGGACAATCCCCTCCTCAACCGCAGCTCGGGTGGCATGCAGGGCATCCTCCACCCGGGCCTTTCTCTCCTTCATCTCAATCTCGGTGGCCGCGCCGACCTTGATCACCGCCACCCCACCGGCTAGCTTCGCCAGTCGCTCCTGGAGCTTCTCTTTGTCATAATCCGAGGTTGTCTCCTCGATCTGAGCCCGGATCTGAGTGATACGCCCTTCGATGGCGGATTTCTTACCGGCCCCTTCCACAATCGTGGTGTTGTCCTTATCCACGATGATCCGTTTGGCCCGGCCGAGGTCCTTCAAGGTCACGTTCTCGAGCTTGATCCCCAACTCTTCGGCGATCATCCGCCCGTCGGTCAAAATGGCGATGTCCTCCAACATGGCCTTGCGTCGGTCACCAAAGCCGGGGGCTTTTACCGTCACGCACTTAAGCGTGCCGCGAATCTTGTTCACCACCAGCGTCGCCAGCGCTTCCCCTTCCAGTTCCTCTGCGATGATCAGCAGGGGCTTGCCGGTCTTGGCGACATTCTCGAGGATCGGAAGCAGGTCTTTCATGCTCGAGATCTTCTTTTCGTGATTGAGAATGTAGACATCCTCATACACGCACTCCATGCGCTCCGGATCGGTCACGAAATAAGGGGAGAGATAGCCGCGGTCGAAACGCATGCCTTCGACCAACTCCAGGGTCGTCTCCAATCCTTTCGCTTCCTCGACAGTAATGACCCCTTCCTTGCCGACCTTGTCCATAGCCTCGGCCAGAATATCACCAATGGTCTTATCATTATTGGCCGAAATCGTCCCGACCTGGGCGATCTCCTGCCTTTCCCGAGTGGGCTTGGACATGGACTTAAGCTCCTCGGTGACCTTCTCCACGGCCTTGTCGATCCCCCGTTTGATGCTCATCGGGTCATGGCCCGCAGCCACCATCTTCAGCCCTTCGCCAAAGATTGCCCGAGACAGCACCGTGGCCGTGGTCGTCCCGTCGCCGGCGACGTCCGAGGTCTTGCTGGCCACCTCTTTGACCATTTGAGCGCCCATGTTTTCGAACTTATCCTCGAGCTGGATCTCCTTCGCGACCGTAACCCCGTCTTTGGTAACCGTCGGCGCCCCCCAGGATTTTTCCAATACGACGTTCCGCCCCTTGGGGCCTAAAGTCACCGTCACGGTGTCGGCCAGAATGTTGACCCCGCGGAGGACTTTTGTCCGCGCCTCTTCGGCGAATTTAACCTCTTTAGCAGCCATAGTCTTCCTCCTTAATCAATCTTATTCAATGATTCCCAGAATATCTTCTTCGCGCATGATGAGATGCTCTTCGCCATTAAGCTTGATCTCGGTCCCGGAATACTTGCCAAACAAGATCTTGTCTCCCTCTTTTACGTCCAGGGGAATGAGCTTCCCGTCCTCGTGCTTGCCCGGGCCGACCGCCACTACACGGCCTTCCTGCGGTTTTTCCTTGGCAGTATCAGGGATGATGATGCCGCCTTTGGTCTTCCCCTCCTCTTCGATCCTTTTGACGATGACCCTATCATGCAGCGGGCGAATTTTTGTGGCCATACAAACCTCCTAAATAAAACGTGGGTTTATGCTACTACCGGGAGGTATTAGCGGGTGGAAATATAAGATCGGTTCTCCAAACGTCAAGGGGGTTAGGCGCTAAAATAACCACAAACCCCCACCCACCGACGTGAGAAACGACCCTACCGCTGGTCAGCCGCTACCCATTTAGCCAAAAGGGTGTATGGAGTGCGAGCGCCTAACCCAGTGGCCGGCTTACCAGACCCATATTATGATCCCCCTGACCAGCGGCCTATTTCATAAAAAACCTGAGGGATTCGTTGGTGTAATGGACTAGGGGCCCCCAATAGAGCCCAAACACGACGGTCAGGGAGCTGAGCACGCCGAGAAGGGCGGAGTCCTTGGGGGTCATGAGCACCTGCTGATCAGCCGGGCTGGGCTCGTCGAGGAACATCGTCTTGACGACGCGCGCATAATAGTAAAGCGAGATGACGCTGTTGATGATCGCGACGACGGCCAAATAGTAAAACTCTTCGCGAATCGCGGCGGCAAACAGGAAGAACTTGCCGACGAAACCCGCCAGTGGCGGAAGGCCGGTCAGCGAGAATAGGAAGATCGCCATACAGACCGCGGGAATGGCGGCGCCGCGCCGGGCCAGGCCGCGATAGCCTTCGATGTCCTCCCTGCCGGTGGCGTTGGCGACGATGACGACCACCAGAAAGGCGCCCAGGTTCATGATCAGGTAAACGATAATATAGAGGAGCATCGCCTTCAGGCCCTCGTTGTTCAGCACGACCAGCCCCATCAGGATATATCCGGCATGGGCGATTCCAGAATAGGCGAGCAGGCGCTTGACGTTCTGTTGATTCAGGGCGCAGAGGTTTCCCACTGTCATGGTCACCATGCTTACGTACAGCAGAAAGTGGGGCCATTCCACGCCCGTGAGGAAGAGCCAGTTGCCCTCATCTCCGAGGCGGGAGACCGCCGGGAAGAAAAAGCGAATCAGGATCGCAACCCCCGCGGCATTCGAGCCGACCGAGAGAAAGGCCGTGATGGGTGTCGGCGCCCCTTGATAGACATCGGGAGACCACATGTGAAACGGAACGAAGACGATCTTATAGCCGAATCCGGCGAGAATGAAGAGGAAGGCGATAAAGAGAGTCAGGTGGTTCATCCCCCCGGGCGCCAGGACCTCGTTGATCCGCGCGTAGTCGAGGCTTCCCGTCATCCCAAAGACCCAACTCATGCCGTAAATCATCGTCCCCGAAGCCACCCCGCCATAGATCAGATACTTGAGCGCCGCCTCGCTCGATCTGCGGTTGCGGGGCAAGAAGCCGGTCAAGATATACGAGGTGAGGCTCACGAGCTCCAAAGACAGGTAGGCCATCAGCAGGTTCGTAGAGGAGGCCATGAAAAACATGCCGAGCGCGGAGGTGAGCAGGATCGTGTAGTACTCCCCTTGGTGGACACTCCTCACTTCACGGCTGCTAAAAGAAATCCACATGACCGAAAGAGCGGCCACCAGGGAGACGACCTTAAAGAAGAGGCTGAAGTTGTCGAGGACGATCATGCGGTGAAAAAGCCAACCTTCCGGGGCCACGTAGAGTCTCAGGGTCGCCCACAGAGAGAGAAGGCAACCGGCGAAGGCGAAGTAGCCGACCCACCGCTTGTCCACCACAACCAGGTCGACGAGAATCAAAAAGAGGATCACCCCGGTAAGGACGATTTCGGGATAAAAAAACTGAAGGCTATCGAGGTTGTTGAGGTCCATAGGGGATTACGACAGATGCGGGATGATCGTCCGGTTCAGCTCGTCCAGGGAAGCGCGCAGGAGATCGAGGACAGCAGCCGGATAAACCCCGAGCAGGATCACGAGGATTCCCAGCGGAACCAGCGTGAAGAGCTCGCGGCCGTTGATCTCGGCAAGCGTTTTATACTTCTCGTTGACCGGGCCTAAATAGACCCGCTGGATCATCCACAGAAAGTAACCGGCCGTCAACACGACGCCGCTGGCTCCGAGCACGGTCAGGATCGGATATTTCTGCCACGCCCCGAGCAGGACCAGCACCTCGGAGATAAAACCCGAGAGGCCGGGCAGCCCCATCGACGCAAAAAAAGCCAGGGCGCTCACGCCGGTGTAGAGGGGCATGATCCCCGCCAGACCCCCGAAGCCATCCAGCTCCCGATGATGGGCGCGGTCGTAGATCACCCCGACCAGGAGAAACATCATCCCGGTGATCGTCCCGTGGTTGAACATCTGGAGCACGGCGCCGTTGATTCCCTGCGAGGTGAAGCTCGCCATGCCCAGCATCACGTAGCCCATATGGCTGACGCTGGAGTAAGCGACAAGCTTCTTGAAGTCCCGCTGGGCCATAGCGCAGAGCGCGCCGTAAATGATGTTCCACGTCCCCAGGGCGGCAAGAAAGTAATAGGCAAGCTCCGCGGTGGCGACCGGAAGCATGGGATAATTGATCCGCAGGATGCCGTAGGTGCCCATCTTGAGCAGGATCCCGGCCAGGATCACGGAGATCGCCGTCGGCGCTTCCACGTGGGCATCCGGCAGCCAGGTATGAAACGGGAAAGCAGGAATCTTGATGGCAAAGCCGATGAACAGAGCCATCCACACGACGTGCTGGAAGCCCCAGCCCAGGCGATCGAAGGGCCAGATCGGGAGCGCCGCCGTGCCGTATTTGTGGCTCTGCGCAATGAGCCGGGTCATGTCGAAGGTGTTTGGCTCGCTGCTGAAATAGAGGGCCAAAATGGCGAGCAGCATGAGGACGCTACCGAACAGCGTATAGAGGAAGAACTTGATCGCCGCGTACTCGCGGCGCGGTCCGCCCCAGATCCCGATCAGGAAGTACATCGGGAGCAGCATCAGCTCCCAGAAGATATAAAAGAGAAAGAAGTCAAGGGCGACGAACACTCCCATCATCCCCGTATCGAGCAGCAAGAAGAGCGCGTAGTAGCCCTTCACCGCCTTATCGATCCCCCACGAGGCAAAGATGCAGAGGAAACAGAGAAGCGCGGTCAGAAGCACCATCGAGATGCTGATGCCGTCGACGGCGACGAAGTACTCGATGTTGTAAGCCGGGATCCACGGCGCCTTCTCGATGAACTGGAGGCCGGGCTTGGCAGGATCGAAATTGGCATAGAGCCAGACCGCGAGCAGGAGCGGCGGCAAGGTAAACAGAGCCGAGGTCCAACGGATCAGGTCGTGTCGATCGCCCGGCAGCAACAGCACCACCAGCATTCCCGCCAGTGGAAAGAAGGTCATATAGGTCAGCACGTGGTCCGTCATGGTCTCGACTCTCCCATTCGAAATTAGCCCCGATCCAAAAAAACAGAACCAGGCGTAAAGTAAGTCAAACTATCCACCCTGATCCGAGCCTCCATGACACCAGTCCTATGCATAGCGTCTAAAAGTTTCGGATCGGGGTTAGCTCCAATAGCGGAGTTTAACGATCATTGCGATAACAACCGCGCCCAGAATGACATAGAGGTAGCTGTTGATGTTGCCGGTTTGGATGCGCCGAAATTTGTCCCCGGCGGCAAAGGTCGAATCCGCCACCTTGTTGACGATTTTATCGACCACATAGTCGTCAAAAAGCCCGTTCAACCAGGAAACGAAAGCGGTAAACTTGGCCGAGCCGTCAACCAGGAAGTCGATGATGTACTGGTCGAACCACGCCCCGATGCGGGCGAGCAGCAAGGTGCCACCGACAAAGACGAACTGGTAGAGCTCGTCAATGTAGTACTTGTTATAGGACAGCCGATAGAAAAGGCCGCCGGCCAGAGAAGAAAAGCGCTCGGCCGAAACGGTGGCTCGGAAGTAGACCAGGTAGGCAATGTAAAACCCCAGCGCCGCGGCCGAAACCGAAATCACCATCAGGAGGATCTCGACGCCGGCCGAGCCATGAACTTCGTGATGGGCCCCGAATACGGGTTCAAGCCAGGCGGTAAAGAGGCTGCCTCCAAAAATCGCCGGAAGCCCGATCCAGCCTGCAACCACGGAGCCGGTCGCCAGGAGCACGAGCGGAAGAGTCATGACTTTGGGCGATTCGTGGAGGTGCGCCTGGGTATGATGATCCGCGCGGCACTCGCCGAAGAAGACGAGAAAGAACTGGCGAAACATATAAAAGGCGGTAAGCCCCGCGCCTGCCACGCCGAGCACCCACAGAAGCGGCGACCCGTGATCGCTGGCAAACGCCTGCCACAGGATCTCATCCTTGGAAAAGAAGCCGGCCGTAAGCGGCGTTCCGGCAATGGCCAGCACCGCGATGGCGAAGGTCCAAAAAGTGTAGGGCATGTGGCGCCTGAGCCCTCCCATCTTGCGCATATCCTGCTCGCCCCCCATCCCATGAATGATGCTGCCCGAGCCGAGAAAAAGGCAGGCTTTGAAGAAGGCATGGGTCATCAGGTGGAACACGGCCGCGCCATAGGCGGCCACGCCCGCGCCTAAAAACATGTACCCAAGCTGGCTGATCGTGGAGTACGCCAGTACCCGTTTGATATCGTTCTGCGTAAGCGCGATGGTGGCCGCGAACAGGGCCGTCAAGAGGCCGACGCTGGCGACCACCGCGAGCGTAAACGGCGCCAGAGCGAAGAGAAAATGCAGGCGCGCGATCATGTAGACCCCCGCCGTCACCATCGTGGCGGCATGGATGAGCGCGCTCACGGGGGTCGGTCCCTGCATAGCGTCCGGGAGCCAGACATAGAGGGGAATCTGCGCCGACTTCCCGGTCGCGCCGACGAAGAGGAGCAGCGTCGCCAGCGTTGCGACGCCGACGCCCCAGAGCTCCTGCCCTTCGAGCGCGGAGACGAACTTTTCGATCTCGCGAAACGTCAGCGTGCCGTGGCCTTGTTGCTCCAACGTCCAAAAGATCAGAAAGATGCCGAGGATGAAGCCGAAGTCGCCGACGCGGTTGACGATGAATGCCTTGTTTCCCGCCCGGGTGTTGACATGGTCGTGATGCCAGAAGCCGATCAAGGCGTAGGAGCAAAGCCCCACGCCCTCCCACCCGATGAACAGGAGCAGGAGATTGTCCGCCGTGACGAGCAGCAGCATGGCGAAGGTGAAGAGATTCAGGAAGGCGAAGTAACGCCAGTACGATCTGTCCTCGTGCATGTAGCCGATCGAGTAGATATGGATGAGCCCGCCGATCCCCGTGACCACGAGGATCATCACGGCCGAAAGCGGATCGATCCAAAAAGCCACATCGACCTGGAGACTTGCCACGGACAGCCAGGAATAAACCCGGTCGATCAAAAAGCGCCGTTCGGGCTCCAACGCCAACAGATCGAACAAGGCTTTCAGGGAGAGCATGAAGGAGATCACAAGGGGCGTGCACGCCAGAACGCCGATCAACCCTTTGCCGAGCTTCTTCTGTAGTGGCGCTCCTAAAAGACCGTT
This sequence comes from Deltaproteobacteria bacterium, assembly GCA_016180805.1. GTDB lineage: Bacteria > Desulfobacterota > Binatia > UBA9968 > UBA9968 > 2-12-FULL-57-22. The sequence goes on along the minus strand of JACPAM010000228.1, from coordinate 6,465 downwards.
CGCGGCCGCCCCTAGAAGGGGCAGGAGAACGATCCAACGAAGGTAATCTGTCTGAATCGGATGCTCCATCTAACCCTTGCGCCTTCGGCGCATTGCAAAATGGAAATTGCAAAGTGCAAAAGTCAGAATGTATATTCTTCTTCGATCTTGCATTTTGAAATTTGCAATCTCCATTTTGCCTTTGTCTCCTAACTATTCCTTAAGCGTCTCTGCCGCCCCGACGTCGATGGTATGAAAGATCTGGAAGATGGCGAGAACGATGGCCAGGCCGACAGCGGCCTCGGCCGCCGCCAGCATGATGACGAAAATCGCATAGATCTGGCCCTCCACGTTGCCCGCGCTGTAATGGGAAAAGGCCACGTAATTGATGTTGGCGCTGTTCAAGATCAGCTCCACACCCATCAGGATGCTGATGGCGTTGCGCCGGGTGAGAACCGTAAAGAGGCCGAGCCCGAACAGGACGGCGCCGACCACGAGATAGTGAGCAAGTCCGATGGTCATGGCGGGCACCCTCTATTCCTTCGTCTCCTTACGCGAAAGCACGACGGCGCCGATCAGAGCCGCGAGCAGAACCAGGGAGGCCAGCTCGAAAGGGAGCAGGTAGTGCTGGAGAAAAAAGTCCCCTATGGCTGCGGTCGTCGGCAAGTAGACGATCTCCTTCGCCTTCGCCCACGGCGTGTCGCGAATGCTCTGGATCAAAAGACCGAGGAAGACGGCGATGATCACGACCGCCGGGATCATACCCGCGGAGCGGTTCGTAATCTGGACATCGGCGATCCGGTGGGTGAGCATAACGGCGAACAAAATCAGGACCAGGATCCCGCCGACATAGATCAAAATCTGAACGCCGGCGACAAAGTCGGCGCCCAAGAAAACATAGATGCCCGCCACACCCGCGAACGTCCCCAGCAGGGAAAACGCCGAGTAGACGATGTTGCGCGAGAAGGCCACGATCGCGGCCGAGCCGATCGTGATGGCGGCGAGTAGATAAAATACGAGCGCGGAAATTTCCATCTTTCGATCTCTGCTTGGGATTCCGAAGAGCCGGTGGCCCTTCGGCTCAATTACAGGAAGATCCTTTGCGGATCAAGTGCCCGTACGACCGATGGGAAAGCCCGATCTATAACGGCTGTCTATCCCTCCGCTGCACCTTCCCCTCCCCCCTTGTCCGGGGTGGCGAACTCATCCAAATATTTCAGGCCAATCTCAACCTTCTTAGCCAGCGTCGGCTCGGTTTCCCCTCCCTTCTTGGGTTTGTAGAGGAGAACCGGCTCCGTCACGAAGTGGCGCACCAAACCTGCCGGGTTATAACAGGCGCCTTCAAATTCCTGAGAATGGCGGATCGAACCGGTCGGACAGGCCTCCGCGCACAGGCCGCAATACATGCATTTGCAGATGTCGATGTCGAAATGGGTGAACATCCGCTGTTTGGTTTCCTTGTTCATTTCGATGCCGATCGTAATACACGAAATCGGGCAGACCCGCTCGCACGCCAGGCAGCCCGTGCAGATGTCCATGTCGACCTCCAGGATGCCCCGATACCTGAGCGGCAACATTTCCTGTACCGGCTTGGGAATCCGGTCCGGATACTGGATCGTCGACGGACGCCGAACGAAATGGGAAAAGGTCACGGCCATCCCTTCGAAGATCGTCGTGACCGTCTCCGTGATGTCTTTGATATATTCGCCTACCGCGGTCATCATCCCTCGACACTCAAATGTAGGGCTTCCAATAGAGCACCGGTTGGGCATGGCGAATCTGGAACCGGACGCGCCGGAAAAACAGCCCCAGGATCGCCACACCGATCAGGAACATGACGAAGCTTGCGACCCGGTTCCCCTGCGGCCAGATCACCATCCACGCGGCCGTGCCCAAAAGGCAAATGAAGGAAAGCGGAACCATGTACTTCCAGCACAGCGACATAAGCTGATCCACCCGAACCCGCGGCAGGGTGCCGCGCACCCACATGGCGACGAACACCCAGAGATAGGCCTTCAGGAAAAAGACGATGAACTGGAGGATGCCGACCAGGACCGGATGGTCCGTGATCGGCGGGATCTGCCAGCCGCCGAGAAACAAGGTCGTCGCGATGGCACCGATCACGTAAAGGTTCCCCCATTCGGCGAAAAAGAAGAAGAGAAAGCGCATCCCGCTGTATTCGGTGACATAGCCGGCCACAAGCTCCGATTCCGCTTCCGGAATGTCGAACGGCGTGCGGTTGCCTTCGGCTAAGGCGGCGGTGAAATAGAGAAAAAACGCGGCGAAGGTGAAGGGGTTGTAAAACAGAAGCCAATCCCACGGGGCCCAACCCTGCGCTTTGATAATCCCCTGCATGCTCAACGTGCCGGCGGCGAAAACGATGGTCAAAAGGGCAAGGCCCGCGGGGATCTCGTAGCTCACGATCTGCGCCGCCGAGCGCATGCCACCGAGCAGCGACCATTTGTTGTTGGAGGACCAGCCCGCCATCAGTATCCCCACCACGACGAGCGAGGTGATGGCCAGGAGATAGAGAATACCGATGTTGAGATCGGCAACGATAAGCTGGCTACCAAAGGGAATGACCACAAAGGTCGCGAAGAAGCCGACGAAGACCACGTAGGGGGCCAGCGCGAACAGCCGCTTGTCCGCGGCCGTCGGGATGATGTCTTCTTTGAGCAGGTTTTTGATGCCGTCGGCCAACCACTGAAGAATACCCTGCGGCCCGACGCGGTTGGGCCCGACGCGGGACTGGATCCTGGCCCAAACCCGCCGCTCCAGCCAGCTCGTGATTCCGGCCAGCGGCGCGACGAAAAACGACAGCACCAGCAAGGCCACAAGCACCATGAAGCCCGTGTACACGAAGTCCTTGGGTACACCCTCAAAATACCCCTCTTGGATGAGCTGATCCACGAGCTGTTGCATAAGGTCCGAGTTACCGATCGATTTCAGGCGCGTCTACGTCCAGGCTGGCGATGAGCGCGACCAGGTCCGCCACCATGATGCCCCGGCTGATCTTATCAATGATGCTCATCGCGGTGAACGAGCCCGTGCGAATGCGAACGCGATAAGGATACTCGCTGCCGTCGCTGACCACATAAAACCCCATATCCCCGCGGGCGCTCTCGATCCGGATATAGACCTCGCCCGCAGGCGGCTTGAACTTACGCGCGACCTTGGCGATGGCAGGCCCTTTGGGGAGCGTCTTGAGGCACTGGCGCAGGATCTTGCAGCTCTCCTGCATCTCTTCCATCCGGACCATGTACCGGTCGTAGCAATCCCCTAACGTCCCTTTTTCCCCCGTCCCCACCGGGATGTTGAACTCAAGCTCGGGATAAACCGAGTACGGAATATCCCTTCTTATGTCCCATTTCAGGCCGCAGGCGCGCAGGTTCGGTCCGACGATGTTGTACTGGAAGGCGTCCTCCCGCGTGATCGGGGTCACATGGGCCAGCCGCTCGATGAATATTTTATTGTACGAGAGCAGCCGGTTGTACTCATCGACGATGGGCTCGAAGTGATCGAGGAACTGCGTGATTCGATCACAGGTCCCCGGAGTGATGTCGTAGCCCACCCCGCCGATCCGGATGTAGTTGTAAGTGAGCCGCGCGCCGCAAATCTCCTCCATCAGATCGTTGATCGTCTCTCTCTCGCGCAGCGCGTGAATAAACGGCGTGATGGCCCCGATGTCCTGACCGAAGGTTCCGACCGCGATCAAGTGGCTGGCGATGCGGTTAAGCTCGCACGCGATCACGCGGCAGAACTCGCCCCGCCGGGCCACCTCGATGCCCGCGAGTTTCTCCGCCGCCATGCAGAAACCCTGGTTGGCGAACATCGCCGCCAGGTAGTCGGCCCGATCCGTATAGGGGACATAGCCGTGCCAGGTCACCTTCTCGCCGATTTTTTCGATCGAGCGATGGAGGTAGCCCACGTCCGGGATCGCCTCGCGCATGACCTCGCCGTCGGTTTTGACGACGAAGCGCAGCACCCCGTGCGTGCTCGGGTGCTGCGGGCCCATGCTGATGGTCATGTCCTCGGTATGGAAGCCTTCACCTTCCGTATGCAGGGTTTCGTCCATACTCTTTCACCGGAGCAATTTCTCGACCAGGGGCGCCCGCTCTGTGCTGATACCGTCGTACTCTTCCTGCTCCACATAGTCCTTGCGCAGCGGATGCCCGATCCAGTCCTCGGGCAGCAGGATCCTTCTCAGATCGCCGTGCCCTTCAAAGACAACTCCGAACAGATCAAAGGCCTCGCGCTCGAACCAGTTGGCCGCCTTCCAGACGCCCTCCAGGGTCGAGATGCGCGGCTCTTCGCGCGGCAGGTCGACCTTCAGAACGATTGGGTGCCGAAACGTATAAGAGTACAGGTGATAGACGACCTGGAGCTTTTCCTCTTTGGGAAAATCCACGACCGTCAGATCGGACAGTATCTCGAATTTCAGCTCGGGCTCGTCGCGCAGAAAGCGGCAGGCCTCCACGATGGCTTGCGGCTCGACCATCAGGAAAGGATCGAGGACATCATCCTTCAGGCCAGCGACCTTCCCCGGAAACCTCTGCTCAAGCCTCCCGTATATCTCCTTCGCCTCCATCTCTCCTCTACGCCTCAACCGGCTGCTCGGCCATGCGTGGCTCCCTCACGAGCCAGCGCTCGCGCATCATCTTGTCCTGTATTCTGAGCAGCCCTTCGGTCAGCGCCTCGGGCCGGGGCGGGCACCCCGGGACATAGACATCCACCGGGATGACCTTGTCCACGCCCTTACAGACCGAATAGGCGAGCTGAAACAGGCCGCCGCAGTTGGAGCAGCTTCCCATGGAGATCACGTACTTGGGATCCGGCATCTGGTCGTAGAGGAGCTTGGTTCGCTTGGCCATTTTATAGGTGAGCGTTCCGGCCACGATCATGAGGTCCGATTGGCGCGGCGTCGCACGGGGGACACAGCCAAAGCGGTCGACGTCGGCCCGCGGCCCCCCGGTCTGCATCAACTCAATAGCGCAACAGGCTAAACCGAACAGCATGTACCACTGCGAAGAAGCCCGCCCCCAGTTGAGCAGGCTATCCACCTTGGTGGTGAACACCGTCTCCGGTAGTGAGTTAAGCAGCGGTTTCATGCCCATACCTCTGAGCAGCGCGGCACTAGGCTTTAACTTTCTTGACCCACTCGAGATCGCCTTTTGCCCAGGCGTAGATCAGCCCGAGAAAGAGGATCCCAACAAAAACCACGATTTCGACAAAGGCAAAAAGCCCTTGCCCGCTCTCGATCCAGCGCCGAAAAGCGGTCGCCACCGGGAACACGAAGGCGATCTCCACCTCAAAGATGATGAAAATCAACGCAACGATGTAAAAGCGGATGTTGAAATTCACCCAGGCGCTGCCGGAAGCCGGCTCGCCGCACTCGTAGGTGGAAAGCTTGCGCGCCTGAGGATTGGAGGGCCTGAGCAGCCGCCCGATAAGCAGATTGACGCCAACAAAGGCAAAGCCCAGGCCCAGAAACACCAAAACATTAGCAAAATCGAAGAGCATAAGGTTATGGGAAAATCGTAAAAATAGACAGAAATTACTATAGACACAAAAAAATCCCAGGGTCAACCTTCAACCGGCGGCCTCCCGCAGTGAGGGCTGGCGATGCTTACGCGGCGACGTCCGGAAAAGACGCTGGGAGCGGACAAGGTTGAAAAAGGCGGCCTGGAAGATGATATATTGGCCGCAGCCACGATAATCGGGAGGTGCCTCATGCGCGCTGAGACGGAAAGAAAAATGCGGCGGTGGCGGGAGCAAAGGTGGTTATTGGATCAGGTGATCCAGGCCCGGGGTCTCGATTGGGACCAAGGTCGGACGGGGAAGATCCTGCGCAACTGTGGACCGGGCGTGGCCGGCGAGCTCCAGGAGATCGGCCGCAGGGTGCAGAAGTTTTCCGACATTTCACGGGAGTTTTCCCGGGCTGCGCGACGCCGGGAGGAGCTTGCGGTTGAGTCGGAAAAGGCCGCACATTTTCACGAGGCCGCCGAGCATTACTATGTGGCTTCGACCTTCTACACCAATGCCCAGTGGGCCACCTACGAGGACGATAACCCTAAGCGCATCGCCTGGGGCGAGCGCAGGAGATTGTGCTACGACAAGTTCATCCTTTATGCGGGGCGACCCATCGAGCGCGTGGAGTTGCCCTTCGAGGGAAAATCGCTTTCCGCCCTCCTGCACCTGCCGCCGCGGATGAAGCCGGGAGAAAAAGCACCCTGCATCCTCTATATCCCCGGAATGGATGGGGTGAAGGAGGACAACCCCCTTTCCGGCGACCCGTTTCTTGAACGCGGCATCGCGGTGTTCGCCATCGCCGGCCCCGGCCAGGGAGAGACGCGTGCCCGCGGGATCAAGTGCACGGCATCGAACTGCGAGGAAGCCGGAAAAGCGGCCTATACATACCTTTCGAAGCGTGCCGAGATCGATCCGGACCGCGTGGCCATCTTCGGCTCGAGCATGGGATCGTATTGG
>JACPAM010000227.1 GCA_016180805.1 Deltaproteobacteria bacterium | reverse complement strand
TCAGGCGCAACGTACTTCAGGCCTCCGATTTCCACCTCCAAGGGCTCGGCCTTCGGCACTAAAAGGATGTTGGCGCCAAAAGACCTGAGCTCTCGCGCCATCTGCTCCGTGACGGCGAATGCGATGCCAAGAAATGCAGAGATAAGGGCCGCCGCGGTCCCAACCGACAACAGGACCAAAAGAGTCCGGCTTCTTTGCCTCCAGAGCGATTTCAAAAGCAAACGCCCAAGCATAGAGCCTCGTCAATGGTCCGCGACCGAGGGGAGCGCGAGCGAGGCTGCGGACAAGCCCTTCGGGATTTCAAATGGCAAATTTCAAATCTCAAATCTGAGATATGAGATCTGCGATCTGAGATTCCGAGCCAAGCGAGGACATCCCATCGGCCGCAGCCGAGAGCGCGCTCCCCGAGGGAGCTTCCTGACGGGGACAGGCACGCAAGCAGAGGGGGACAGTCCCCCTGCCTGAAAGGGGACTGTCCCCTTAGCGAGCCAGTCCTCTTGCCGCGGCCTTCCTCCTCGTCCCCCTCGGGCTACGGTACGTCGTGACTTTTCCTGAATTCACGAATAATGCGGACCAGTCATCATCTGCGGACAAAACGCGCCCTGCCCTCCTCCAGCGCCTGGGCGTGGACAACAACAACGTCTCCATCCACCACCGCTTTTAACGGCACCGGATTGCATCCTCCGGGGGTTCCAATGGTGTCAAAGGCGATGGGGGCGCCGCAGTTTCGGCAGATGACCTGGTCACCATCATAAAAGTATCCCTTTAACGGACAGATATTGCAGGCATCCAGGGCTACGGCCACTTTCCCATCCTGACTCCTCACGATGAAAAAACGGACATCGACCCCGTCCACCTTGACCATATATTTCGCCATCCTTTGTCCGCTGAGATCTCCTAGAGGAATCCGAATCGTCTCCTGAAAACGGACCGGAACTGGGGTCGGGTCGTAGCCGCGGCTTGCCGAAACCACGAGTGACATTCCGAGGAGGTAGCTGATCCCCAGGGCTACACCTGCTGCAGCGGTTGTCCACTTCCTCAGTCTAAGAGCCTCCGCCTTTATCTTGCGCTGCTCTGGTGGAGACAAAGAGGCGTCGACCTCTATCCGTTTCCCCCAAGCATCTTGGAGCATCGTGAGCGCCGGGAGCGCAATCAGGGCGATCAGAATCACGATCGAAGTATTTTCTTTTGTGAGAAAGCCCACGACGGAAAGAACGGTTTCCGTCGAAGGCAGGAGACCGACCTCAAAGAACTCGTGCAGACCATTGGCGATGAGCTTAAAGACCAGAAGCCCGAGGACCAATCCGGTCGTGGCAAAGAAACTTCTTAAGTTGATTCTCAGGCTTCCCCTGATCAGGAAGAATCCAAAAAGAAAGGCAAGGAGAAGCCCAAGCCCTCCTCCTACCATGTTGTACATAGCGTTAGCGCCGATGGTCGAGGACAGGGCAAAGAGAAAAAGGACCGTCTCAACTCCTTCTCTCAAAATCATGAGGAAGGTAAAGAGGAATAGCCCCGGACCCGAACCGCCAGAGGTCACGGCGCCGAGGCGCGCTTCCATGCGTTGTTTCAAAGTCCGACCTGCCCGCCACATCCAAACCAGAAGCGAACCCACAAGGGCGGCTGCCACCAGCATGAGAGAGCCTTCGAGGACCTCGTTTTCTGGGTCCAGTCCGAGCTTTTGGACTACGAATGCACTCAGGATGCTTACGAGAATCGCCACCCACAGGCCGCGGTACACATACGGGCTTAAATGGGCCCTGTCGGTTTTTCTCAAGTAGGCAAGAACAATCCCTACCACGAGCGCGGCCTCGACGCCCTCCCTGAGGGTCACCACCATCGCCTCTAGCGTTTTAATGAGGATCTCCATGATTTCCCCCTCATTGGAATTCGTGTTTGAACACGATGCCAGGATGGAAAACGCCGTCATCCTCTGTTCTTATGCGCTCATAAGCAGTGGCTACAGCCAAATCTCCGGTTTCCCACAAGCCATAAGACAGGATCACCCCGGCTTCATCAGCCCTCTCGGTGGCTCCTTTTTCGTTGTCGTAGCCAAGCATCCCATTAAGTTCCAACTGAAATCCGCAATGAGCTTCCAAATCACAGCCCAGTCTTTCCTAAAATTAGGAGAAAGAGCGACTCCGTGGCCCCCCTTGGAGAATAAAAGCAAAAAACAGGCCACAGTTAGTCTAATCAAATATCAAAACTTTGTCCGTACCAACTTTTTATATTTGTCTTATCGAATACAGCTTCGGAATCGGGAAGACAGGATCGGGGTGGAGGACCGCGGCTTTTCCATTACTAAAGATGAGAAAAAAGGAACCCGCCTTTCCCACTTCCTGAAAAAACAACGCTTCCAGCATCCCGCCAGCAGCTTGAAGGATGAAGGCTTTTCCAATGGCACAATAGTTGCGTAGATGCAGTCTGCTAGGACGGGAAGAGTCTACCGAAATGACGACTGAAATAACCTCTGAAACCGGCTTCGATCCTCTGGTCAGGTTCGCGGAGATCGAGCGCCTCGTCGGCAAGCTCTATTTCCGCTTCTCTCACCTTTTTCTCCACCGTCCAGCGCTAAGGGATTTCTGGTGGCAGATGGCCATGGAAGAAGAACAGCATGCGTGCATTCTCTTGGCTATAAGGATTGTGATCGAGAACTATCTCGAAGAGGCCATAGACCCCAGCATTAGGCAGGACAAAGCCGATCAGCTCAAGGCGCGGCTTTTAGCCTACCTTAGGAAAGGGACTCCCGCGATTACCGCCGAGGAGGCCTTTAGGATTGCGCTCGAAATAGAAAGCTCGGAGATCGACGCCATTTACAGCAAGCTTCTGCAACTCGGGGGACCGCAGATGGCCAAAACGATGGAGCAATTCGGTGTCCCGCCCAGCGCCCAAATCGCGAAGCTCAAAACTATGCTCAGGCAATCTTCCAAAGACCCCGAGCTTCTCGCATGGGCGGAAGGGCTTTGATCGACCGTCACATTCCGTGGCGCATGCCCATGGGTTGGTTCAGAAGGTAGAGATTTGTGAGGGTGAACAGGAGGGAAAGAACGGCGAACGGGATCAATGCCTTGCCCGCAAGTCGATGTTGTTCAAAAAGATCCCTAGCAAGGCGGTAGCCAACAACGACCGAAAAAAATAAGCCCGCCAGAATGAATAGCATTTGAAGCCAATAGACCACTTCCGAGGATACGAGCGGGAGAACCTGCCAATTGGGCTCACCGACGGCAAAGGGAGTATAGCGGTTAAGGGTCCGCTGTAGCGCAGGAACAATCCCCGGACCTTCCATAAAGAGGTGGGAGGCGTTGTGTGCCAGGTGCATGGTCAATCCCACAGGAATGAACATATAGCCCAAAGTCACAAACGTTCTCTTGACTCCCTTTCCTTGCTCTCCTGCGAACTTGTCGGTGATCCTCGCAGCCAGCACCACGAAGAGAGGAAAGACAATGAGTGATCCGACAAAGAAGACGGCCGACTCGGTTACAGTTAGGTAGGTCACAGGCTTCATAAGAACACGAACGGGCAGAGGGATGAGACGGGCCATCTGGGACATCCAAAGGCTCCAGCCGGTCAACATCTGGGCACTGACTATGGTGGTTATTCCTACAAGGGCCACTGCGAGATAGGATTCGTCCAGCCAATGCCTGCCCGATGCCCAGAGGTCCTTGCCAAAGGGACGCGCTCGCAACGTCATGTTTCCCGGCGGGCAACTTTTAACGCACTCGAAACAGAAATTGCAGTAGGTGTTCCGCTGCATCGTCATCGGGAACTCAAACATAGGACAGCCCGTTCCTTTTTCATTTCCCCGATAGCAGTCCTGGTGGCAGTCTTTAAGACAACGGTTCCGATGCTCCGCGCGCAGTTCAATAGGAGAGGCCATAGAGTAAAGCCCCTGAAGACCGGTGATCGGACAGAGATAGCGGCAGAAAGTGCGCCGCTGGAAAAAGAGCCCCGTGGCAATGGCAAGAACGGCGAGAGCGAGGATCAACCAAGCCGTCATCTGCGGGGACCGGATGATGCCGAGCTGTTCATCGGCCCAAGTAAGAACAAGGAAGAAAAGCGTGGCTAACCAGAGGTTGCGCAGGAATTTAGGGAACATCCTGCTGGATTTCGCCAATGTCGCTCCCCATTCATTCAGGGTTCCAAAAGGGCACATGACGCACCACAAGCGACCAACAAGAATGAAGGTGAAGATTATCCCCGGCCACCAGAGGATCCACGTAAGCTTCGTTGCGAGGTTCTTGGCGCCATCCTGAAGATCAAAAAAGCCAAGGAGCGTTATGAGCACGGTGAGCAGCACGAGGGGAATTTGAAAAACCGGCTGGAAACCGCGCCAGCGGACAACCCTATCCAGCCAGCGAATACCGAGCAGATTAAGTGGAACGCTAAGATCAAAAGGGGAATGGGAGCGGAGAACAACCCAGTAGATTCCTCCGAAACCGATGGCTAAGGCCATCATCGCAAGAAAGATAAGACCGGGAGTCCATCCTGAAGGGGGAGCTATATTCAGGTAGAATTCAAGCACAGCAGGTGGATTGAAGCTCCTCCCGTCCAACTCTTGTAGGGCAATTCGGACGAGGTGCGGGCCGCGCCGATCCAATTGCCGCACGAGCGTGTAGCTTCCGGCCCAAACGACCTCGGGCGCTGGGAGCAGAGGAAATGGGTCAACAACGTACCGGGATTGAGCATAAGGATTTTTTTGTTCGCTAGAATTATCAGGGAGCCGAACAGGAGAGACTCCGATCAACACCTTGCCATCCCGCACTGGCTCAAGGGAGCCGTTACGCAGGATCTTGGCTATGATCTTGCTTTCCTCACCGGCGCGAGGCGGACGAGGGGAAGTAAGAAGCTCGACCTGAAATCCATCCAGGGTAACTAGACTGATTCCCCCTTCGGGCGGCGCCGCATCCCCGTGGTCACCGTGGGCAAAAACCAATTTGACGCTGAAAACGAAGGTGAGGATCAACCATACGATGACGGAAACAAAGAAGCCCTTGGTCATCAATCTCCAATCTTCTGCTCACTGGAGGGGGACAGTCCCTTTTCTTGAGAGGGACTGTCCCCTTTGCTCACTGCTCACGCCTCACTTCTCCTACAGCCGGCTATACTTGCTGTCGATCCGTTGGCGAATCTCTTTAACACTGTAGCCTTGCTTTACCATTTCGGACGCATCCAGCGCCTCGTTCTGACAGTAGTTAATTCACGTGGCGCCGTGGCTGTCCGTGAAGCATGAGAGCAGGTTCAAATGGCCCATGTGCTTGTCACACTCGCAGTAGCAGTAGATCTGGTCTAAGACATCGGGGATTTCACTGGCCACCTGGTACGCCCGGGCCGTTTTTCCGACAAACAGCGCCGCCGATAGCGGGGTTTTGGTCTCCCGCCGCACGTAGTCGCCCGGGATCAAGAGCTCCCCCTTGGTTAACCGCTCCGGGCTCCCCGTGCCGATCCAATTCCAGGCCAGCACGGCTACGATCAAGCCGACAACCAGACCCGAGGCCACAAACCGCTTCCGCCTCCGACGGTTCTTGCGCTTTTCGTTACGCTCCTTCTTTTTCCCCACGATAGAGTCCTCCCCCAACCGGCTGGTTGGAATCCCCTCTTTCTCTAAGGCTAACCGAATCGAGTCTTTTACCTGCTCCCTTTTTTTGCTCCACGGCGCCGGGTTTCGCCATCTAAGCCCTTCTTTTCTCTCGCGGCACGAACTTTCTGAGCGCAGACCCCAGATAGACCTGTCTCGGCCGGGCGATCTTTTGCTCCGGATCGGCAAGCATCTCATCCCACTGGGCAATCCAACCGGAGGTCCGGGGAATGGCGAAGAGCACCGGGAACATCTCCATGGGAAACCCCATAGCCTCGTAGATAATGCCCGAATAGAAATCGACGTTGGGGTAGAGCTTGCGCTGGATAAAATAATCGTCCTCCAGCGCGATGCGCTCCAGCTCGACCGCGATGTCGATGAGAGGATTTTTCCCGGTGACCTCAAACACTTCCTCTGCCGCGCGCTTGATAATCTTCGCCCTAGGATCGTAGTTTTTGTACACCCTGTGACCAAAACCCATGAGCCGTCCTTCCCCAGCCTTTACCCTTTTGATGAATCCGGGAACTTTGTCTTTGGAGCCGATCTCCCCGAGCATCCGGAGAACCGCCTCGTTGGCCCCGCCGTGCAGCGGCCCGTACAGGGCCGCGGCTGCGGCCGCTACCGCGGAGTAGGGGTCGACGTGAGAGCTTCCCACGCTCCGCATCGCATTGGTGCTGCAGTTCTGCTCGTGATCGGCATGCAGGATGAAGAGGACATCCAGGGCGCGCTCCAGCGTCCGGTTGGGTTGATACTTCGCCTCGGTCATCTTGAAGAGCATGTTCAGGAAATTTCCCGCATAGCTCAGGTCGTTATCGGGGTAGGCGTAAGGCATCCCGCGGCTGTGCCGGTAGGCAAATGCGGCCAGGGTGGGCATCTTCGCTATCAGGCGATGCGTCTGCTTGCGGCGTGATTCAGGATCGAAGATGTTTTTGGCTTCCGTGTAGAAAGTCGAGAGCGCCGCTACGGTGCTGACCAAAATGCCCATCGGATGGGCGTCGTAGTGGAAGCCGTCCATGAACTTCTTGATGTTCTCATGGATAAACGTGTGATAGGTGATGTTGTGAACCCATTCGTCCAGCTCGCGTGCGGTCGGAAGCTCCCCGTACAGGATCAAGTAGGCGGTCTCGAGGTACGTGCCCTGTTCGGCAAGCTCTTCGATCGGGTAGCCGCGGTAGCGCAGGATGCCTTTATCCCCATCGATGTAGGTGATCCGGCTGCGACACGACGCCGTGTTCATGAACGCGGGGTCGTAGGCGAGGATGCCGAAATCATCGTCGGCAACCTTGATCTGCCTGAGGTCCAAGGCGCGGATCGCACCGTGCTCGATGGGAACCTCGTAACTCTTGCCCGTACGGTTGTCCGTGATCGTCAACGTATCCTTTGCCATGACACACCTCCCCGGCTCGAAAGGAATTAGCCCGGTAAAGGAACCTCTCTTCGCCACTCCGCTTTGCCCTGCTCGAGCAGGTCATTGCCGTAAATGTCGTTCACCACAACGGCCGGAAACTCCTCGACGTGGAGCATGCGGATCGCCTCCGTCCCGAGATCCTCATAAGCCACGATCTCCGCCTTTCCGATGTGCCCCGCCAAAAGAGCGCCTGCCCCGCCGACGGCGGCAAAGTAGACGGCCTTATATTTTTGCAGCGCCTCCCTGACCGCGACGCTCCGGCCCCCTTTGCCGATAATTCCTTTGAGACCTGCCTCAAGCAGAGGCGGCGTCAGCGGATCCATGCGCGCAGAGGTCGTCGGCCCTGCGGAGCCGATCGCCTGCCCCGGTCGCGGAGGAGTTGGCCCGACGTAGTAGATGATCTGCCCCTTGATATCGAAGGGGAGCTTTTCACCCGACCGCAAGGTTTCGATCATGCGATTGTGCGCCGCATCTCGCGCGGTATAGAGAATCCCCGTGATCGCGACCTCGTCACCGGCCTTCACGCCGGCAACGGCATCGTCGGTAAGGGGAGTGGTCAGTCTCGTAACCATCGCTCCAACCTCCCTAGAGTTCGGCGGTTTTGAAACGGGCGCTGTGGCATTGAAGGTTGACGCCAACGGGGAGGGCCGTGATGTGCGCCGGAAAGCTCTCCACGTTCACCGCCAGCGCCGTTGTCCTCCCGCCCCAAGCCTGGGGGCCGATCCCAGTTGCGTTAATCTTGTTCAGGAGCTCCTGCTCGAGCTCGGCGACTTCCGGATCGGGATGGTGCTCGCCGACCTTGCGCAAAAGCGCCCGTTTCGCCAAGTACATGACGTGGTCGGCTGTACCGCCGATCCCCACGCCAACGATCACCGGTGGGCAAGGATTACCCCCCGATTCCTCCACGGCACGCACAACGAAGTTGATGACTCCTTCCCTTCCCTCGCCGGGCTTCAGGATCACGAGCCGGCTCATATTTTCACAACCACCGCCTTTCGGCATGATCGTGACCTTGAGCCTTTCCCCCGCGACGATCTCGGTATGAATCACCGCAGGGGTGTTGTCTCCCGTATTCAGCCTTTTGGAGAACGGCTGCCGCACCATGGAACTGCGTAGATAACCCGTCTTGTAACCTTTGGAGACCCCATCCTCGATGGCCTTGTGCAGATCACCCTTGATGTGCACGTCCTGGCCGACCTCCAGAAAAACGACACAGGTTCCGGTGTCCTGGCAGAGGGCAACCCGGTTGCGCGCGGCAAGCTCCGCATTCTGGAGGACCATGTCGAGGACTTTCTGAGCCCGCGGAGCCTCTTCTTTTTTCCGCGCACCCTCCAGGGCCGCGCGGACGTCGTCCGGGAGGTAATAATTCGCCTCCTGGCAAAGTTGGGCGACCGTTTCCTTGACTGCCGTAGCCGAAATTTCACGCATAAGATCTCAGGCTCCCTTCCTGGCAAGTTACGGCCTCTGACCGGGGAGAGAGATACCGATCGATCGCCCCGGCCGCGTCTCTCCCGTCCTTCAACGCGGTGACCAGAAGATCAGGCCCACGAACAGCATCCCCGCCGGCGAACACGCCGGGCCATGAGGTCATCTTGTTCTCGTCTGTCTCGTAGCAACCATCCTTTCTGACCTTGAGTTTCCCGCCAGCATCGTGAACGGGGTTGCCGTCGAAACCGAAGGCGAGAATGGCGAAATCGGTCTCGATCTCGAAGTTGCTTCCGTCAACGGGGATCGGGCTTCGACGCCCGCTCGCGTCGGGCTCGCCCAGCTCCATCCTGATGCATTCCACCTTGCTCAGCCATCCCGCCTCGTCGCCGAGGAACTTCACCGGGGCCGTGTACAAGAAGAACTCCACCCCCTCTTCCTTCGTGCGCTTCACCTCTTGCCGGCTCCCGGGCATATTTTCCTCGTCGCGGCGGTAAACGCACACGACGCGCGCCGCCCCGAGCCGGACCGAAGTTCGGAGACAATCCATGGCCGTATCGCCGCCGCCGAACACGGTGACGAGCTTGCCGTCGAGGTCGTCTCTCGACCATTGTCCCGCGGGAAGTCGATCGGGTCCAAGATTGTTCCGGACCAGGAAGGGCAGCGCGATGTGGACGCCGTGAAGATCCATTCCCGGGATTTTGGGATTCTTCGGTTTCTGCGCCCCGATGCCGATGAACACCGCTTCGTAGCCCTGGTTGAAGAGATCGTCGAGAGTCAGTTCGGGCCCAAGCCTCGTGCTGCAGCGAAACTCTACTCCCAAGCGCTTCAGGTACTCGACCCGACGCTCCACCACCCACTTCTCCAGCTTGAATCCCGGGATGCCATAGACCAAAAGCCCTCCGGCGTGAGGCATGGCCTCAAAAACCGTCACGCCATAGCCGCGCTTAACCAACTCTTCGGCACAGGCTAAACCCGCCGGGCCTGCCCCCACCACCGCCACGCGCTTACCCGTTCGCCACGCCCTCTTCGGCCCCGGAATTCTCCCGAGCTTCTCGAAGGCGTACTCATTGATGAAGCGCTCAACGGCACCAATCGCCACTGGCTTGTTTTTGACCCCGATGATGCATTCGGATTCACACAGCCGGTCCTGGGGACAGATTCGACCGCAGATCTCCGGCATGTTGCTCGTCAAGCGAGAGATAGCTGCTGCCTGGAGGAACTTCCCATCCGCGGCCAAGACGAGCCAGTCTCTGATGCGATTGTGGAGGGGGCAGGCCTCTTCACAGGGAGGCGGATCTTTGCATTCAACGCAACGCTGCGCCTCCCGCATCCCGGACTCAGGATCATATCCAAGATAGACTTCGCAAAAATCTCGCTTCCTCTGTTCCGGTGAACGGATCGGGGGATCGATTCGCGGCAGCTTGGGCCGCTCCTTCTTGCTCGGTTTTTCCACGCCTCTACCTTTCTCGCCTGAGCCTCACCACAGCATCAGCCCTGAGCCACTTTGACTATCCCCGTGATGCAATTGCTCTTCACGCTTTCGCTATCCAAAAATTGACCACGAGCCACATGCTCAGGTAAAACTCTGTCCCCCAAGCCATTAAAAAAAGCGGAGCAATCCTTATGCCAGCCGGCCAAAAATAAGCACGACTTATTGTCTGCGCTTTGCAGTTCATGAAATGGTACGCCTTGATAGGATTTCCCCTAATGAAATCAGTAGCTTCTCTCCGCGCTGGATCTTCCGGCGATGCCCCAGTTAGAAGACAAATCTGCAAATGAGAAAACCCGCCGTCCCTCCAAATTCTAGGAAAATCGGACTGGCGCAGTTGCAAGAGTGGGAATTTAAGTAGGGGATTTAACTAAACTTTCGGAAAGAATAAGGCCTGGGCTCTCTGGCCTCTCTTTTGCTTGCCTTTAATAGGACCAATCGATTATGGACATCGACTCCTTGAAGCTTTTCTGCGACGTGATCAGGCATAAAAGCTTCACCCTCGCGGCCAACGCGAACTCTCTCACCCAATCCGCCGTCAGCCAGCGCCTAAAGGCCCTCGAAAATAAGTTCGGTACACCCCTGATCGAGCGGCACGGCGCCCAGCTAAAACTCACGAAAGCCGGAGAAGTGCTCTACAAAGGATCTGTGCGCATTTTGGCGAATGCACGCGAGCTCGAGGAAAATATGCGGGAGATCGGAGGAGAGACCGGCGGCTCCGTGAGGGTGGCCTCTGTCTACAGTGTTGGACTCTACGAGCTGAACCCCTTCGTAAAGCGGTTTCTCCAAAGCTATCCTGAAATCGAAGTCCGCATCGAGTACAGCAGGGTGGATAAAATATATCGCGACCTGATCAGCGGCTCGATCGACCTGGGCATCGTCGCCTATCCCCTGAACAGGCCGCAACTTCGCTCGATCCCGATTCGCGAGGACGAACTCGTGCTCATTTGTGCCCTCAACCACCCCTTTGCCCAACGCCAAACGATCAGCGTGCAGGAGCTGAATTCCCAGCCCTTCGTTGGCTTCGAGGGCGACATGCCGACGCGCAAGGCGCTCGATGAGATCTTTCGCGCCCGTGGTGTGTCTCTGAAAATCAAGGTCGAGTTTGACAATATTGAGCTCATCAAGCGCGCCGTGGAAATTGGCCTGGGCGTCTCGGTCGTCCCCTCCACGACCGTGGCGTCGGAGATCGAGGCGAGGCTGCTCAAGTCGCTGCCTTTTACCGAGGGACCTTTCACGCGCCCCATCGCGGCGCTCCACCGCCGCAGCCGCTCGCTGCCCCCGGCGGTGAGAAAATTCATCGCCGTGCTCACGGAAGCTCGCGACTAACTTTCTCTCAAAGCGAAACGGCTGAAACGATTCGAACGGCTTGAACTGTTTCAGCATTGGCAACGCCCAATCGGTTCAAGCGAGTGCGGGTCTTACAGGGCTAGGCGATTTAAGCGGAGCGCGTTGCTGATGACCGAGATGGAGCTGAAGGTCATCGCCGCGCTCGCAATGATCGGGCTCAAGAGCAAACCGAAGGCCGGATAGAGAACCCCGGCCGCTATCGGGACGCCCAGCGTGTTATAAACAAATGCGAAGAAAAGGTTCTGGCGAATGTTGCGCATCGTGCCGCGGCTGAGCTTTCTGGCTTTAGCGATGCCGCGCAGATCTCCCTTAACCAGCGTCACGCCGGCGCTTTCCATGGCCACATCCGTGCCGGTTCCCATCGCAATCCCGACCTGGGCCTGCGCCAGCGCCGGGGCGTCGTTGATGCCGTCCCCGGCCATCGCCACGATTTGCCCCTCTGCCTGAAGCCGCCTTACGATCTCGCCCTTTTGCTCCGGCATGATCTCAGCCTCCACCTCGTCGATTCCGAGCTTGCGCGCCACCGCCTCGGCTGTGGTCCGATTATCGCCCGTAAGCATGACGATCCGCACGCCTTCGTCGTGAAGGAGCCCAATCGCCTCAAAGGTAGACTGTTTGATCGGGTCTGACACCCCGAGCAGCCCGACCACCCGCCCATCCACGGCGACGAACATGACGGTCTGGCCATCCTGGCGCAACAGCCCGGCATGATCGCTGAGCGACCTGACATCGATGCCCAGCTCGCCGAAGAGCCTCTGATTACCAAGCGCCACCTCTCGTCCCTCCACTTTGCCAACCACTCCTTTGCCTGTAATCGAGCGGAAATCCTGAGCCGCAGCGAGCATTACCCCCTCCGCCTCGGCCGCGGCCACAACGGCCGCCGCCAGCGGGTGTTCGCTGCCGCGCTCGATACTTGCCGCTAGGCGCAAGCACTCCGACTCGCTGTACCCTGGCAAAACGACAACAGACGTAACCCGAGGCTTGCCTTCGGTCAGAGTCCCGGTTTTGTCCACGACCACCGTGTCCACCTTTTCCAGGATCTCCAACGCCTCGGCGTTTTTGATCAGCACGCCCGTCGTCGCCCCGCGGCCGGTCCCCACCATGATCGACATCGGCGTGGCCAGACCGAGCGCGCACGGACACGCGATGATGAGCACGGCCACTGCGTTGAGAAGGGCATACGCCATCCGTGGCTCAGGCCCGACCATCCCCCATACGACCAGGGTAACGAGCGCCACCAGAACGACGGCGGGGACAAAATAGGACGACACGACGTCGGTAAGGCGCTGGATCGGCGCGCGGGTGCGCTGAGCCTCGCTCACCATGCGAACGATCTGCGCGAGCAGGGTCTCACTCCCCACTCGCTCCGCGCGCATCACAAAGCTGCCGGTGCCGTTAACCGTCCCGCCCGTGACCCGGCTTCCGGTATTTTTCTCAACCGGGATCGGCTCTCCCGTCACCATCGATTCATCAATGGAAGTCGCTCCATCGAGGACGGCACCATCTACGGGCACCTTCTCCCCGGGACGCACCCGAAGCCGGTCGCCCACCGTGATCTGCGCTAGCGCAACATCTCGCTCGCTTCCGTCATCGTTGAGAAGCCTGGCGGTCTTTGGCGCAAGGCCCAACAGGGCCTTGATGGCACTGCTCGTACGGCTCCGAGCCCTAAGCTCGAGGACCTGGCCGAGAAGGACGAGCGTGGTGATAACGGCAGCGGCCTCGAAATAGAGCGCCACCTGCCCCCCGTGGCCGCGAAAGGACGGCGGAAAGATCCCCGGTAAAAGCGCCGCCACCGCGCTGTAGAGATACGCAGTCCCAACGCCGATAGCGATCAGCGTAAACATATTCAAGCTGCGATTCACGATCGATACCCAGCCGCGCTGGAAGAAGGGCCAGCCACCCCACAGGACCACCGGAGTCGCCAGGGCAAACTGGACCCAGATCAGAGTCCGAGGCGGTGCGGTCCGAGGTAACGAGAGGCCAGGGATCATCTCCGACATAGCGAGGAACAGGAGCGGCGCAGTGAGAATGAGACTCGACCAAAACCGCCGCGCCATATCGACGAGTTCCGGATTAGGCCCTTCCTCGACGGCTGCGGTTCGCGGCTCCAAAGCCATACCGCAAATCGGACAACTACCAGGCTCGGCCCGGACAATCTCCGGGTGCATGGGGCATACGTACTCAACCGGCCCGAAAGGAGATGGCACCACCATGGGCTCCAAGGCCATTCCGCACTTCGGACACGCGCCCGGTTTTTCCTGGCGGACTTCCGGATCCATCGGGCAAGTATAGAGATTGCGTTTTCCCACCCCCGTGGGGGACTCGGCCTGGGACACCCCGCCGGTAAGAAATTTGGCCGGATCTTCCCTGAATCGTTCCAGGCACGGCTCACAACAGAAGTAATAGGTGCGACCGTCGTGTTCGTAACTTCCGGCGGCGCTTTCCGGCTCCACGTCCATGCCGCAGACCGGGTCTTTTTCTACGCGACTTCTAACCGTGCCCATTGACCGCCTCATCCAGCTACACTGACGCCCAAAAGCCAACCGGCACAGAAAGTGATCGCCGAAGCCAGAAGCCCGATGCCCAGCATCCTAAGACCGCTCGCCAGCGGGCCCCGGGCAGTAAAGACCGAGAGCAACGCCCCAACCCCAAACAGAGCAAGGGAGCTTAGCGCAGCGCTCATGATCGACGCAGTATTCCCGGACAACACAAGATAGGAAAGCACGGGGACGGTCGCACCCAACACAAAAGCCAAAAAAGAGCTCATGGCCGCGCCCCAAGGCGAGCCCAGTTCCGAAGGGTCCAGCCCCAACTCCTCGCGCGCCAGCGTATCGATCGCCGTCTTGGGGTTTTGGATGATACGGTGGGCGAGCAGATTCGCGTCCTCTTCGGGTATCCCTTTGGCTTGATAGATCAGCGATAGCTCCTCCTCTTCTTCCCTGGGTGACATCTCAAGCTCCTGCTTCTCCAAGGCGATCTGCTGCTCAAACAGCTCACGCTGGGCGCTCATCGAGATGTATTCCCCGGACGCCATCGAAAAAGCGCCCGCCAGAAGACCGGCAACGCCGGCAAGCACGATATACTCCGGCCTCGCCTCGGCGCCGGCAAATCCCATCACCAAACTGAAATTAGAGACCAAGCCGTCGTTGACGCCGAACACGGCCGCTCTTAGACTCCCTCCGCGCGACATGAGGTGCCAGCGCTCCCGCCCCATGATCGCTTCCTGGCTGGTCACACCGGGTTCCATCGCTCGCAGGGCCCGCGCATGGGCCCTCTCTTCAGCGGGAAGTCCGGAAGCCTCCGGCTGCCCGAGATAGCCTGCTTGATCGCTGGCCTCGAGACTGCTGATTATCGGGAGAACTCTCTGCGTCCCCAGAGCACGGGCTAGCCAGCCCAACACCCGCACCCGCGCCGAGGGCCGATAGACGGGAACCGTCTCTCCCGCGGCTTGTAGCAACCTGGCCCAACGATTGGCGTGCCGCTCTTCCGCACGGGCCAGCCGTTCGAATATGGCCGCCCGTTTTTCATCCTTTTCCGCGGCTGCCAGCGAACGGTAAAGGGCGATGCCATCCATTTCAGTGATATAGTTCGTCCGATACCGCTCCAGGGCTTCGCGGGCTTCGACCGAGCTCAGCCGAACGTCCTCGGGCCCAGTTTTCGTATTGATCGCTCCCTGTTCGTTGTTCACGTTTGTTCCTCCACCCGCGCAGATGGCCTCCGTAGAAATCTATACCTCACTTTGGGTGCCCATGCCTACGGCCGCAGAAGGGGCGGGACCGGGCGTTCTGTAGCACGGAGTCAACCGAGAATTTGAACCGGAGGGTTACAGGCGCGCGGCTGCCTGAAGCAACTTGGGGTTCTTACTGAACCGCCGCAGCGCGGACTTGAGCTTATGTCTCTGGACGCTGGCCGGGACTCCGAGGTTCGCCATGGTCTCAGCGATTTTCGGACCTCCCAAGTGAAGTAGCTTGCTATAGATCGCGTCGATTTCCGAACCCTCAATCTCCAGAGCGGTCTGAAAGGCCTTGTCCAGAGTGATCGAACGGATGCCCTGGCCGAGATAGGCCTTGAGCCTAGCGCGGAGCTCGTCTGCTTTTTCCGCGCCGATGCTCGGGTCCACCGACTCATCCGGATAGTTCTCGATCACGCCCTTACAGGCGACAAGGATCGCGGCGTGCTGTTCCTCCTGCTTGGCCATCTCCCACCAGAAATCCCTGAGCTCAGGTTGGTCGATGAAAAGATGAGAGAAGCGAAAGTAGACCTTAGCTACCAGACCCTCGATCTCCGCAAATCGAAGCAGGGGATCAAACTCCGTCTCCGAACTCACTCTCTTCGCCTCCCCTATGATCTATCCCTTTTCACAGTCGTTAACCTTATTATTCCTTTAGATCGCCCTTTTCAAGTCCGCTGGCTTGTCCCTATAGCTTGCCCAGCGCCGCGATAGCCGGTATAAAATTTCCTAAGCGCCAAAAAGCCTTTTGCCGCCGTTGTCAGGAGTGGGGGATGCCTATGCCTAAAGCCGATGTCGTTCCCGCCAAAGGGAGAAAACGGATCGCCGTTCTCGTCGGCGGCGGCCCTGCTCCAGGTATAAACGGGGTGATAAGCGCCCTGACCCTGGAGACCCGAAACCGGGGCCAGCAAGTCCTTGGCATCTATGACGGGTTCCAGTGGCTCATGGCCGGCGACACGGCGCACGTCAAGGAGCTGGATCACGACGATGTCTCCCGCATCCATTTCCAGGGCGGCTCGATCCTCAACACCTCGCGGGCCAACCCGACCAAAAAACCCGAGAACCTGGACCGCGTCCTGGCCGCCCTTGAGGCGCTCGAGGTCGGCTACCTTGTGACCATCGGCGGCGATGATACGATGTTCGCCGCAAGCCAACTGGCGAAACGGGCGGGGGGGAAAATCAGGTTTTGTCACGTGCCCAAGACCATCGACAACGATCTACCGCTCCCGGGCGAGATCCCGACTTTCGGCTTCGAGACCGCGCGCGAGGTGGGCTTTGGGCTCGTGCACAATTTGATGGAAGACTCGCGCACGACGAACCGCTGGTACTTCGTGGTGGTCATGGGGCGCTCAGCCGGCCATCTTGCCCTGGGCATTGCCAAGGCCAGCGGCGCAACCCTGGCGGTTATACCGGAGGAGTTTCCCAAAACCATCCATTTCCAGACCGTGTGCGACATCCTGGAAGGAGCCATCATCAAGCGCCAGGCTTTGTGGAACCGCCAAGACGGAGTGGCGGTGATCGCCGAAGGGCTGCTCGAGCATATCCCTGCCGAAGAGATGCAAGGGATCGAAGGGGCGCGCATCCGTCACGACGACTACGGGCACCTTCGTCTGGCGGAGATGGATCTGGCCTTCATCCTGAAGAGCCAAGTCGAACGGCGCTTCGCCGAGCGGGGAGCGCCGATCGCGATCGTGCACAAAACGATCGGCTATGAGGTGCGCAGCGCCCATCCTTTGGCCTTCGACTGCGAATACGTCCGGACTCTGGGTTACGGCGCGGTCGAGTTCCTCCTCAACCCCAGCCCTGAGGCCGCCAGTCTCGACGGCGCCCTGGTGTGCGAGGAAAACGGCAAGCTCCGGTACCTCGATTTTGCCACGTTGCTCGATCCGGAAACGGGAAAAACCCGGATCCGTCGGGTCGATGTCACCACGCCCTCTTACCGGATCGCGCTTTGGCAGGATCGGCCGGCTCTGCTTGCGCGCGATGCTCGAACGCCACAAAGAGCGCTTGTCCGTCGTCGCCGTAAATGATATGGCCGATCTGGAAACCAACGCCCACCTCTTCCGCTACGATTCCACTTATGGAACGTTTAGCGGCAAGCTCGAGGTTGGCGAAGGCGTCCTCGTAGTCGATGGATGGAAGATCACGGTCCTAAACGAAAAAAACCCTTCCCGGCTTCCCTGGAAAAAGCTCGGCGTCGACATCGTGATCGAGTCCACCGGAGTCTTCACCGACGCCGAGCAGGTGCGCCCCCACCTGGAGGCCGGAGCCAAGAAGGCGATCATCACGGCTCCGGCAAAGAACGAGGACGTGACCGTGGTTCTCGGGGTGAACGAGTCGGCCTATGATCCCAAGAAGCACCACATCGTTTCCAACGCCTCCTGCACCACGAACTGCCTCGCCCCCGTGGTGAAGGTGCTGCATGAAACCTTCGGCGTGGAAAGAGGTCTGATGACGACCACGCACGCCTATACGAACGATCAGCGTATTCTTGACCTGATGCACACGGACCTAAGACGGGCGCGGGCAGCCGCAGTGAACATCGTCCCCACTACCACCGGAGCAGCCAAAGCCATCGGCCTGGTGATACCCGAACTCAGGGGCAAGCTTCATGGTATGGCCTTGCGCGTCCCGACGCCGAGCGTCTCGGTGGTGGACCTGGTGGCGGACCTCAAGCAGCCGGCAACCGCGGAGAAGGTCAACGAGGCGTTCAAAAAGGCGGCCAGGGGCCCGCTCAAAGGGATTCTCGCCTACTGCGACAAGCCGCTGGTCTCGAGCGACTTTCGCGGCGATCCGGCCTCCGCCATCGTCGACGCGATGTCAACGGTCGTTTTGGACGAAAAGATGGCAAAGGTCATCGCCTGGTACGACAACGAATGGGGCTATAGCTGCAGGGTCGCCGACCTCGCGGCGTTTTTAGCAGAGAGAAGCTAGAAGGGAGGCGCTTCATGGTGGCCAAAGACATCATGACCAGGAAAGTCATCACCGTCACCCCGACGACGACGACGAAACAGCTAGCGAAGATCCTCACCAAAAACCGCATCAGCGGCGCGCCAGTGGCCGACAAGAACGGCAAGATTTTGGGCGTGGTGTCGGAGGCGGACCTGGTCGCGAAGAAAGGGCGACAGGTAAAGACCATCATGAGCAACAAGGTCATCAGCATTGCCGAGGAAACGCCGGTCGAAGAAATCGCCAGCTTAATGACTACACACAAGATCAAGCGGCTACCAGTCCTGCGCGGGGACAAGCTGGTAGGGATTGTGAGCCGGGCGGATATTGTCCGCGCCATCGCCATGGGGAAGCACATCGCCCTGCACACCCCGGTTTACGACCTATAGCCCCGCTGCGCCCATCTGCCGTGGGACCAAGAGCCCTAACCCGGATTCTCTCGAAAGCTCCTCGGGGGCCGAGCCATCAGGCCGCGGCTCAGGGGACTGGCTCCGCGAAGCGGTGCCTGTCCCCGCTCGGCGATGCAGCTCCCTCGGGAAGCGCGCTCTCGGCTGCGGCCGATGGACCTGTGCCATGAGTCGTACCGTCTGTAACCGGACGTCCGCAGCCTCGCTCGCGCTCCCCTCGATCGTGGGCAATGACGTCCGCGGCCTTCCTGCTCGTCCCCCTCGGGCTTCGAAGTGAAAGTGTGCCGGTCGAGGGGGCGAGCCTCGAGGGCGCTGTCTCGCGGTGAATAATCGGGGCTGATTTTGAGTAAAGCTGGCGGAGAAACAACCGAGCCTTTTTTGGTTGCGGCCGAGGAGGCGGCACGGGCTGCGGGCGCTCTGATCGTCGAGAACTGGCAGAGGTTCAAGGAGATCGAATATAAGTCGGCGATCGATATCGTCACGGAGGTCGACCGGAAAGCCGAGGAAAAGATCGTCGGGATCCTACTGCAACGCTTTCCTGACCACGCGATTTTGGCCGAAGAGGAGACGAGGATTTCCGGCTCCGCTGGTGAATACCGATGGATCATCGACCCGCTGGACGGAACCACTAACTTCGCGCACGGCTATCCTCAGGTGAGCGTATCCATCGCATTGGAGAAAGCGCAGCGCATCCTCCTCGGCGTGGTATTCGACCCCTTGCGCCAGGAGCTTTTCACGGCGGCCGAGGGGAGAGGGGCTTTCCTCAACGATTCGCCGATCCGAACTTCAAAGACGGCGGAACTGGACAAGGCACTGCTCGCCACCGGCTTTCCGTACGATCGTAGGGAGAGGGCTGATTTTTACCTCAACTTCTTCAAAGCCTTCCTGGTCCGCTGCCAGGGAATCCGGCGCGCCGGCTCGGCGGCGCTGGATCTCTGTTATCTGGCGTGCGGCCGTATTGATGGCTTCTGGGAGCTTAAGCTCCATGCCTGGGATACCGCGGCGGCCAGTGTCATCGTGCGCGAAGCCGGAGGAAATCTCACCGACTTCAACGGCAACGCTTTTACCATCTGGGGAGAGGAGACTCTCGGCTCCAACGGCCTGATCCACGCCGAGATGCTGGAAGTCCTCGCGCAGATTAAGAGCTCGGCGTCGCCATAACCAGGCAGGAGAGAACCATCCATGGCAAAAATTTGGGTTCTACAACACATCATCTGCGAAACACTCGGCACCATAGCTGACGCGCTTGATGGCGCAGGTATCTCGTATCAGTACATTCGACCGTTCGCCGGCGATCCTGTGCCAAAAGAAATCGGAGGCGCTTCAGGGCTCATCGTCATGGGTGGTCCCATGGGAGTATACGAGCAAGGCGCCTATCCTTTTCTCGCCGACGAGATGCACCTGATCGAGAAGGCGCTCCGAGCGCAAGTGCCCATTCTTGGTGTCTGCCTGGGAAGCCAGCTCCTTGCCGCAACGCTGGGGGCCGCGGTGACGAAGGGCCAGAGAAAGGAGATCGGCTGGTATCCGGTAACGCTCGCAGATTCTTGTAAGGATGATCCGTTGTGGAGCGGCGTGGAGTCCCCTTTCATAGCCTACCATTGGCACGGCGATGTTTTTGAGCTGCCGACCGGAGCCACTGCCTTGGCCTCGTCGGCGTTGACCAGATTCCAGGCCTTTCGCTATGGCCAAAGCGCTTACGGCTTTCTCTTCCATATGGAAGTCACGCCGTTGATTATCCGGGATATGGTCGAAACCTTTGGCGACGAGCTTCACGAAGCGAAAGTCGATGGAGCCGACATTCTGCAAAGAGCGCCGGACTACCTGCCCCGGCTTCAAGCCACCGGGAGCTTAGTCTTCCAAAGATGGTCCAACCCGGTGGTAAAATCTCAAGACTAAAATGCCTACCGGTGCGTCAAATTGGCCACGGGTCTATTTTTCTCTGTCAGCTCGGCCATCAACGCGGACAAATTCATGAATCGCACAAACAGATCCTTAAATCTTTGCGTGTAAGAACGCTTGACATCGTGAGCCACGACTAGATTTTTACCCAGAGGATACCGCAGCCTGAAAGCCTTAAGGTTCGTGCTATCAAAGTCGGAGGCAGACCATTTACACTCAATAGCCAAGGGCTGCTGGGCACGACGCGGCAATACGAAATCCACTTCATGCCCCCGTTTGTCACGCCAGTACCGAACATCACGAGCTTGCAAATGAGCGTGCATCTCGTTGAGCACAAAATGCTCCCACAGCAATCCCAGGTCTTCGTTACGCAACGTATGCCAGCCACGGTGGTAGCAGACAAAGCCCGTATCGAATCCATATGCTTTTGGAGCCGAGACAATCTCCGTGGAGCGGTGCGAGCTGAAAGGACGGACGACGTGCGCTACAAAGGTTGCCTCCAACACTGCCAGATAGTTGGAGATAGTGGCTCGGCTGACCTCACAGGGGCGGGCGAATCTCGTTGCCTCAAAGATCCCTCCGCTCTGGGCCATGAGAAGCTCGGTGAATCTTTGAAACGAATGCCTTCGCTCTAAACGAAACAGCTCTTCCACGTCTTTCGACCAGTAGGCATCCATCCATTCCTGGAAATCCCGGTCTGGCGACTCTTTGGCCAGAAAAAATGGAGGAAGGCCGCCGCGCAGAAAGCGGTAACGGAGATCCAGGCGCCCGAAATCCCGAAGGTCTGCGGTGATCATTGGCGTAAGCCATATCTCTTCCTTGCGCCCGGACAGGGTATCGCGAAACTTTTTCGACGCGCCAAGGGTGGAAGAGCCGGTCGCAAGAATCTTCGTCTTCGGATAATGATCGGCGGCGATCTTGAGAATCTCCGAGGGGTTCCCAAGCCTGTGAATCTCGTCCAAGACGATACGCCGGTCGCGGACGCCCTCGAGAAACCCCTCGGGATCATCCATCATGCGGCGAGTGCGAGGGAGCTCGCAGTCAAAATACTCGATATCCGGCAGGCTCTGCGATAGAAAGGTCTTGCCAGCCCGGCGTACCCCGGAGAGCCACACGATGGACCGTCGTTTCCAGGCCCTTTCTATCCGCTCCACCCAAAAACGCCTCTGTACCATATGCCAGCACTTTAGCAAATAGTGCTACTATATGCAATCCTATTGGCATATAGTTCATCCGCTGCTCCCTGCCTCTTGGGCTCCAGAATCGGGTCGGACTTATCATCCTTGAGAAAAATCTCCTACCGGCAAGAGGTCAAGCAGTGCTATAATGTGACAAAGGTTGGCTGTACAACCGAAAGGGATATAAGAGAACGTATTGAGCTTGCGTACACGGAGTAAGCCGGTGCGCGATAGCGATTAGCCCTGTCGCTTTACATCTTCGACGCTTATCCCTCCCGACCAACGAGACGTCATGAAAGCGTTGCATTTCTCGGGCCTCCGTTCTCGTTTGATATTTCTTGTCCTGTTGTCCATCGTCCCGCTAATTGGACTGCTCATTTACACAGCCGTTGAGCATCGTCAACACTCCATCGCCGAGGCGCAGCGCAATGCACTTCGCCTGGCAAATGAGATCGCCGACAGCCACGGACAGATCATCGAGAGCGCCCGGCATCTCCTCATCGGCCTGGCCCAACTGCCTGAAGTGCTGGACCACAACTCCCGTGCGTGCGACACGCGTTTCGCTACTATCCTACAACGACTCCCGCATTACACGGTGCTGGCAGCGGCGAAGTCAAACGGCGATGTGTTCTGCTCCGGGCTGCTTCTTAAACAGCCCGTCAACATTTCTGATCGACCGTATTTCCAAGAGAGCATGCAAGAACGTGATCTTGCGGTTAGCGGGTATCAAATCGGTCGCATCAGTGGCAAAGCGACTGTTGCTGTTTCGCATCCGTCCGTTGATAGATACCTCAGGTAGCGCCCGTGCGGTCGTCTTTCTTGGGGTAGACATTGGCTGGCTTGACCGAGTCGTAGCCCAAATGTCTTTGCCAACCGGAACGGCTGTAACCCTGATCAATCAAGAAGGTACGATCTTATACCGTCACCCAGACTCTGAAAAATGGGTCGGAAAGCCCGCGGGAGATCCTCTTGTTAAGCCGGACAAGCTTATGGCCACGGCGGGACTTGTAGCTGAAGGCCCTGGCATGGACGGCGTGCCACAAATCTTTGCGTTTTCCATGGTCCGAGGCGTGCCTGAAGGCAGAGCAGCAATTGTGCGCGTTGGTTTACCGAAGGCGTGGGTCTTAGTTGAGGTGAACCGAATTTCTAAGCGGAACGTCGCCCTAACGGTGCTTGTCATTCTGCTCGCGCTGATATTGACAAGGGTGTTTAGCGAACAATCCCTACTGCGCCCCATCGAATCGCTTGTGAACGCCACAAACCGGCTTGCAGGAGGCGACCTGGGCGTGAGAACAGGATTACCTTACCGCGCGGGAGAGCTAGGCCAACTGGCCGAGAGCTTTGACGCGATGGCTGATGCCTTACAAACCGAGGAGGCAGAGCGAATGCGGGCCCAGCAAGCGCTGAGGACAAGTGAGGCACGCTACCGCTCCGTGGCGCAGTCTGCGAAGAACGGCATTATCATAGCTGATAGCAAGGGCAATATCGTTGCGTGGAATGAAGGCGCGCAAGAGACGTTCGGCTATGCGGAGGAAGAGGTCCTAGGTAAACCGCTAACGCTTCTAATGCCCACGCGATATCACGAGGCCCATCGCCGAGGGCTAGAGCAGTTTCGCTCAACGGGGGAGTCCCGCGTCATTGGTGCCGTT
>JACPAM010000295.1 GCA_016180805.1 Deltaproteobacteria bacterium | reverse complement strand
CCCTCGCGGGCCAACTCGATGGCGACGGCGGTGCCGATGCCCAAACTGCCGCCGGTGACAATTGCTCCTTTTCCTTTGAGTCCCAGATCCACGGCTATACCTTCCTTTCCTGGTTGCGAGATAGCCTGTACTGCTTGAAGGGGTAAGTTATTTTGACCCGTCCTTGGGCAAAATGCTTTCTATCAGCTCATCTGTCCACGGTGTCGCCTGCGCCAGCGCGCGACGCAGCTTGATGAAGTCCACCTCGCGTTTGCCTTCTGGGCCTTCGTTGAAAGCTCTAAAGCCCGCCTTCGCTTCGGTCATCATGTTCAAGGCAAGCCAGGAACGATTGGTTTCGCAGTTGCGCTGCCAATGCTCCAGTTTCTTCTTGCGCAGCGATTGCAGTGTCTTGGAAACGCACTCGGGCATTAACAGGGCAATGGAGTAACACAGGCGCTCCACCTCTCGATCCAAAAGCGTGAAGTCTGTTTGGCACTGGGCAGCCAGCCCTGCGGCGGCCTTCTTGTCTTGGCCGGTCTTGAACTTCCCGTACTTTGGGTTGCCCCATTCATCAGACTCTTCCTCGTAGACAAACGGGTTGCGAATGAAGGTGCCGTCTTTTTTCTTGAGCACGGGGACGATTTTGTTGATCAGCCCGAAGCGCACCGCTTGCTGCGCGGACCAGGGCTCGCAAAGCACGCAGGACTCGATGGCGCGGTTGATGCCGACGTAGAGATGGAGGAAGTCGGTGGCGCCCCCATCGGGCGCGGAACCGTGTTTGGTGCCGGCTTGGCCGAAGCGCGCGGTATCGGCAGCGATCGAAAAATCGCAGGCCGTGCCGATTTCCTGGCCGCCGGCGATGCGCAGGCCGTTGACGCGGTTGATCACCGGTCTGTCGCAAATCAGGATGCCTGTGACCATGTCGTTGAACAGGCGCATGTACTGTTTGTATTCTTGGGGGTTGCCCGCGTAATACTCGGCGTATTCCTTGGTGTTGCCGCCCGCGCAGAAGGCCTTGTCGCCTGTGGCTGTGAACACGACGGCCACGCAGGCCCGGTCCATCGAGGCCTGGCGGAAGGCGAGGATGGTTTCCTTCACCATCGCCGTGGTGTAGGAGTTGAACTGTTCCGGGTTGTTGAAGATGATCCAGTAATTGTACAGGCCCTCGACGGACTGGCCGTCGAAATCCTTCAGCGGCCGTTTTTCGACCAGAATTTCTTTGTATTGGTAATCCGAGACAATGTGATGGTCCACGATCATATTTTTCCCCTGTGAAAACCCCAGTTTACTTTTGCCCCTCGTGTTGCCGACCGCTTCTTGGAGACAAGCCGAGGAACACAGGGGATTCTCGGTCCAATGGACCCTACTTCTTCAATTTTACGTAGCAAATGATATGCCAACGGCGTTAGCAGAGGATATCCTTTTCTCTTCAGCCACAAATTCTCAGTTATCCGGTGTTCCAAATCTCGTGGGACACGACAAGTTTAAGAGAAAGTTGCAGAAGTTGGAAAAGTAACATCCATCTTTCTCACCACATGGAATGAGGTCTCTTGCGGATAGGCAGGATTGGAGTTTCGTTCCTCCCAGGGAGAAAGCGTAGCCAAATCGAGAAGGTAACCTCCCAACTCTGCTGGGGGACTAGCGGAGTTTGACATTTGCGGGAGTAAAAAGGACACCCCGGAGCGCGGGCAGGCAGACAGGTCTCTCTGGAAGCCGCCCCCAAGTTGGTGTTATGAAAGGGCTGCGCTGCCTCGCTGAACTTGGTACTCTGTACCGGGTCAGCAAATTGGCGAAACGGTTCGAGTATCCTCACCGTCATGGTGAGGCTGTCGAACCTTGAGGCTCGCAGGTTGATTGCGACACGCTTCCGGAATATCCTCATGCCGCCAGGACGGCGAAGATATGGCTCCGACCTGCCTGTGCTACCGCAGACAGGCGAATCGGAGGATGAGGAGCAGGAAGAGCTTGAGAGGCGCAGCGCTTTCAGATATGAGGTAAACAAACCTGCTTAACGCATACGGCTTAGAAAGGGAGCACTGTGCCCCGGATACTGATTGCGGACAGCGATGAGGCTTTAAGCGAATCCTTGCTCGGCTTGCTCGGCAAGGAAGGTTTTGAAGTGGAGAAAGCGCAGCATGGGGTTGCGGCCCAGGAAGCGATTCGTGCAGGAGAGATCGATCTTGCCCTGCTAGAGGTCGATCTGCCCCAGGCCAACTGTCTCGAGCTTCTCAAGCAAGTCCAGGAGGTCTCGCCGCGCACCCTGGTGGTTCTGGCCGCGTCCCGCCCGTCGGTGGAGACGGCGGTCGCGGCGATTCGCCACGGGGTGCAGGACTATTTCCTGAAGCCGGTGCGCGCCGAGGAAGTGGCCAACCGGATCATCCAGCTCATCGAGCTTCGCCAGCAGGCGGAAGAGGTGCAGTTTCTGCGGCGGCGAGTTCAGCGCGACTATGAGTTTCAGGAGGTCATTGGCAAGAGCAAGGTGCTGAAGGATGTCCTCGGCATCGTCAAAAAGGTCGCGCCAACCCAGACCACGGTCCTCATCACCGGGGATAGCGGCACCGGGAAGGAACTCGTTGCGCGCGCGATCCATGCCCACAGCGACCGTAAGGACAAGCTCTTTTTGCCGGTCAACTGCGGCGCCCTGCCGGAAACGCTGCTCGAGAGCCTGCTCTTCGGGCACCTGAAAGGCTCCTTCACCGGAGCCTTCGCCAATCAAGAGGGGCTTTTTGAAAAAGCCCGCGGCGGCACGATTTTTCTGGACGAGATCGGCGAGATCCCCCAGCATCTCCAGGTCAAGCTCCTGCGCGCTCTGGAGGCGAAAGAGATCTTGCCGATCGGCAGCACTACCCCGAGACGGATCGACGTGCGCGTGCTTGCTGCCACCAACCGGGATTTGCTCAAGGAGGTGGAGCAAGGCCGTTTCCGCGATGACCTCTACTATCGGTTGAACATCATGGAGATCCACATCCCGCCTCTGCGGGAGCGGCCTGAAGATATTCCCGTGCTGGTCGAGCATCTGATCCAGAAGCACAACCCGGAACTGAGGAAAAACTTCAAAGGGGCCGATGGGGCAGTCATCCGCACGCTCATGTCGCTCCCGTGGAAGGGAAATGTCCGCGAACTCGACAATGTCATCGAGCACACGATGATCCTCGCTGACGGGGATTGGATCAAGCTGGAGCACCTGCCGCGCTCGATTACGGAAGGCAGGGATATGCCGCCCCCGTTTACCTATGAGCTGAAAGAAGCGCTGCGGCAGTATGAGCGGCAGCATATCCGCCGGGTCTTGGAGGAGGTGAGCCAGGACCGCAAAGAGGCCGCCCGGCTGTTGGACATCAGCCTCTCTTCCCTGTACCGAAAAAAGCTCCCTCGGGAAGCGCGCTCTCGGCTGCGGCCGATGGGTTTGTGCCATGAGTCGTGCCGTTTGTAATCGGACGTCCGCAGCCTCGCTCGCGCTCCCTTCGGTCGCGGACAAGCACGTCCGCGGCCTGATGGCTCGGCCCCCGAGGAGCTTTCAGAGAAATCCGGGTTAGTTCTCCGTCATCAAGTCCCTTCCGGCGAGCGGCCGCGCGGGTTCAGCCTCCTTACCGGGGTGAATGGAAAGGACGGGACAGCTCGCGCGCCGGACGACCCTCTCTGTAACACTTCCGATCAGCATGTGCAGGAGCCCGCTTCGGCCGTGCGTGGACATGACGATCAGGTCGGCGCCTTCCTCCGCGGCCTTCTCGACGATCCGTTTGTGCGGGATGCCGATGTCGACTTCTTTGCGGATCTTGATCCCGGACGATAGCTCCCCCAGGTTTTCCTTGAGAAAGTCGGTGAGAAGCCCCTTGCGGTCTGCCACCAGGTCAGCCCCCGGGTCGGATGGCTTGTGCTGCGCCGTCATCTCTATCTGGACACGGTAGCGCGCACTCACCTCTTCGTGGGTAATCACGTGGTAGACGATCACTTCAGCGCCGGCGGCTGCGGCCATGCTCAGGGCGCGCCTGACGCCCACCAAAGATAAGTCGGAAAGGTCAGTGGGAGCAAGAATCTTCCTTATAGCGTCCATAACGCCCTCCCAAAAGCAAAAATTGTGCCCTGATTGCTACCGCTTTTCGCCTGTGTTTATCGGCCAAGTTTGAAAGCGTCGCAGCGCCTTTTTTGCAACTTTGGGATGCGATCGAGGCTTGCTTCTTAATTTTTGGAATCGATGGCTCCGCGGGTCTCGTTTGTAGCCAAAAGGCGGAGAAACTTCCTGCTCTTGTTCGCCGTCACGGGTAGCCGCTCGGACGAACTCCATGCTTTCCGGGTAGGCTCTCGGCGGCGCGCAGTGAGAGCTCACGGGCGCGGTAGAGATCGGCGCACTGTAGGCACAGGCCGTGAGACGGTTGCCACTGCGGAAAATCCGTGACGATGGCGGCGATCACGTCAGGGGGTAGTCGTTGCGGCTCACCCGCGAACGCGTGGGTGGGAAAGCCGCAGAGAGAACAGCGGCTTCCCGCCGAAGCCGTGCCGTCCGTAGTGGTGGCCACAGCACCCGGATCGAGGGCAAAAGCCAGTAGCTTTGGGTGGGTCCATCCCTCCTGGTCGAAGAAGCGGCTGAACGCCCGAGCACCGTTCCTTTCCGGCATGGGAAAGGCGCGGCAGAAGTCGTGCCATCGCTCGTCACGCAAAGACTCGGGCGCCCATCCGCGGCGCGCCATGCGGCCGTCAATGGTAGCATCCCACAGGGCGCGGTACCGGTCGACGAGCAGCCGGCGGTGCGCCGGTCCGCCTCCGGTTACCGGCAGCGCCGGTTCATAGCCGAACCCGGGATCGATCATGTCGGAGATGTGCATGAGTTCATGGCGGAGGAAGAGCATCAAAGCCGCAGGATCGAGCAAAGAGTCGGGTCGTACGAGAATACGCACAGTGCGCCGTCCTTCATCGCTGAGCCCGGGTTCTGAGTTGACGAACAGCTCCGCCCCTTCATCGTGCCTTTTGGCGGCTGAGACCGCGACGCACTGGCCGACTCCGCCAGCCAGTCCCGGCGCTTCGGCGAGCGCCTGCGCGACCGGGTTCCCGAGACCGAGCCGATCGAACCAGCGAAGGTTGAACTCGCGAAAAGCACCTTCACGGGCCTCCGGATCCGCGATCTCATAAACGAGGTTGCGCTCCCTGTGGTAGGTCGCCGTCTCCGGGTGTCGGCGCAGCGCCAAAAAAACCGCTTCCTCGATCAGGCGCGGATCGTAGCGGACGGGGATTTCGTGGTTCATTGCTCTTCGATCCCTTCCGGTTCCTTCGACAGCTCCTCGGGGGCCGAGCCATCAGGCCGCGGCCGATGGATTAAGCTCCCTCGGGAAGCGCGCTCTCGGCTGCGGCCGATGGGTTCGTGCCATGAGTCGTGCTGTTTGTAATCGGACGTCCGCAGCCTCGCTCGTGCTCCCCTCGGTCGCGGACAAGCACGTCCGCGGCCTTCCTTCTCGTCCCCCTTGGGCTCAAGGAGCGGGTTCCGGCTTTCATCGGCGAGGGTGAAGTTAAACTTCATGACTATTCCCTTGCTCCGGGCACCATCGGGCAACCGGCGTCGCTACCACACGCCATCGGCACGCCCCCGTCGGCGGTTGGTCGCAAAGTGAGATCCTGTGGCCCGACCGGCGCGCCGAGCCGCTGGCACTCGCGCGCGACGAGCCGCTCGCACAGCACCCCGAGGAGGCCATAGAAGCTGCCCTTCGCCTCGGCGGCGAGCCGCTTGATGAATGCGGGGATGAAACGGCCGAGATGGTCGTGCAGGAAATGGCGTTGGGCCTTGCGGGTCTCCTCAAGCATGGCGCCGTCTTGGTGCTCCAATGCGTACGCCTCTTTCAGGGCTAGAAAAGAGAGGAACTCGCACTCGCAGCTCACATGGTCAGGTCGCTCGTGCTCGGCGGGATTGAGCGTGAGGCCGAAGGCGCGATAAAAACCCATCAGGTCGCCGAGCTCCTGCGGCTGTTGAAAAATAGCCTCGGCGCCATACTCGGTCTGGTAGGGGGGCACGCTTCCCCTGGAGGTGTGGCCAAAGAGGCGCCGGTAGGACGCGGAGAGCCCTGCGACCGTCGCTTCTCTGACCGAAGTGAGATCTTCGACCGCAGCGGCAAGCTGCGAATGGGTCTCGGCGTCGAGCAGGCACGCGGCTTCAGCCAGTGCCGCTGCATTCGCCTCGCCGATGAGGCGGGTAATCGTCTCCTGTGTCGGTGGTCGAAATCCCAGGGCCAAAGCCCCGAACAGAGTTGCCCGGCACAGCGCCAAGTCAACTTCACCGACCGGATGATTCACTTTTGCTTCCGGTGTTTCAGTCATCTTTGTCCCCTAATGGCTCACGTCGTTTGAGCGGTTCAAGTCGTTCGAGCTGTTCAACCCCCTCCTTCATCCTCCCCCGCGACGCGGGGGAGGAAAGAGGT
>JACPAM010000226.1 GCA_016180805.1 Deltaproteobacteria bacterium | reverse complement strand
AGTCTCCGTTCTCGCTTGATATTGCTGGTCCTGACGGTCGTCATCCCATTACTCGGACTCGTTATATACAACGCCTTGGAAAGGCGCCGGCTTGAAGCCAAAAGGGCTGAGGAAAATGCCCTCCGGATTGCCCGTGAGGCGGCCAGGACCCATGAGGACATACTCAAGGGGGCAGAGCAGCTACTCGTCGGTTTAGCTGAGCTCCAAAGCGTTCGGGAGCATGATGCTGCATCGTGCAGCCGCCTCTTTGCTAAGCTCTTAAAAGGGCGTCCCTTTTATTCGAACTTGGCAGCGGTGAAGCCGAACGGCGATATCTTTTGCAGCGCTGAGCCGCTTCGAAGTCCTGTTAACGTCGGTGATCGTCCTTATTTTCAAGGTGCGATCGAAACGCGGCAGTTGACCCTCAGTGAATACATAGTTGGTCGCATAACCGGTAAACCCAACGTCATCCTGGCCTATCCGGCGCTCGACGCTTTGCGGGTTCCAAAGGCCGTAGTCCTCGCTGCACTGGATCTGAGCTGGTTCAGCATCTTGGCTGCCCGCTCGAACTTGCCGCTAGGTGCCATAGTGACCGTTACAGACCACAACGGCACGGTTCTTGTCCGCTATCCTGACGGAGAGAAATGGATCGGAAAGGCTTTCCCAGATATGCCCATTTTTAAGGCCATGCAAGCCTCGCGGGGCGACGGATTGCTTGAAGCCAGCGGCCTTGATGGTGTCCGGCGACTTTATGGCTTCACCGGGTTACGAGGTTGGCGTTAATCGGCGTCGGGATTACCTCGGAGCTGTCCATTCTGCGACCGGTCAATTCCCTGGTCAGGGCTTCAGAGCGGATCGCGTCGGGCGACTTAAGCGCGCGGATCGAGTCCCCCGACAATGATGCCGATGGCGAACTGGGGCAGCTATCGCGGTCATTCGACCACATGGCAGAAGCCCTGCAGATGCGAGAGGCCTACGCCAGGGGCACGGAGGAGATGCTCCGAGAGTCGGAGTTGCGCTACCGGACGCTTTTTGAGGCGTCACCTAGCGGTATCGTGCTACGCGACCCTGAAACTATGCTGCCGATCGACTTTAACCCAACAGCGCATCAGCAACTGGGTTACACACGGGAGGAGTTCGCACGGTTGCGAGTCCATGATTATGAAGCCATCGAGAGGCCCGAGGAGACAAACGCGCGCCTGGAAAAAGTATTGGGGGTGGGTCGGACGAACCTTAAGCGCGAGCAGGAAAAAATTGCCATCCTGCGCGAGATTGATAAAGTCATCACGTCGAGCTTAGAGCCCAAGGCCGTTTTGACCCTCTTATTAGAAAAAATTGGCGCACTTCTTCCCTACAGTGCTGCCGCCGTACTGCTGTTAAACAAGGTGACTGGCGAGCTAGAGCCCGAAGCCGCTTGGAATATCAACGAACAGAGATGGAAGGAGCACATGACGCGAATCCGGGCTCGGGGTCCTTTGGCTATGACAGTTTTGAAAACCAGAACTCCATTGGCAATCGTTAATCTGCACACGGACCCGCGACCGCTGGAGCCCCAGTTCTTTCACCAGGAAGGGTTGGTCTCCTATATCGGCATCCCGCTCACCGTGAAAGGCGAGCCCTTAGGCGTCCTTATCATCTATACTAAGGTGGAGCACGAGTTCTCTACCGAGGAGGTCGAGTTTCTGTCGACTCTGGGCGGACAGGCGGCCATAGCGATCCACAACGCGGAGCTCTACGACGAAACTAGGAAATTAGCGATTGATCTTGAAAACGCGGTCAGGGTGAAAGACGACTTCCTAAGCGTCATGTCCCACGAGCTGAGAACCCCGCTGAACGTCGTCATGGGCTACGCGGCGATGATGAAGGATGGCATGCTCGGCGATCTCAACCCGAAACAAGACGACGCGTTGGGCAAAATTTTGGGCCGGGCTAACGATCAGCTCGCCATGATCAGCAACATCCTCTTTGCCACGGCGATCGACACAGCCAAGATTCCAGTCGACCACCAGGGGGTCATCCTGGCCGATCTGTTCAATGATCTGGAGTCGGCCTACCACGCCCAGGTCACGGGTCCGGATCTGACCCTTAACTGGGACTGCCCGCCCGACCTGCCGATCCTGGAGACCGACCGCGCCAAGCTAAAACAGATTCTTCAAAATCTCATCGACAACGCGATCAAGTTTACGGCGAAAGGCCAGATCACTATCTCGGCCCGCCACCTCGCCGCGTCACCGCGTCTCCCCCTCCGCGACACGGGGACACGGGAAACCGGGGAAGCGGAGAAGTGGGTGGAGTTCACGGTGACTGACACGGGCGTGGGAATTCCCCAGGACATGGTTGCTGCTATCTTTGAAAAGTTTCGCCAGGTAGACAGCTCCGAGACGCGGCCCTATGGAGGCGTGGGAATGGGGCTTTACATCGTCAAGAAATTTACCGAGATGCTCGGGGGCACAGTCGAGGTCGAGAGTGAGCCCGGAAAAGGTTCTACATTTACGGTGAGAATACCATCCTAAATTTTGAATCGTGAATTTTGAATTTTTGGCACTCGTGGCTTCGCGTTAGCCGGCTTGCTGTAGCTCTTCCAGCGCTTTTCTCGCGGCCTCCTGCTCCGATTGCTTTTTGCTTCTCCCCTCGCCGCGGCCCATGACTTTTCCGCCGACGGCGATCTCGGTCACAAAGTGTTTTTCATGATCCGGCCCGATCTCCGCCACGATGCGGTAATCCGGAGGGGCGTGAAAAAGCATCTGGCAAATCTCTTGCAGGCGGGTCTTGTAATCCTGTTGTCCTAATTTTCTTTCCCGAATATCCGATTCGAAGAAGCGCTCCACGACCCGCCTCGCCGCCTCATAACCGCCTTCCCAGTAGATCCCGCCAAGAAGGGCCTCGAACGCGCCGGCCAGAATGGACTTTTTTCGCCGGCCCCCGCTTCGCTCCTCGCCCTTTCCCAGGCGCAAAAGATCGCCCAGATTCAGATGTGTTCCCTTTTCCGCCAGCGTGGCCGCGTTAACCAGCGAGGCACGCATCTTGGAGAGATCGCCTTCGCTCTTCTCCGGGAACCGGCGCATCAAAAGGTCGCTGATGGCGAGGTCCAAAACGGCATCGCCGAGAAATTCCAAGGTTTCGTTATGGCTGTAGCGCTTCCCTCGCGCGAAGGAAACGTGAGTAAGGCAGCGCAAAAGGAGGCTTGGATCGGCAAATAGGTAGCCCACCTCTTTTTGCAGGAGATCTAAACGCGGCTCTTTCTCCACCGCACTCCGCACCCATTTCAGATTTCGGACTTCGGATTTTAGGACTTCGGGCACGGCGCGCCGTGCCCCCTCCTCTTCTATCATCCCCTTTATCCTGATACGACGCTTCCCTGCAACCATTCTCCCTTCATCCCCTCAATGAGGACCTCGACCTCGCGATTGACCTGACCCTCACCTCCGCGCACCAACACTGGAAGGTAGTTCCGGCTGTGACCTTTAAAAGCCCCGCTCTCCCTGTCTATAGCCTGCTCAACCAAAACCGCAACCCGCCTGCCAACGTAGTGGCGGTAAAATTCCCGTTTTTTCCTCGCGCCAAGCTCGCGCATCCGCCGGGCGCGCTCTTTTTTGATGTCCTGCGGGACCTGCTCGGGGAGCCTCGCCGCCTCTGTGCCGCTGCGCACAGAGTAGGGAAAAACATGAAAATAGGTAAGTGGCAGCGACTCAAAAAAAGCCAGTGCACGCTCGAATTCAGCCTCCGTCTCCCCCGGAAAGCCGACGATGATGTCGGTACCCAAAGCCGCATCCGGAAGCGTCTCCCTCAGCCGGACGACCAGATCGCGATAAAAGGCCGTATCGTAGTTGCGGCGCATGAGCTTGAGGATCCGATCCTCCCCCGCCTGAGCGCAAATGTGAAGGTGGGGACAGAGGCCATCCGCCTGGGCGAGAAGTTCGATGAGCTGGTCCGGCACCTCACGCGGATCCAACGAGCTCAAGCGCAGGCGCGCAGTCAGCCGGCTTTCGAGGATTCGTTCGAGCAGGCGAGTCAGATCCGTTCTGGGCCTGAGATCATGGCCGTAGCTTCCAAGATGGATGCCCGTGAGCACGACTTCCTTAACCCCTTTGGCCGCAAGCGCC
This sequence comes from Deltaproteobacteria bacterium, assembly GCA_016180805.1. Taxonomy (GTDB): domain Bacteria; phylum Desulfobacterota; class Binatia; order UBA9968; family UBA9968; genus 2-12-FULL-57-22. The sequence continues at coordinate 14,363 of JACPAM010000226.1, read as the reverse complement.
CGGAGCTGGTGGATGACCTGCTCCGAAGGCACGCTGCGGCTGCGGCCGCGGGCGGTAGGGATGATGCAAAACGTGCAAGCGTAATTGCATCCCTCCTGAATTTTCAAGAAGGCGCGCGTATGTCCCGGCAGCCGGCTTGCGCCCCATACCGGGACGCCATGCTCCTTCTTAACATCGCCAACGCGGACCCTCTCGCCCGGAAGCCCGTCCTCGCTGTGGTTCACGAACCGGATGAGGTCTTCCAGTCGGTTGAGGCCGACGACATAGTCGACGCCCGGGACTTCAGCCAGAGCCTGCGGCTTGACCTGAGCGTAACAGCCCGTCACCAGCACCCGTGCCTTCGGACTGAACTTTTTGGCCCGCCTGATGAGCTGGCGCGCCTCCCAGTCTGCCCGGTCGGTTACCGTGCAGGTATTGATGATGTAGAGATCGGCCTTTTCCCCAAAAGGGATAAAATCATGCTCGACGTCCCCGAGGCGCGTCTGGATCACTGCGGAGTCATACTGGTTGATCTTGCACCCCAGAGTTGCGATTGCGATACGCATGACAGCGAGGCAATAGGCATCAGGCAGTAGGCAATAGTCAGTCCCTCTGCTAGCTGTTGCCTAATGCCTATTGCCTTTTCCCACGTTCACAAGCCAGAATTCTTCAGGAGTTCTTTCACCTTGCGCAGGGTCTCGTTCTCGTCGGCCTGCTTCTCTTCCAAGCCGCCCTGCCGGGCGCTCAGCTCGTTGACCTTTTGCTCCAGCTTCTGCACATATTCGGCGAGGCCGCTGATGGCCTTGGCAACCGGGTCCGGCAGACGGTGGTGATCAAGCTCGATGTGCGCTTGCGGGTCTCGGTGGACACCTTCTCCCTCAACCACCCGCCCCGGTATGCCGACAACTGTGGAGTTGGGCGGGACCGGACTCACCACCACCGAACCCGAGCCGATCTTGCTGTTGCGACCGATGATCACGGGGCCAAGGATCGTCGCGCCGGCGCCGATCACCACGCAGTCTTCGACCGTCGGATGCCTCTTCTCTTTCCTCAGACTCGTCCCCCCCAGCGTAACGCCCTGATAGATCGTCACATCGTTGGCGATCTCAGCGGTCTCCCCGATCACCACTCCCATGCCGTGATCGATAAAGAAACGCTGGCCGATCTTCGCGCCGGGATGGATCTCGATTCCAGTGAGGAAACGACCGACGTGGCTGACAAAGCGGCCTAAACCCTTGAGCCCTTTGCCCCAGAGGGAATGGGCCACCCGATAAAAGAACAGCGCGTGGAACCCAGGGTAGGTAAAGATGATCTCCCAGACATTGCGCGCTGCCGGGTCACGGTCAAAGACGACCTGGATATCTTCTTTCAGAATCTGCCACATAAAGAAAGGCGGTAGGCAATAGTTTAATTCCGGCTCGTGGTCCCCAATGCCTATCGCCTAATGCCTGTTGCCTGCCTTGAATCCTTGTAGAGCTTGTAGTCGATGCTGTCCACGACCGCTTGCCAGCTCGCCTCGATCACGTTATGGGAGACGCCGACAGTCCCCCAGCGATCCTTCTTGTCCCCCGACTCGATCAACACCCGAACCGACGCCGCCGTGCCCTCCCCCGAGGAGAGGACCCGCACCTTGTAGTCCAAAAGCTCCATCTCCATGAGCGACGGATAGAACTTGGTCAGGGCCTTGCGCAGCGCCGTGTCCAAAGCGTTGACGGGTCCGTTCCCCATGGCCGCCGCGTGCTCCATCACTCCGTCCACTTCCACCATGATCGTGGCCTCGGAGATCGGCGGCTCGTTCTCTTTTCGCTTTTCATCGATGACTCGAAAGCCCACCAACCGGAAATTCTTTCTCTTTCTACCCAAGGCTTCCTGAATCAGAAGCTCAAAGGAGGCCTCGGCCGCCTCGAACTCGTAGCCCTGGCTTTCCAGATCCTTGATGCGGCGAAGGATCTCGTGCACGGCATGGTCGTCGCTCTTGAGCTCGATGTCGTACTCTTTGGCCTTGTAGACGATGTTGCTCCGGCCCGCCAGATCCGAGACCAGTACCCGTTGGCGGTTGCCGACGAGCTCCGGATCGATATGCTCGTAGGTCTCCCGGTTCTTGAGAATCCCCGCCACGTGCATCCCGCCCTTGTGGGCAAAAGCGCTGTCACCCACGTAGGGCTGATGCTTGTTCGGGCTAATATTGGCAAGCTCATACAGAAAGTGGGATACCTCGCGCAGCTTCTTAAGCTGCTGATCTGAGACGATTGGTCTGACCTCCGGCGAATCGAAGAAGTGTGAGGAGTGTGGCCGATATTTATTTAGGGCCTGGATTTCTTTCAGCTGTTCGACGCTAACACACTTCTTCCGCATTTTGAGCTGCAGGTTGGCAATCAACGAACAGAGGTTAAGGTTGCCGCATCGTTCGCCAAACCCGTTGATAGTCCCTTGGACCTGGCGCACGCCCATTTCCACCGCGGCCATGGTATTGGCCACAGCCAGTTCCCCGTCGTTATGACAGTGAATTCCTAGAGGGGTGGAAATCAAGTTTTTCACATCTCCAATAGCAACGCGGATATCACCCGGAAGACTACCCCCGTTGGTATCGCAAAGAACGATCCAGTCTGCTCCGCCTTCCTCAGCCGCCTTAAGACACTCCACGGCAAAGATCGGATTGCACCGAAAGCCGTCAAAGAAATGTTCCGCGTCAAAAATGACCTCGTCCACGCGCTCTTTCATAAAGGCGATCGAATCCGCAATAATCTCCAGATTCGCTTTCTGGCTGATCCGTAGGTCATCGCGCACATGGAGATCCCAGGTCTTTCCGACCAGCGTGACCACTGGCGTATCCGCGTCGAGCAGCGTCTTCAAGCTGAGGTCTTGAGAAGGCTTGGAAGAGGGCTTGCGGGTCATCCCGAAGGAGGCAATCCTGACGTGCCTTAGCTTAAGCTTCCTGACCGCCTTGAAGAACTCCTCATCACGCGGATTGGAGCCTGGGAACCCTCCCTCGATGTAATCCATTCCGAGCTCGTCCAGTTTTTCGGCAATCCGGAGCTTGTCCTCAAGCGTGAAGGAGATGTCCTCAGCCTGGCAACCGTCTCTTAGAGTTGTGTCATAGATCAAAACGTCTTTCATAAACTCCCCTGGTTCTCGATAAACGCCTCGTGCAGGACCCGGACGGCAAGCTCCGTATACTTTTCATCGATGACCACGGAGACCTTGATCTCGGAGGTCGAGATCATCTCGATGTTGATCCCCCCGCGAGCGAGAACCTGAAACATCTTCGCCGCTACCCCCGCGTGGGCGCGCATCCCGACGCCGACAATCGATACCTTGGCAATATTCGGATCGACCGTGACCCCTTTGGCCTGGATGGCGGGAGCGATCTCATGGACGATCGAAATGGCCTTTTTATAATCCTCCTTGGGTACGGTAAAAGTCAAATCAGTGGTGCCGTCCTCGCTGGCATTCTGAATGATCATGTCGACCACGATGTTGGCCTCCGCAATGGGCGTGAAGATCTGGGCCGCAAGACCCGGGCGGTCCGGGACCTTCAAGACGGTGATCTTGGCCTCGTTTTTGTCGTAGGTGACACCGGAAACCAATACCGCATCCATGCTTTCGTCCTCCTCTACGAGCCATGTCCCGGCCACGTCCGAAAAGCTTGACCGGACATGGACGGGCACGGAAAACTTCTTGGCAAGCTCCACGGAGCGGATCTGCAAGACCTTGGCGCCCATGCTTGCCATCTCGAGCATCTCGTCATAGGAAATTCGAGCCAGTTTCCGGGCGTTGGGACAAATACTGGGGTCGGTCGTATAAACCCCATCCACATCCGTGTAAATCTCGCATGCCCCCGCGCTGAGAGCCGCTGCCAGCGCCACGGCGCTCGTATCCGACCCGCCACGGCCCAGGGTCGTGATGTTACCCTCTTCGTCGACGCCCTGAAAACCGGCCACGACCACGATCTCGCCGCCTTTAAGCGCCCTCAGGATGCGCGTCGCATCGATGCTCTTGATTCGCGCTCTGCCGTAGGTGCTGTCGGTCTCGATACGAACCTGATAACCAAGAAAAGAGCGCGCGTGCTGGCCCAGGTCTTTGATCGCCAGCGTCAAAAGCGAGGCAGAAACCTGCTCACCCGAGGCGAGCAGCACATCGGATTCCCGCTCATCCGGAGCCTCCATCACTTCGCGCGCAAGGGCCAGAAGCCTGTTGGTCTCCCCCGCCATCGCCGAAACGACCACGACGACCTCGTTTCCCGCCTCCTTCGTGGCGACGACTCTGTGGGCCACATTCTTGACCCGTTCGATCGTCCCGACGGAGGTCCCGCCGTATTTCTGCACGACTAATGCCATCGCTTCTCCTCTTACCGCCTTCGGCGCATTGCAAACTGAAGATTGCAAAGTGCAAAAGTCAAAACCGGACGTGCTTTTTATTCATTTGGTATTTTGCAATTTGCATTCTGCATTTTGCCTTGGCCAGTTAAACCCCTGCTCCCTATTGCCTGTTGCCTAGTGCCTTTATTATTTCTTCATACTGCCCGCCGTGCGCGGTGAACGCGAGCCTTCGCTGCTGGCTGCTAACATGCGCAAGCTCGACAAGGAGATACGCTTCGACTTCATCCGAAGGGAGATGTTCGAACCATTCAATCACGCTCACCCCGTCCGAGAAAAGATACTCCCTGAGACTCAGTTCCGACAAATCCCCGGCGCTCCCGATCCGGTACAGATCGATGTGATAGATCGGCAGCCGGCCTTCGTATTCGTTGATGAGCGTGAACGAGGGGCTACGGATCCACGCCTCCGCGCTGACTTCCAAGCCTTCGGCCAAACCCCGGACAAAGGTCGTCTTGCCGCTCCCGAGCTCCCCAACTAACCCGATGACTTCCCCTCCGGTGAGTAACCGGCCCAATCTTTTCCCCCAGCTCCGCGTTTCTAGCGCGGAGCGGGAAATAGTGTCAAAAAACTTCACTGCAAAATGAAAATTGCAAACTGCAAAAGTCAAAATCTCCGGATTCCTCCCCCATTTTGCACTTTGAGATTTGCATTTTGCCTTTTGCCTTGTTTTCCGCTGCCTTCCCCCAACTCTTTCAGCCCTTGAGGCAGCGCTTCCAGCACGTCCGATGCGATCATCCCGATCTCTCCGTTCGACCTCGCCACTTTATCCCCGACATAGCCATGGAGAAAAACGCCCAGCTTGAGAGCGTCCGTAATCCCAATACCCTGGGCCAGAAGGCCCGCCAGGATCCCGGCGAGCACATCTCCCATCCCGCCGCTTGCCATCCCCGGATTCCCGGTTGGATTGATAAACGCCTGCCCCTCGGGAGTAGCAACGACCGTCCTCGCGCCTTTTAAAACGAGATAACAGCGATGCTCGCGCGCAAAAGAGCGGGACACCCCGACCCTGTCTTGGTTGACAGCCGTGGTGCTCGCGCCGATAAGGCGTGCCATCTCCCCCGGATGCGGAGTCAAGACCGGCGGCGATTTGGCGCTCCGAAGCCGCTGGACTTCGGCGGCGAGATTGTTGAGCCCATCCGCGTCGATCACCCATGGAATATCCAAATTCCGCAAGAGCCACCGCAGAGCATTGCGCGCAGAATCTTTGACGCCGATCCCAGGACCGAACAGGAGCGCGTTTTTTTTCGCCAAAAGCAAACGCCAGTCTTCATCGCCCAGAGGCTCCGGCTCCTCGTGCTCGTCCTCACGCAAGGGCTCGGTCATGACTTCGACCATGGAGCCGGCCAGGATGTCATTGAGGGAGCGCGGCGCCGCAAGGGTCACCAGACCAGCTCCCACCCGCATGGCGGCTCGACAGGCCAGGATGGCCGCACCGGTTTTCCCCCGCGAGCCCGCCCAGACCAAGAGGTGACCGTAAGTCCCTTTATGCGTATCCGGCTCCCTCTTGGGTATCCTTCGGCGAATCTCCTCGGCCTCGACAATTTCTGTCTGGGGCCGGACGGCTTCCACTGCCTTCGAATCGATGCCGATGTCGGCGACGACCAGCTCCCCCACATAGGAAAGTCCCGGGTAGATGACCTCGCCAACTTTAGGAAACCCCAGGGCTACGGTCATGGCCGCCTTGATGGTGAACCCGAGAGGCTTGCCCCGGTCCGAGTCCAATCCCGACGGAAGATCGACCGCCACGATGGGAAGGCCCGTGTCATTCATCGCTTTGATCGCTTCGGCATAGATGCCGCGCACCTCCTCCTTAAGCCCGGTTCCCAAAATCGCATCCACCAGCACCGCCTTCCCTTTAAGCCTCTCCTTCAGCGGAGCGAGCGACCCGCCCGCTTCAAAGACTTTTCCCCTGCCCTTGCGATAGGCGTGAAAGTTCTCGGCCGCATCTTGGGATAGCTCGTCGGCGCGCCCGAGCACAACCACCTCGCACGGGATCTTCTTGGCCTTGAGGTGGCGCGCGACCACCAGACCGTCACCGCCGTTGTTTCCTTTACCCGTAACCACGAGGACTCCTCGTCGCGCGGCGCGGCCGAACGACTTCACGAGAGTCCTGGCTACGGCCGAACCCGCCCGCTCCATCAAGACCAAGCTGGGAACGCGGTATTCCTGGATCGTCAGTCGATCCATCTCGCGCATCTCTTGGGCCGTAACGACAAACATTACCTCAACTCGTTAAACCTCACTCAACCAACCACAAAAACTCGAGAAGGCTGAGTGGGGGTCCCTGAGTGGCGCAACATGCACGGAGCAGCGCGGAGCGACCGAGGGGAGCGCGAGCGAGGCTACGGACGTCCGATTACAAACGCTACGACTCATGGCACGAACCCATCGGCCGCAGCCGAGAGCGCGCTCCTCGAGGGAGCCTAGTCCATCGGCAGCGGCCCGAGGCCTTCCAATGTTTTTACCGAGTCTCTCTGGAACTCCTCAGCAACTCCTTCATTTCTCGCACGGCCCGCTCCATCCCGACCATGACGGCGCGCGCGACGATGCTGTGGCCGATGTTCAGCTCAACGATCTCCGGGAGGGCCGCGATCGGAAGGACGTTGTGATAATTCAGCCCGTGCCCCGCGTGCACCTCAAGTCCCAGACGCTCGGCCAAACAGGCCGCGGCGACGACCTCGGCGAGCTCTCTCGCTTTGTCTCTCGTAGCGTCGCAGTAACGCCCCGTGTGGATCTCCACGCCGTGAGCGCCTACCTCCCGGCTCGCCTCGATTTGGTCCGTCTCCGGATTGGTAAAGAGGCTAACCCGGATGCCCTTGCCCTGAAGCCTCTCTACGGCTTCTCGAATCCTGCCTCGGTGACCGAGAACATTCAGGCCCCCTTCCGTCGTGAGCTCTTCCCGCCGCTCCGGCACGAAACAGGCGTCGTCGGGACGAAACCGCTCAGCGAGTCTCACCATCTCGTCGGTCGCCGCCATCTCCAAGTTGAGCTTCGTTCGAACCTGCTCACGCAGGAGCTCGACATCCCGCTCCTGGATGTGGCGGCGATCCTCGCGCAAATGGACTGTGATCCCGTCCGCGCCCGCCTTCTCCGCCAGCAGCGCCGCCTCGACCGGGTCCGGTATATCGATCCTTCGGGCCTCACGCAGCGTAGCGACATGATCGACGTTTACACCCAAGCGAATCATCGCTCTCCGTCACTCGTCAATAGTCAATAGTCAAACGTGAACTCGTTAATCATCGTGCCTGGAAGACCACCCGCAAGTCCTCCGAACCGATTGACGAATAACCATTGACCATTGACGAATTTCTAATCGCTCCCCAAGCGGAGACGGATTTCCTCGGCGATCTCGTGCGCCATTTGCCGTATGCGCTCTTCGTTTTCCCCTTCCAGCATGATGCGTGCCAGCGGCTCGGTTCCCGAATAGCGCACCAGAACTCTTCCCCGTCCGCCCAGCTCCTTTTCCGCCACAGCGATTTTCTGTCTGAGCGCAGGCAGCCGCCAAATTTCCTTCTTCTCCCTGACGCCAACGTTGACCAGGACTTGCGGAAGCTTGGTCACGACCTTCCGAAGCTCTGAAAGCCGCTTCCCCTTTTCCACCATGATCGCCAGGAGCTGGAGCCCCGTCAGGCAACCATCTCCGGTGGTATTGTGGTCGAGAAAGATCACATGGCCGGACTGCTCCCCGCCGAGATTAAAGCCCCCTCTCAGCATCTCCTCGGTCACATAGCGGTCGCCGACCCCGGCGCGAATGACGGTGATCCCGTCGCTCTGAAGCGCGAGATCGAGCCCGAGGTTGCTCATGACGGTAGCAACGACCGTGCGACGCTTGAGAAGCGCCTTTTTCTGCATCTCCTTGGCGCAAATGGCGAGAACATAATCCCCGTCCACCACTTCCCCGTGCTCGTCAATGAAGATCGCCCGATCCCCGTCGCCGTCGAGCGCGATGGCGAGATCAGCGCGGTTTTCGAGCAGGATCTTCCGGGCCGCTTCCGGGTGGAGCGAGCCGCACTCCCGGTTGATGTTCTCGCCGTCCGGCTGCACTCCCATGGGGATGACCTCGGCGCCCAATTCGGATAAAACCTCCGGGGCGACCCGGTAGGCCGCGCCGTGGCCGCAGTCCACCACGATTCGCAACCCTTCCAACGTCAGATCCCGAGGGAAGGTACTCTTCAAAAAGACGACATAGCGGCCGACCGCGTCGGAGATCCGGAAGGCCTTGCCGATCTCGGCAGCCGTGGGCCGGTAAAGATCCGTCTCTCCTTTTAAGATCATATCCTCCATCCGGGCCTCGACCTCGTCCGGAAGCTTGAACCCTTCGCAGGAGAAAAATTTGATGCCATTATCCTGAAATGGATTATGGGACGCGGAGATGACCACGCCGGCGTCCGCTCTCATACTTCGAGTCAGGTAGGCCACGCCCGGTGTGGGCAAGGGGCCAACCAGCAAGACATCAGCGCCCATCGAACAGATACCGGAGGCCAGCGCGGTCTCCAGCATGTAGCCGGAAAGCCGGGTATCTTTGCCAATAAGAATTTTATGGCGATAGCGGGCGTGGTTCTGGCGCGACCTCAAAAAGAGCGGAGAAAGGCGCTTGCGGCGCGACCCGCCCGCGTCGGGAGCCGGCTCGCGCAGGACCGAAGCTATAGCTCGCCCCAATCTTAAGGCCGTGTCCGAAGTCATGGGCTCCAGGTTGGCCACGCCCCGCACGCCATCGGTGCCGAAGAGGCTTCGCTTGCGGCTTTTCTTCATTCCCGGTGCATGAGCCATGCTCCTCGTTCCTCCCTAAGTTTCAATATGAGCGGTACCGTAACGCAGCGCATCCGCGATCGCAATGGCACGCCGGGCCTCCCGGACATCATGCATGCGGATCATGTTCGCCCCGGCCAAAACCGCGGCCACTGCGGCCGCCAAGCTTCCCTCTAAACGACCCTCCGGGCCAATGCCCAAGATCTTTCCGACGAAGGTCTTGCGCGAAGGACCAACCAGAATCGGCCGCCCCAGGGACCCCAAAGCCGAAAGGTCGCGAAGCAGCGCTAGATTGTGCTCGAGATCCTTGCCGAAACCGATCCCGGGATCGACCACGATCTGCTCAGGCTTCACCCCTTCGGCCAAGGCAAAGCGAAACCGCTCGCTCAGAAAGTCCGTGACCTCCGCCACGACGTCGCGGTAAAAGGGTCGCTTCTGCATCGTCCGCGGCGTCCCCTGCATGTGCATCAACACGACCGGCACGTTCTCGGTAACGACCAGAGACGCCATTGCGGGATCGAATCTCAACGCGCTGATATCATTGACCACGTCGGCGCCCTCATCCAGAGCGGCACGCGCCACGCGACTCTTATAGGTGTCGATTGAGAGGGGGATGGCAACGGCCCGCCTGAGGCCCCGGATCACCGGCAGCACGCGCTCCAGCTCCTCTTCAGCGCTGACGGGCCGCGCTCCCGGACGCGTGGACTCGCCCCCGATATCGATGAGATCCGCCCCTTCTTCGGCGAGCCTGACACCGTGGGCGATCGCCTCATCAGCGTTTAGGTATCTACCGCCATCGGAAAACGAATCCGGCGTGACGTTCAAGATGCCCACCAGAGCGGTCCGCCCCGCCAACTTCAGGCTCCCGTGGCGTGTAGAGAGCATCCAACCCATCCCTTTCAGCCCGAGTCAATGCAAAATGCAGAGTGCAAACGAGCGACGCGTGAGTTGAGAAAATAAACTAGGAGGGCTGGTCAATCCTTCGGAGGGTCAGTTCACCCCGATCCGAAATTCTACTCACAGCGCCGCGTGATGCCGAGAAACTATAGATGATTTCGCGATTCTGAGGGCGGCCCTTTTTTCGGATCGGGGTTCAGGCATGAGCCGGGATGGGCGTCGGGCTGAGCGGGTCTCCGCCGTTACCGCCGTACTCCCGCACCAAGGCATCTATCTCCGAGCCATCCAGGACCTCTTTCTCCAGAAGCTTCTGCGCGATCTTGTGTAATAGCTCGAGATTGCTGCTCAGGAGATTCTTGGCCCGTTGATAGCATTCCAGGATGACGCGCCTGACCTCGGCATCGATCTCAACCGCCGTGCTTTCCGAGTAATCCTGTTGTTGGGTGAAGTCTCTACCCAGAAAGATCTGCTCCTCCTTCTTGCCGAAAGTCATCGGCCCAAGCTTTTCGCTCATCCCCCATTCACAGACCATCCGGTGGGCGAGTTCGGTCGCTTTCTCAATGTCGTTGCCCGCGCCCGTCGTCATGTGATTGAGGACCAGCTCCTCCGCCACGCGCCCGCCGAAAAGAATCGTCAAGTTGTTCAAGAGGTATTCCCGCGGGTAGGTGTGCTTTTCGTCGATGGGGAGCTGTTGGGTTAGCCCGAGCGCCATGCCGCGCGGGATGATCGTCACTTTGTGGACCGGATCCGCGCCCGGGAGTAGCTTTGCGACCAGAGCGTGCCCCGCTTCGTGGTAAGCGGTGATTCGTTTTTCCTCGTCGCTGATGATCATGCTCTTTCGCTCCGAGCCCATGAGCACCTTGTCCTTGGCCACCTCGAAGTCGTGCATATCGACCTTGTCCTTGCCACTTCGGGCGGCGAGCAACGCCGCTTCGTTGACGAGATTTTCCAGATCCGCTCCCGCAAACCCGGGAGTGCCTCTCGCCAGCACGGTGATCTCGACATCGGGGGCTACTGGAACCTTTCGCGTGTGCACTCTCAAGATCCCCTCCCGCCCCTTCACATCGGGCCGCGGCACAACGACCCGCCGATCAAACCGGCCCGGACGCAGAAGCGCCGGATCCAGGACATCGGGGCGATTCGTCGCCGCGATCAGGATCACGCCCTCGTTGGCTTCGAAACCGTCCATCTCGACCAGAAGCGCATTGAGAGTCTGCTCGCGCTCGTCGTGCCCGCCCCCGAGGCCGGCTCCCCGGTGCCGCCCCACCGCGTCGATCTCATCGATAAAAATAATGCACGGGGCGTTCTTTTTCCCCTGCACGAACAGGTCACGCACACGAGAGGCGCCGACGCCGACGAACATCTCGACAAAGTCGGAACCGCTGATGCTGAAAAACGGCACCCCCGCCTCCCCCGCGATAGCCCGCGCCAGCAAGGTTTTACCCGTCCCCGGAGGCCCGACGAGCAGGCATCCCTTGGGAATTCTTCCGCCCAGCTTGGTAAACTTCTTCGGGTCTTTCAAAAACGCGATGATCTCTTGCAACTCCTCCTTCGCTTCATCCACGCCGGCCACGTCGCTGAACGTCACCCGATGCTGGTTTTCCGTTAAAAGCTTGGCCCGGCTCTTGCCGAAGGACATGGCTTTGCCGCCTCCCACCTGCATCTGGCGCATGAAGAAGATCCATACGCCGATCAGGAGGAGCATGGGGAACCAGTTCACCAAGAGGACCATGTACCACGGAGACTCGTCTTCCGGCTTGGCCGCAATCCGGACCTTCTTTTCCCGAAGCATCTTGACGAGCTCAGGGTCATTGGGGGCGAAGGTGCGGAAGCGTTCGCCGGTTTTATACTTTCCTTGGATCTTATTGCCCTGAATCGTGACCTCCTGGACATCACCTTTGTCAACGGCGCCCATGAATTCGCTGAAGATGACCTCCGGTTCTCTCCCTTGCTGCTTATTGAAGACGTTGAAGAGCAGAAGAAAGATGAGCCCCAAAACCAGCCACAGGGCCAAATTTTTCGACATCTGATTCAAGCTCGACCTCCGCAAGCGCGAAAACTCAAAAAGATTAACACACACTGAGAGTTAGTTCAATATTGCCAAAACTGCGCCTGGTCCTGTCCAAGCACCAGCTCCACGCGCAAAACCTCGGGCGTGGCCGGACCTACAGCGGCCACGCTGCTGCGGCCGCAGCGGGGGATCCAGAGGATTTCCTCTCCGGCGGCCAGCAGAGGGAGCGTTGAGCGCAGCGAGCGGGGAACGCGCTTTTCGATAAAAAGGTCTTTGACCTTCTTCCGGCCGTGCATCCCCAGGGGGCGAAAACGATCGCCGGCACGGAAGTTGCGGACCGTGAGTTTCTCCGGCAGCCGAGCCAGGTCGAAAACGGCCTCCCAGTCACCTCTGGGGCGGGCGCACAGCCTCGCCGCGTGGCGGGAGGTCTTTAGCCTCATTCCGGCCTCAGGGATATCCAATTCGCCTTCCGGCGGGAGCTCGTAGCTGTACCTCACCTGCCGGGGCTGCCCGCGCTTCCCTTCGAGACGGAGAGCATCGTATTCCTTGACGATCTCCCACCCGCCAGGAATCGACAGCCGGCCCTGTGGAGGACCGCGGGTTATGAAGTCGAGGATGGCGTCGACGTGATCGAAGCCTACCGCTCTGAGATCCCCCTTGGCTTGCTCGAGCCACAAGCGAATCAGGCGGCGCTGGATCGCTTTGTGCTCCCCGACGACTGCGCTCCCAACGAGTTCCCCGGCGCGCGTTGCCCGCCCCAAGCGCTCCCGGGTGATCATATCCAGGAGTGCCTCATCGTCGCGCACAAGGTCTGCCGTCCGGGCGAGCCGTTCATCAAGGTTAAGATCCAGCCTCGCTCTAAGCCGGGGCAGTAGCTCGAGGCGTATCCAGTTGCGCAGCCGCTCGCGATCGAGGTTCGTATGATCCGTCCGGTAGGATAAAGCATTTGCGGCGAGATATCCGGTGATCTCCTGCCTGGAGGCTTCGATCAGCGGCCGGACCAGCCAAAGATTGCCCGTTTTATAACCCAGCCTCCGCATAGGGGGGATAGCGCCCAACCCCCGACCTCCGCTTCCGCGCAGCAACCACATGAGCAGAGTTTCCGTCCTATCATCGCGAGTGTGGGCGGTCGCCAGTTTATGAATCCCGCGCTCCCCAGCCAGTTCGGCAAAAAACTGATACCTCTCGTTTCGCGCCAAGTCCTCGAGATTACCCCCTCCCTTCGCCCGTCTGATCCCGGGCAGGTCGAGTTGGCGGAGATGAAACGGCAGCGAAAACCTCTCGGCCAGCCGAGAGACAAAAAGGGCATCCTCGCGCGCTTCATCGCCCCGAATGCCGTGCTCGAGATGAGCAACCTCCAGTCCGAGGTCCAACTCTTTTTTTAGGTCGACCAAAAGGCCGAGCAGCGCAACTGAATCCGGCCCGCCGGAGACGGCAACCAAGACCCTATCGCCGTGGCGGAACATGCTGTACTTTCGGACGGTCTTCCTGACTTTCGCCTCGAGATCCATGGCAGACGGAAAAATTCTGCGCGCTTTATCCCGGCAAATCAAGGAGGGCCACGGCTTTACCCCGTACCACAGAACGTCGTGGATGCGATTGCGGCGATGAACCGTGGTCGATCTCAAACCAAACCCCGACCACAAGCTCGGGACACAAGACCGTGGTACGGGGTTTACAGCAAGCCCCTGTCCTGATATGAGCTAGTACCGTTTGACGGCCGAGAGAAACAGACGGGGACGGAAATGAGCTTTGCGATATTCTGCGACTTCGACGATACGATCACCCGGGTCAACGTCACGGACACGATTCTCGAGCGGTTCGCCGATCGGCAATGGCTTTCCATCCAGGAAGATTGGCTGGCGGGGAAACTCGGCGCCAGAGAGGTTTTAGAGAAGCAAATGCCTCTCGTCAGCACGCACCGCGACGAACTCGACGCTCTAATCGACTCCTTTGAGGTGGATCCCTATTTCGCTGACTTCGCCTTATACTGCGCCAACGAAGGCCATTCTCTTTTCATTTTGAGCGACGGCTTCGACTACTGGATCGAGCGGATCTTGCGCCGGACCCTGTCGACACACAACGGCGCACTAAACGTTCCCGTTTATGCCTGTCGGCTTACCTGGAACAGGGACCGCCTAGTCATCTCCTTTCCCTATTTTCCCGAAGGCTGCCTCCACGGTTGCGCCACCTGCAAGCCCGCCCTCTTCGACCAGCTCAGGGCGGTTGCGGAGAGGGCCGTGGTCATCGGCGACGGCGTATCCGACCTCCTACTCGCCAGAAGGGCCGACACGGTCCTCGCCAAGAACGGGCTTAAGGAGTTCTGCGAGCGGGCGGGAATTCCCTGC
>JACPAM010000225.1 GCA_016180805.1 Deltaproteobacteria bacterium | reverse complement strand
CTCGAAAGCGCCTTGGCAGCCGAGTTATCAGGGCGCGGACGTGCTTGTTCGCGACCGAAGGGGAGCGCGAGCGAGGCTGCGGACGTCCGATTACAAACAGCACGACTCATGGCACGAACCCATCGGCCGCAGCGGAGAGCGCGCTTCCCGAGGGAGCCTGGTCTGTCGTCCGCGGCCTTCCTCCTCGTCCCCCTCGGGCTTGAGGAGTAGGTCCTGGCTTTCATGAGCGAGGGTGAACCTAAACTTCATCGAAATTCTCTCTTGTCAGGCGCTTTTTTTGGCGCTTTCGGCTGTAGCCCTTTTTGCCCTTTTTCGTGCCCTGCGGTCCGCCGCGCTGTCGTGGCAGGGGGACCCTTCCGAGCCTCTTACGCATCGTGCCTGTCGTTTTGCGGCCCACGGTGTCGCCCATATTCTAAGCTAACTTGAGCACAATCCATGCCAATCGCCTGCAAATATGGACGCACGTTGGCCCAGGTGTGTCGCTAGCGCCAGCGGAGCAAGCCTAAGTTTTTTCATCGGTGGGAAAAAATCCGAGCCGGCTTTCTTAGTCTTGAAACCATTCACGCCCTTTCGACTACCAGGTGATTGATGACTCTGTCGACCCCGAACACGTACCAGGCGTCAAACTCCGCCATTTCCTTGACCTTTGTGTCTGGGACCAAACCCTCGAGCGTGACCGTGTAGTTGCTGACTCTGACCCGGATTTGTTCGGCCCGGACCCAGGGGTCTTTCTCCAAGACCAGGCGCACGGCATCGGCGACCTCGTCATCGTTGTCCTGTTGCAGTGGGACCTCTTCCAAACCGTTGATTACGTCCCGGCTGCCCGGCACCCACCATGCGAGCACGCCGGCCAGCCGCTTGTGGGACAAGCTCGGCACTCGGCCGTTCAGGGTTACGACACCCTCTTTGACCTCGATCACGATCTCTCCCGCAGGCTCCAAGGCAACCTCCCGCGCGGTTTCCAACTGATTTCCGCTCCGGGTTCGAATCGAGCAGGCCGATAACGCTGGCTCCTGGAGCAGGACGTCGCGGACGTGGTCGCGAATGGCGGCGTCGCCCATCCTTTCGGCTGGGGCCACGCGCAGCCGATCCACGATGCGCTGGATACCGCCTGAAGCCGCGGCAATTTCCAGGGCGATTTTTTTTGCCGCGATGTTTTCCACTTCACCGGCGAGCACGAGATCCTCGCCCATGAAGCTGAGATCGATGGGAAAGCGATGGAGGTTGACTTTGCGTTCGTGCTCTAAAGCGGCCCGTAGCTTCTTTAAAATCGTTTCCTTGGCTTGCACGGCAAGCCTCCCGCGAAGGTTTGGCCCCTATTTTGAACGTTTTGAAGGCTCAAACGGTTCAAGGTTAGATGCAGGGGGCGTGCCAATCTTTATGATCGGGCCACCGCCGCGGCGATTTTGGTGAGTTCGTCTTGCTCGTACAGGGGCAGGTCGATGAGACCGGAGGAGGTCTGGATCTTTATCCCCTGACTTTTCGGCACGACCTCGCCGATCCGGGCGGCGGAGATTCCCTCCACGGCGAGCGCAGACACGAGAGCCTCCGCGTCGGCCGGCTCCAGCGTGACGAGCAACGCACCCGACGCAATCAGCCCTAGAGGATCGATCTGGAAATGGTCGCAGAGCCGCTGCGTTTCCGCATAGATTTTGATCGCGTCCTCATAAACGACAATTCCGACATCGGCCGCGCGGCCCATCTCGTGGAGCGCGGTTGCCAGCCCTCCCTCCGTGGGGTCATGCATAGCGTGGACGCGGCACCGTTCGGTTGCGAGCAGGGCCTCTTTGACCACACTGACCCCTGGCGCGTAGATAAAGTTCTTGCACCGCCCGACCCAATCGGCGCCAAAAGCGCTGGCGACCTCGGCTTCCCACTCGCGCGCGATAATCGCCGTTCCCTCCACAGCGACTCCCTTGGTCAGGACAATCGCGTCCCCAGGGCGCGAGCCGCTGGAGCGCACGAGCTTATCCTTTTCCACCTCGCCCAGCATCTGCCCGACGATCACCGGCCGGGTGAGCCCGTAGGTAATTTCCGTATGGCCTCCGACTAAAGTGATTCCGAGGCCTCGGCAGGAGGCCGAGATTTCGGCGAAAATCTTGTCCACGTCCGCGGACGTGGTCTTGTTTTCGGGCAGCAACAGGGTGGCCAAGAACCAACGCGGCCTTCCTCCCATCGCGGCGATATCGTTGGCATTGATATGGACCGCATACCATCCGATGTGCTCGGCAGTGAACGTAATGGGATCGGTTTTGGCGATGAGATAGCGCGGCCCCCCGGTGTCGATCACGGCAGCGTCCGCCCCGATGCCCGGCCCGACGATGACGCGATCGTCCGTGACGGCATAGCGCTTCAGCAGTTGTTCGAGAACATTCAGGGGAAGCTTGCCGACGGGAAAACGGCCTTTCGGAATCTGGTATGAAAACTGCATTACCCCTCTTCGGCTCCGCCGCAACGGGGTGCTAGAATTATTATATGGGCAGGTTTCACCTAGTCGATTTTGCCGCTCATTATCAGAAGGGCTTCCGCAATCACATTGTCTCGATTGCGGAGGTGCCACGGCTCGTCGAGGCGTTCGGCCGTTACGGTTGCTATGCTACCTATTTTTTCTACTCGGATGAAATCCTCACTTACATGAGCGCTCGCGCCGCGGCCTCGACCCCCACGATCGCCGGCTACGAGGGTAAAGTCTGGGCCTCGCGCTTCCCGATCGATCTGGACCACCCGGACCTCCAGGTGGCACTCGAAGCAGCGCGCTCTTACATCGCTCTTTTTCTCGATCGCTGGGAGGTGGATCCCAACGGCATCCAGATTTACTTTAGCGGCGCCAAGGGGTTTCACTTGTTGCTCGACACGCGCCTGTTTGGCCGGATCATGCCCTCGAGGTCCCTGCCCCTTGTCTTCGCTGCGTTGCGCAGCCGTTTGGCTCAGGAGCTGCCGGATCATTATCGCGCGACCGTGGATCTCACCATCAAGGACCGGGTACGCCTGCTGCGTTTGCCTAACACGGTGCACGAAAAGTCCAATCTCTACAAAGTTATCATCTTCCCCGAGGAGCTGAAAGAGTATGGGCCGGAGGCCATCCGGAAGCTCGCCGGCCACGCCCGCGCGCTCCCGCTCACGGACGAAACCGGGCTTTTGTCCCGGGTCCGAGTGGCGGAGAATGCGCAAGCGAGCCGGCTTTTTAGCCGCATCCGTAAACAGGTGCGGCGGTTGACGCGGAAACCCTTCCGCTATCGCTTCCGCCGCCCTGGAGATCTCGGCCGCATCGATTTTCCGTGCGCGGCAATAGAGCGGATGTGGGAAAGCCATGTCGAGCCTGGCTATCGGAATAATTGCGCGATCCGGCTGGCGTCGGCGTTTCGCCTGCTGGGGTTAACCGAGGCCGAGGGGCGCGAGAAGCTCTTCGAGTGGAACGCGAAAAATTCCGTCGATCTTCCCTACTACGAGCTGGAGAGCGTGATCCGGTCCGCCTACCACCACCGGTTTCCATACCGCTTCAGTTGCCAGGATGAGATCCTGCGCCATTTTTGCCCGCTACCCGACTATCAGGCGTGCCGGCATCACGTGCAGAGCCATGCCGAGGAGGAAGGGCGGGGCAGCTCGCCTTGACACGATGGCGAGCTATGCCTAGGCTGGTGAAGGTAGGCGACAGAGAATTTTTTACCCCGTAGCGCGAAGGAGCGAGGTTATGGCATCACGTCCTTGGGAGGCTCAGATTTGGCAGCAAGCCAGCGATCTTATCCAGCAGGCGGAGCGGATTCAGAGAAACTTTCTGCAGATCGTTGCCGGCGCGGCCTATCACGGCGCATCAGGCCGCGTATCGTGTTGGTCACCTCCGGTGAACGTCATAGAGACCGATCAAGGCCTCTGGGTGCTTTCGGCTTTGCCCGGTGTCCAGCCGGAACGGATGGAGGCGCGACTGGAGAGCGGAGAGCTCGTCATCACGGGTGAGGGGTCGCTCCCGAGCTGCTGCCGGGAGGGAGAGCTTAAAATCTGGGAAATTCCGATGGGGCGCTTCGAGCGCCGGGTCAGGCTTCCCGCCGTTCAGTCCCCGTCGATCGAAACGGTGCGGTTTCAAGACGGTCTCCTCATTATCGAACTCAGAAAGAAGCCATGAGCGCCCAAGGACTTTACGAGAAGGAAAGGGAGCGAGCTGGGGAGCGAGACGCTCGAGCATCCGCGCCCCGCTTGGAGATTCCGCCAGGCGCTATGCTCATCCTGCCTTTGCGCAACACGGTGCTTTTCCCCTCCACGGTCCTTCCCCTGGTTGTGGGCCGCAAGGCGAGCCTCCAGGCGGTGGAGGAAGCGGTCAGGCAGCAGCTTCCCGTAGGTCTGGTCGCGCAGCGGGATCCGAAGCTGGAAGCGCCCAAGCCTGAGGACCTCTACCCGGTGGGCACCGCGGCGGATATTCTGCGCATGTCGACCCTATCAGACGGGCAGCGCCAGATCATCGTTCAGGGTCGTCAGCGCTTTGAGATCGAGGAATTTCTCGTAACCGATCCCATCCTGATTGCCCGTGTCTTCTTGGTCACGGAGAAAGTGCCCAAAACCAAAGAGTTCGAGGCGAGGATGCTGCACCTGCGCGAGCAGGTGCTGCGGGCCCTGGAGCTCCTGCCCCAGCCGATGAGCGAGCTTAAATCGACCATCGAGAACATCGAGGACCCGCTCGCCCTGATCGACATCGTCGCCTCCACGCTCGACCTCCCGGTTGCGGAGCGCCAGGACATCCTGGCGACCTTCGATCTCGAGGCGCGCGCTCGCAAAATCACCGAAAAGCTGGCCCATCAGATCGAGCTGCTCGAACTCAGCCGCAAGATCGGAACCGAAACGAAAGAGGCGATGAGCCGGGCCCAGCGCGAGTATTTTTTGCGCGAGCAGTTGAGGGCCATCCAGCGAGAACTCGGCGAAGCGGATGGGAAGAGCGTTGAGGTGGAAGAGCTGCGCAAGAAAATCGCGGCGGCGAAGATGCCCGCCGAGGTCGAAGAGGAGGCTTTGAGGGAGCTGGGACGGCTCGAGCGCATCCCTGAGGTGGCAGCCGAGCACTCCGTGATCCGGAACTATCTGGATTGGATGGTGGAGCTGCCGTGGAGCGTCACTACCGTGGAACAGATCGATCTTCCCGAGGCGCGCGCGATCCTGGACGCCGACCACTATGATCTTGAAAAGGTCAAAAAGCGCATCCTGGAGTTTCTGGCGGTGCGCAAGCTCAAGCCGGAAGGGAAGAGCCCCATCCTGTGTTTTGTCGGTCCCCCGGGAGTGGGTAAGACCTCTCTTGGGCAGAGCATTGCCCGGGCCATGAACCGCAAATTCATCCGCCAAAGTTTAGGCGGCGTTCACGACGAAGCCGAAATTCGCGGGCATCGCCGGACCTATGTGGGCGCGCTTCCGGGAAACATCATCCAAGGAATCCGCAAGGCGGGGACCAAGAATCCTGTTTTTATGCTGGATGAAGTCGATAAATTGAGCGCCAGTTTCCACGGCGATCCTTCGGCCGCCCTGCTGGAGGTGCTCGATCCCGCGCAAAACGCCACTTTTCAGGACCACTATCTCGGCGTGCCGTTCGATTTGAGCCGGGTCCTCTTCGTCACGACGGCCAACGTCCTCGATACCATTCCGGCGCCGCTGCGCGATCGGATGGAGGTCCTCGAGCTCCCCGGGTACACCGAGGAGGAAAAGATCGTGATTGCGGCGCGCTATCTCGTTCCGCGCCAGATCGCCGAAAATGGACTGGAGCCCGGACGGGTCTCGATTAGCGACGATGCGCTGCGGGAAATTATCCACTCGTACACGCGCGAGGCCGGGGTTCGCCAGCTCGACCGCGAAGTGGGCGCCATCTGCCGGGCCCTGGCGACGCGTTTTGCCGAGGGCATTGAGGAGGCGGTCGCGGTCCGTGCCGACGACGTGTCCGGTTATCTCGGTCCGCCGAGATTCTTGAGCGAAGTGGCGCTGCGCACGAGCCTGCCGGGGGTTGCGACCGGTCTGGCGTGGACGCCTTTTGGCGGTGATATTCTCTTTGTCGAAGCGACGAGGATGCCTGGAGACGGCAAGCTCCTGCTCACCGGGCAGTTGGGCGACGTCATGAAGGAAAGCGCGCAGGCGGCATTGAGCCTGGTAAAATCGCGCGCCGCGGCGCTCGGAATCAGCGCCGATGCGTTCCGAGGCAACGATGTGCACGTCCACATCCCGGCGGGCGCGATTCCCAAAGACGGCCCGAGCGCGGGCATCACAATCTTCGTGGCGCTGGTCTCGCTCTTGACCGGAAGGCGAGTGAGCCGCGAAGTCGCCATGACCGGGGAGATTAGTTTGCGCGGTCTGGTGCTGCCGGTAGGCGGGATCAAGGAAAAAGTGCTCGCGGCGAAGCGGGCCGCCATCTCCTGTGTCTTGCTTCCCGAGCTCAACCGCAAGGATCTTGAGGATATCTCGGCGGCTCTCCGCGATGAGATTCGCTTCGTATTCGTGCCCACCGTGGACGCCGCATTGAAGCATGCGCTGGAACCGGCCCGGCGGCGGAAAAGACCCGTCGCGCGTGCGTCCCGGCGCAGCGCGCGCGGAGGTGGCTGGCACGCTTCCTGACGTGCAAGTCTCCGCTAGAAGCTAGGCTGAGTCCGAGAACGACGAGTAGGGCTCGGCAGCGCCGGACCCAATGGCAGGGGCTTGCCGGGATGCTCCGGCGGGCGCGCTTTTGGGCCGCCCTGCGAAGCGCAGCGAACGGATCGCTTTCTGTTCGATCTGGCGAATCCGTTCGCGCGTGAGAGCAAATTTCTCGCCCAGCTCCTCCAGAGTGTGATCACGGTCCTCTCCGATGCCGAAGCGCAGCCGGATCACGGCCTCCTGCCTCGGCGGGAGGATGGCGAGCGCCTTCTTCACCTCGATCTGGATGTCCGCCTGGATAGCCTCCTCGGCAGGCCTGGGTGCGTTTTTGTCCTCCACGAAGTCGGCCAGCCGACTATCGCCGTCGCCAATCGGCGTCTCCAAGGAGACCGGCTCGGCGGCGCTGCGAAAGATCTTCAGGACTTCTTCGACCGGCAGGCCCGCTTCGGCGGCAATCTCTTCCGGATGGGGCTCCCTGCCTAATTTGCGCATCAGGTACTGGGAGGTACGCACGAGCTTGTTCCGCGCCTCGATCCGGTGCACCGGGACGCGAATCGTGTGCCCGGAGTCGATGATGGCCCGGGTGATGGCCTGGCGAATCCACCAGCTTGCATAGGTGGAGAAGCGAAAGCCCAGGCGGTAGTCGAACTTCTCCACCGCGCGCATCAGGCCCAGGTTTCCCTCTTGGATCAGATCGAGGAATTGCAGACCGCGGTTGATGTATTTCTTGGCGATGCTCACGACCAGTCGCAGGTTCGCCTCGATGAACTCCTTGCGGGCTAGCTGAATCTTGCTCTCGCCTTCGATGATCGAGCAGACAAGGGCCTTGAGTTCTCCTGCGGGCAGCCTCGCCGTGCCCTCCAGGGCACGAATCTCCTTGAGAATCCGGGCGCGCTCCTCGCTTTTCGTGGCGGCCTGCCGGCGTTGCTCCAAAACCGCCAGGCGGGAGTAGACCTTTTTCAACTCCTCGGCGACGTCCGCGACGCGCGTTTCCGTGAGGCCGAGATCCTTCAGCTCTTCCAGGATCGCCTTTTTTATCTTGGAGCGCTTCGCCTCCAGGGCATCACGGCGGCGCTTGGTCACGCGCTTTTTTTTCAGCTCGGCCTCGATCCGCTCCTGACTCCGGCTGAGCCGGCTGAGCTTGGCGACGTCCTTGCGGAAGCGCCTGCGGTGGACCTCCGTGTCGGTCGGCTCGCCGCCTTCAGCGGTGGCCTTCAGGACGTCCTGAATCAGAACTTCACCCTGGTCTGTTTTCTGCGCGAGGGTGAAGACATGAGCCAACGCGGTAGGCGCCGAAAGCGTAGCCTCCGTACTCTGCAACCACCCCTCCTCCATTTGTTTGGCCAGCTCGATCTCGCGCTCATGAGAGATCAGCGGAAGCGAACCCATTTCTCGGAGGTAGAGAGCGATGGTGCTCGCGGTTTCCTCTCTGGCCTCGGTCTCGGTTTCTGCTTCCTCCTCGGCTTCCCCTTCGGCCGGCTCCGCCTCTGGGAGCCAGAGGTCCTCTTGCGGCTCCAGCTCCTCGGCGCCGATTTCCTTAAGCTCTCCGCTATACTCGTGTGAAAAGCCCTCTTCGTAACCCGCTCTCGATTTCATCAGTTTTCCCTCGTGCTTACGAATTTTTTCCTCCACCGCCCTAAGCGGCTTCAACCTCAACAAGATCGAGTTCCACCGGTGTCGGCCGGCCAAAGACGCTCAGAGCCACGCGCACGCGCGAGGCATCGGGCCTGACGGCTTCTACGGTGCCACTAAACTCACGGAACGGACCATCGACGACTCTCACTTGCTCGCCGATCGCAACCCGAGACCGCGGGCGAACCGTACCCCTGCTGGAATTTACCCGTGCGATAATTTCCTGGACCTCTTTCTCCGGGACCGTTGTCGGCGTCTCGGCTTCGCCAAGAAAACCAACCACTCTAGGAACCGAGCGAATTAGCTGTCGGCTCTCCTCATCGAAGGCGATCTCCGCGAGCAGGTAACCGGGGAACAGGCGATGCTCCATGGTCCGCCTCTTGCCGCGCACCATACCGAAAACCATTTCGGTGGGAATCACGATCTCGCCGAATTTTTCTCCGTTAGCACTTTCGCGGATCTTTCGCTCCAAAGCCGCCTTGACCCGGTGCTCGTGTCCGACATAGGTTCGAATGATGTACCAGCACTTTTCCATGATCTTACTGTCTCTCCTGTGTTTGATTCCCATTCATTATTCGTGCCAGCATTGGGATGGTTGGGATGCGAAACGGGATGCGCCAATATAAACCGCAAGGTCGACAATGGGTGAAAGATGAACGGGGTTCCAGAGTT
Source organism: Deltaproteobacteria bacterium (assembly GCA_016180805.1). Lineage (GTDB taxonomy): Bacteria > Desulfobacterota > Binatia > UBA9968 > UBA9968 > 2-12-FULL-57-22. The sequence goes on along the minus strand of JACPAM010000225.1, from coordinate 8,342 downwards.
ACCAAACAACCGTTTGTACCGGGATAAGAGTTCCAAACCCTTTGGTTCGGATCATGAGCCGCTGATTCACACTATGAGGGATAGGACGCGCTTAATGGCCGGTACACAGCGACAAAACAAGTCGTAATATAATACATTATTATCAGCGTGTCAATATCGAGGCCCGCCTCTAAGAGTTTAGCCGACTGGCCGCATTTCTGCCCTTTTTGCTGGGCAGGACAGCGCTTCTCAATTGTGACATCTCCGATCGCTTCGATTTTCCCAGCTTTGGGAACCCGGATTACGCGACCGCCTGCTTTTCCGCTTTTCCCGATCTTCTTTTAATTCCTCCGTTGGCTTATTTTTTGCACCTGCGAGGGTTGAAAATTTTCCTTTATTCGACCGGTAGCTGACCGCTATGGCGCTGGAGATAATCGAGAAAAAGTTGGCGGACTTGCCCGTTGTCCCAAACATGGTCGACTACGAACGGGTGCGGGCAGACTTCAAATGGGAGACCGCGGGGCGAGAACTGGAAGGCCTTCCAGGCGGTCGTGGGCTCAATATTGCGCATGAGGCGGTGGACAGGCACTCCCGCGGTCCACGCCACGATCACCTGGCGCTCAGGTGGTTGGGAAAACAGGGAGAGGTCAGCGATTTCAGCTACGGAGATCTGCTGGAGCTGAGCAGCCGTTTCGCCAATGTGCTCAAGGGGCTTGGCGTCGAGAAAGGAGACCGCATCTTTGCCCTATGCAGCCGCGTTCCCGAACTCTACATTGCTGCCCTCGGAACGCTAAAAAACATCGGCGTTTTTTGCCCGCTCTTTTCGGCTTTTGGTCCCGAACCCATCCAAGAGCGTCTTTCGATCGGAGAAGGGAGGGTTCTCGTAACCACCGAGGCTCTCTATAAGCGCAGAAAGATCGAAGAGCTTCGAAAGTCGCTTCCTCGGCTTGAGCATGTCTTGCTCATAGGAAATAAGGGGCCTTCGCTCCCAGGCACCTTGTCTTACCACGCCCTCATGGCCGAGGCCTCTGCTCATTTTGAAATTCCCCCCACCGATCCCGAGGACATGGCGCTCCTTCACTTTACCAGCGGAACCACGGGCAGACCCAAGGGAGCGATCCACGTCCACCAGGCGGTGATTGCCCACTACGTTACGGGTAAGTACGTTCTCGATTATCATCCCGAGGACATTTTCTGGTGTACGTCGGACCCTGGATGGGTAACCGGCACCTCCTACGGGATCATCGCTCCCCTGGCCCACGGTATCACCAGCATTGTCGACGAGGGGGAATTCGACGCTGAGAGATGGTACCGGATCCTGCAAAACGAAAAGGTGACGGTCTGGTACACGGCCCCGACCGCCGTGCGCATGATGATGAAGGTCGGAAAGGAGACGGCGCGTAAGTTCGACTATCGAAACCTCCGGTTTATTGCCAGCGTAGGTGAGCCCCTAAACCCCGAGGCGGTTTTTTGGGGCCTTGAGGCATTCGGTCTCCCCATTCACGATAACTGGTGGCAGACTGAAACGGGTGGCATCATGATCGCCAACTACCCGGCAATGAATATCAAGCCTGGTTCCATGGGCAAGCCTCTTCCCGGTATCGAAGCGGCCATCGTCCACAGGCATAAGGACGGAACAGTTCAGGTGGTCGAAGAGCCCAACATTCAGGGGGATCTTGCGCTGCGGCCTGGGTGGCCATCCATTTTTCGCGGCTATCTCCGCGACGAGAAGCGCTATCGGGACTGCTTCGCGGGCGGCTGGTACATCACGGGAGACCTCGCCAGGCGCGATCCTGAGGGCTATTTCTGGTTCATCGGCAGGGCCGATGATGTCATCAAGTCAGCCGGCCACTTGATTGGTCCCTTTGAAGTCGAAAGTGCCCTGATGGAACATCCGGCCGTGGCGGAAGCCGGTGTCATCGGAAAGCCCGACCCTGTCATCGGCGAGATGGTGAAAGCCTTCGTCTCGCTAAAGAGCGGCTATGGGCCAAGCGAAAGCCTCCAGATGGAAATCCTCGGCTTTGCCCGCACACGACTCGGGCCAGCCGTTGCTCCCAGGGAGATCGAGTTTAGAGACAGCGTTCCCAAGACCCGAAGCGGGAAGATCATGCGCCGGCTCCTCAAGGCCCGGGAGCTTGGACTTCCCGAAGGAGACATTTCGACTTTGGAGAGCGAAGAATGAATCTGCGTGCCAAAGAGTCCATGCCTGTTCTTCAGCGCGATCACGCGCTTCACTTGCTGCGCGAAATGCTGCGGATCCGCCGCTTCGAAGAGAAGAGCGCGGAGCTTTACGCGGCGGCGAAAATCCGGGGTTTTCTCCACCTCTACATCGGCGAGGAAGCCGTCGCCGTGGGGGTCATGCAGGCGCTTGAGCCCCGGGATGCTGTCGTCGCGACCTACCGGGAGCATGGGCACGCGCTGGTCAGGGGTGTCTCGGCTGCGTCCGTCATGGCGGAGATGTGCGGAAAGGTGGAAGGCTGCTGCCGCGGGCGCGGCGGCTCCATGCACATCTTCGATGCCGCCACGCGCTTCTATGGTGGAAATGCCATTGTCGGCGGCGGTCTCCCTTTAGCCGTGGGGCTTGCTCTGGCCGACAAGATGATGCGGCGAAAACAGGTCACGGCCTGTTTTTTTGGCGAAGGAGCGGTGGCCGAGGGGGAATTTCACGAATCCATGAATCTGGCTGCTCTGTGGGGCCTGCCGGTCGTTTTCTGCTGCGAGAACAACCTTTATGCGATGGGAACCGCACTGGAGAGGTCCGAATCCGAAACCGATCTTTGCCTCAAAGCGGCAAGCTTCGAAGTTCCCTCCTGGCCGGTGGACGGAATGGACATCCTGGCGGTCGAAGAGGCTGCAAGGCGGGCGGTGACGGCAGTCAGGTCGGGAGGAGGGCCTTATTTTCTGGAGTTCAGAACTTACCGCTTCCGCGCTCACTCCATGTTCGATCCCGAGCTATACCGGACCAAGCAGGAGGTGGAGGAGTGGAAAAAGAGGGACCCCATTCCAAACTTCTCGGTCCTTTTAAAAGAGCAGGGCTTGCTCAAAGAAGAGGACCTCGACCTCATAGAGGCTGAGGTTGGAGCCGAGATCCACGAGGCTGTTCAATTCGCCGAGGCGGGGAACTGGGAGCCAGTGGAGGATCTCACACGGTTTGTCTACTCGGAACAGGGCCGCCCATGAAAAGGGAAACGGCCACGATCAAGATGACCTACCGGGAGGCGATCCGCGCTGCGTTGCGCGAAGCGCTCCTCCGTGACGAACGGGTTTTTCTAATGGGGGAGGATGTCGGCCGCTACGGTGGCTGTTTCGCCGTGAGCAAAGGACTTCTGGAGGAGTTCGGCCCGGAGCGAATACGCGACACCCCGCTCTCGGAATCGGCATTCGTGGGAGCTGGTATTGGCGCGGCCCTTGGCGGGATGCGCCCCATCGTGGAGATCATGACGGTCAACTTTAGCCTGCTCGCCTTGGACCAAATTGTAAACAACGCCGCCACGATCCTTCATATGTCCGGAGGCCTGTTTAATACACCCCTGGTCATCCGCATGACGACGGGCGGCGGCCGGCAACTTGCCGCCCAGCACTCGCACAGCCTGGAGGGATGGTATGCCCACATCCCCGGAATCAAGGTCTTAACCCCGGCAACTCTGGAAGACGCGCGCGGGATGCTCTGGACAGCCCTGGAGGATCCCGACCCGGTCCTGATCTTTGAGCACGGCTCGCTCTACAACATGGAAGGGGAGATCGCGGCTGGCGCGGGGCCCGTGGGTATCAGCGAGGCGGCGGTCCGGCGTCCCGGAAAAGACTTAAGCCTCATCACTTATGGGGGAACTCTCGGCAAGAGCCTTGAGGCCGCGCAGGAGCTCGAGCGGGAAGGGATCAGCGCCGAAGTGGTGGATCTGCGCATTCTAAGACCCCTGGACGCGCCAACCATCGTTGAATCGGTCACGCGCACGCATAGAGCCGTCATTATTGATGAGGGCTGGCGCAGCGGGAGCATATCCGCGGAGATTACGGCGCGAATCGTAGAGAACGCCTTTTACGAGCTTGATGGGCCAGTCGCGCGCGTTTGCAGCGCGGAAGTCCCCATGCCTTACGCCAAGCACCTCGAGGACGCGGCGCTCCCGCAGGTGCCCGGGATCGTCGCGGCGGCGCGGCGGGTAGTGGGTCGCCGTGGCTGAATTCCGCATGCCCTCTCTGGGAGCCGACATGGAGGCAGGCACGCTGGTGGAATGGCGTATCCAGCCGGGGGGCAATGTCAAGCGCGGGGATATCGTCGCGCTGGTGGAGACAGAGAAAGGCGTCATTGAAGTCGAGATTTTCGAAAGCGGCGTGGTCGAATCGATCCTTGCATCTCCCGGGCAGAAGGTTCCGGTGGGTGGGGTGCTCGCTACCATCCGCGCCGAAGGAGAGGCGCCAAGAGCAGCGCCCGCTCGTCTTTACATCTCGCCCGCGGCGCGCAGACGCGCTGGGGAACTGGGCGTGGAGCTTTCGAAGCTCCAAGGGACAGGCGAGGCGGGCGCCGTCACCATGGCGGATGTGGAGAGGGCGGCGCAAAAAGGGATCGAAGCGGCCAGGCCACCCATACCCTCTGCCGAACCACAGGCCGCCATCAGGCGGGCTATCGCCGCCGCGATGGCTCGGTCCAAGCGCGAGATTCCCCACTACTATCTGGCCGCAAGGATCGATATGAGCAGGGCCACAGGCTGGCTCAGGGAGGAGAATCTAAAGCGGCCCGTAACCGAAAGGCTTCTCTACTCCGTTCTATTGATCAAGGCAACCGGCCTCGCTCTAAAGCGCTTTCCCGAGCTGAACGGCTTTTGGGTCGACGGGGGATTCAAGCCCGCGGAGGGGATCCATGTGGGGGTGGCCATTTCTTTGCGGCAGGGCGGCCTGGTGGCGCCGGCAATCCACGATGTTGACAAGAAAGGGCTGGATGAGCTTATGAAATCGATGCTCGATCTTGTGAGCCGGGCGCGCACCGGTACGCTGAGAAGCTCAGAGATTTCGGACGCGACCATTACCGTAAGCAATATTGGCGAGCAGGGGGTAGAAGCGCTATTCGGAGTCATTTATCCACCGCAGGTAGCCCTGGTGGCATTTGGAAAATTGACCGAGCAGCCATGGGCGGAAAACGGCATGGTGGGGGCGAGGCCGGTTGTTGTGGCCAGTCTTTCGGCGGACCACCGGGCGAGCGACGGACACCGTGGCGGGCGCTTTCTCTCGGCCGTTGACAGGTTACTTCAGGAGCCGGAAAAGCTATGAAAAGCGAGCAAATGCGGGAGGCGGTGATGAAAGTTCTTGGCAGAATCGCCCCCGAGGCCGATCTGGCTTCGATCGATCCGGCGGGTAGTCTGCGGGACCAGTTGGACATCGATTCGGTGGACTTTCTCAACTTCATGATCGGCCTGCACTCCGAGCTCGGCGTGCAGATACCGGAGGCCGATGTCGCCAAGCTTTCAAGCCTCGATGGCTGTATTGCTTATCTCCTGTCCAAGTCAGCGGCGTCCTGATCGAAAGAATGCCCAGCTTTTTCAGACGCTAAAGCCGCGCCGAATTGGCCGCACGCCCATTTCACATTCTCGCAGTTTTGCGATTCTTGGGCAGATATTTTTCCGCGGTTGCGAATAATTTTGTTCTTCCGAATGAAAAGTGCCTCGGATTTACGGAAGCCGGGTGGCACAGGGATTGCTAATTGCCAATTCCGAGAGTTGGAATGTCGAACGCCGGCGTGTGGACGGTGTCAGTCCGGGCACGATGCGTTCACTCAAGTCCGATGAGAAAGGGAGGATAGAACCATGGCAAAGCAGGAGAAAGAACAGGAGAAAGAAAAGGGCACTCGGGAACTAGCTCCGTGGCGGCCGTTTTCCGAGATGGCGCGCATGCAGCGGGAGATGGAGCAGGTGTTCGATGAATTTTTCGATAGGAGGCTTCGTCCTCTATGGCCGGAGCGATGGTGGCCCGCGCGAAGGGTGGGCGTTTCGGTTCCCGCCGTGGACCTCTACGAAGAGAAGGATGAAATCGTGGCCAAGGTCGAGCTTCCCGGATTGGGAAAAGAGGATATCCAGGTGAACATCACGGATAATCTTCTGACCATTAAAGGGGAAAAGAAAAAAGAGGAAGAGATAAAGGAGGACGACTATTATTACGCGGAGCGTTCCTATGGCTCCTTCACACGGGCCGTAGAGCTGCCCAAGGCAGTTCAGTTCGAAAAGGCGAAGGCTTGTTTTAAAAACGGAGTGTTGGAAATTCGCCTTCCCAAGACGGAGGAAGCTAAGAGGAAGGAAATCAAAGTCAAAATCGACTAACGGGGGAACGGGCATGTATAAAAAGATGCTAGTACCGCTCGATGGCTCCCAGCTTTCGGAAGGAATCCTTCCGTACGCGCGGTCGTTCGCGCGGGCTTTGAAGATCCCGGTCGAGCTTTTGCTCGTGATCGGACCGGAGGTGATTGCAACGTTTACCGATCCCGGGCAGGGGCGCTATGTCGATGTGGTCGAGGCCGACATGAAGCGGGACAGCCGGGAGTACCTTAAACGGGTCGCGGGCTCTTTTGCGGAGCCTTCTCGCGTTGGCTGTTCGGTTGAGATCGGCGGGGCGGCCGAGGCGATCGTGGAGAAAGGCTCGGCCCAACCCGAGACCCTGATCGCGATGGCGACGCACGGCCGCTCCGGTCTGCAGCGCTGGCTCTTGGGCAGCGTCGCCGACAAGGTTCTCCACGCCACAGCCAACCCTCTGCTGCTCGTTCGACCCGCCGACCGGGGGCCGACCGAGGGCGAGGCAACGCTAAAAAAAATCGTCGTTCCCCTTGACGGTTCCGAACTCGCGGAAACGGTACTGTCCCAGATCAAGCTTTTGGCGCAAGAGATGAACTTGGAGGTCGTGCTCTTACGGGTCTACTCCTTGGTCACTGGAGGCTACGCCGCGGAAGCTGAGGCGTACACCCCGGCCTTGGACAGATTCTTGGAGGAGATCAAAGAGGATGCGAGGAAATACCTGGACGAAAAATCCAAGCAGTTCGCCTGGGAGGGCATGAAGAGCGTTTCCTATGTGCTGCTGGAGGGCGACGCTCCCGGAGTCATTATCGACTTCGCGCGGAAAACGCCCGACAACTTCATCGGGATGTGCACGCACGGGCGGTCCGGGGTCGGCCGGTGGGTGCTCGGGAGCGTGACCGATCGCGTGGTTCGCCATGCAGGCGACCCGGTCCTGATTGTCCGAGCGGCGGCGCGGGCTTAAGGGGTTGACGCTGCCGCCCGGGGGTGCGCGGGGATGCAGCTTGTTAGCGTGAAAATCGACAAGCCCGACGAGGTCAACTTCATTCTCGGTCAGAGCCACTTTATCAAGACCGTCGAAGACCTCCACGAGGCGATGGTCCAGGCGATTCCGGGCATCAAGTTCGGGATCGCCTTCTGCGAATCCTCAGGGGCGCGGTTGGTGCGCTGGAGCGGCACGGACGAAGCGATGATGGAGCTGGCCAGGCGCAATGCCATCGCCCTAGGGGCGGGCCATTGCTTCATTCTTTTTTTGGGCTCCGGTTTCTTTCCTGTGAGCGTTCTGAACGCGATCAAGATGGTGCCCGAAGTGTGCGGTATCTTTTGCGCGACGGCGAACCCGGCGGAAGTCATCCTCGCTGAGACCGAGCAGGGGCGGGGGATTCTGGGGGTCGTCGATGGCGGCATGCCGCAGGGTATCGAAGGCGAAGGCGACATCGCCTGGCGCAAAGATATGCTGCGCAAAATCGGCTACAAGTTGTGATGCAACAGTCTCGGCGCCCGCGCTCCGCTTAGGTCGGATCCGATTCAGGGCAGCACTCCACACCGCAGCGTGAAGTGTCTTTATTCGATATCGGCGATCTTGCGCACTCCGTCGCCCCAGTCCTCGATGCGAAATTCCGCAAAGGGGAGGACGATGCGATCCTTTTCTTCGATTGAGATCATCTTCTTACGGTATTCGAGCAGGAAGGAAATCTTTAGAATCAGGTTGTCTCCTTCGATTCCCAAAAGGGAGACGTTCTGTTCCAGGAAGGAGTATTCCTTGTTGAGCACTATCTCCTTCACCCGCGCGCGGGTGAGAACCTCCTTTTCACCTAAAAAGCCCGCCATGGTTCCTCCTCGTCGTTGTCCAGTTTTTGCAGGGTCATCCTAGGAAGTCCAAGGGATATCCCCGGCGGCGATAATACTTTTTCGTCTCTTCAAACGCCAGAAGGAGCAGCGTGCCGTGGAACGCGAACAGATAGACGTGCCATGGGACCGGGGCGAAGTAATAGATGCCGGAGAGCGGCGTGTAAAAGAACAGGTAGCAGAGCAGCAGCTCAAAGAGAATACCCAGATCGATCAAGGGATTGGCCAGCACGTTTAAGACGA
>JACPAM010000294.1 GCA_016180805.1 Deltaproteobacteria bacterium | reverse complement strand
ACCTACGATATCGAAGTCTGGCTTCCGGGGCAAAACACCTATCGGGAGATCAGCTCCTGCTCCAACTGCGAGGATTTTCAGGCCCGCCGCGCCCAGATCCGCTACCGCCCGGACAAAAAGGCCCGCCCCGTTTTCGTCCACACCCTCAATGGCTCCGGCCTGGCCGTGGGCCGAACCCTGGTCTCGGTTCTCGAAAACTACCAGCAAAAAGACGGCACCGTCGTGGTGCCGGAAGCGCTTCGCCCTTACATGGGCGGCCTGGAGCGAATCGGCTGAAGTCTGTCTGCACGGGCTGCCGGTCGCTTTTCTTCAGCGTTTCTTCGGACACGGTCGAAACTCGCCCTCGCAATGGCCCACCGATCTCGGGGGCGAGCCTCTCCGGGCAATGGGCTTGTGTCTTGAGTAGGGGCGGGTTTCAAACCCGCCCCTACATTCTCTTTGAAGCCCGAAGGGGACGAGGAGGAAGGCGAGCGAGGCTGCGGACGTCCGATTACAGACGCTACGACTCATGGCACGAACCCATCGGCCGCAGCCGAGAGCGCGCTTCCCGAGGGAGCTTAGTCCGTCGGCCGCGGCCTGAGGATCTAACGTCAGTTTTCTCAGTAGCGCCGTCGGTTGGGTTGACACCGAAGAACCTGTCGGTTAGCCTTGCCCAAAAATTCACCCCTGAGCGGAACAAGCGAGGTTAGTATGTCTCAAGCCAATATCACTCGTTTAAGAGAAGAAATCGCTACATGCACGCGCTTGCTCGTCATGACGGGCGTAATGGATTTTAGCGGTCACGTCAGCGCTCGTATACCCGGAACGGACCGTATCCTCATCCAGCCACGTGACACGAGCCGCGCCGCACTCACAGCAAACGATATCCTGGTTGTCGATCTAGCTGGAAAGGTGCTGGAGGGAGAAGCTCCGGCGCCGGGCGAGACCGCGCTTCACACGGAAGTATACAAGGCGCGGCCGGACGCCGCGGCGGTCTGCCACGGCCACCCCAACATTTCCACCATCTTCTCAGTTGTGGACCGGCCACTCCTTTCCGTGCGGAACTTTGCTTATCGGTTCATGGACGGCGTTCCCGTCCATTCCGACACGACGCACATCCGCACGACCGAGCAGGGCCGAGCGCTTGCCAAAACCCTCGGCGCCCATCGGGTCTGCCTGCTGCGCGCCCACGGCACGGCGCTGGTCGCGCCAAGCATGCAAGAGCTTTTCATGGACTGTCTCGACTTCGAGGAAAACGCCCGGACTCTTCTCTGCGCTGCCGCGCTCGGTCCCCTGCTCCCGCTGACGCAAAAGGAAAAGGAAGAGCTGCGCACAAGCTATGGCCGCTCGGACTATCGCGCGGCCAAAGTGTGGGAGCACTACCTGCATAAGGGCAGGCTGGCCGGCGCACTGTAGCGTTGTTTCCCTTGACACACGTCCGCAGACGCAGTAATAGCCAGACGAGTTATGCCTCGATCCTCTAATGAGACATCGTTTGAACTTTTACAGGCTCAAGGCTGCAATAAGGAGGTTTAAACATGGCAAACTATAGCAAGCGCGAGGCTAAGCAATGGGCCAGGCAGAACATGCACGGACACTGGAGCACGGCGATCACCCCCTTCCTGCCGGATGGCGAACTGGATTCGGTCGGGGTGCAAGGGAACCTTGAGCATTGGCTCAAGTTGGGAGGCAAGGGTATCGGGATTACCTGGCTGACGGGTGAGTTTTGGTCCCTGACCATCGAGGAGCGCAAGCGCGTTTGCGAGCTTTCCGTCAAGACCCTTCGGGGAAAAGCCTTTCTCGGCGTCCACACCGCCCACACCTCCTTAAAGAGCTGTATTGAGCTGACGAAGCATGCCGAGGAAGCCGGGGCGGATCTCGCCGTTATGATGCCTCCTTATATTATCTGTCGGACCGCTCCTCAGTTCTATGAATTCCTGAAGCGCGTGGCCCAGGAAACCAACCTCGGGATAGCGATCTTCAACTCAACGCAATCGGGAATGGCCTTGAAACCGAAAGAGATCGCAGAGATGGCGGAAATCCCGAACCTGTGCGCGGCCGACGTGGTCGCTACCCACAGGCTCGCGGGCGACAAGATTGTAGTGAGCGCGGCCACCGAGGAATCGTTCTTCTACCAGGATTTCTACGGCTTTCGCCAGCAGGTTCTTTTCGCCAACCCCTGGGATTGGCTCTTCGACACGCCTGAGGAGAGTAACTTCGTTCGGTTTGTGGATCACGCGTGTCGGGGCGAGATGGCCGAGGCCGGGAGCATCTATCGGACGAAAATCAATCCCCTGAGAGAGCTGGCGTCCACGTGGATGAGATACCTGATGAACAAGTTTGGCGGTGCGTATCCCACGCAACTGAAGAAGACATGGGCGGAGCTCATGGGGTTGGCTGCTGGCCCGGTCAGGCCTCCTCTTATGCCTCTCACCGACGAGGAGCGAGCCAGCTTTGCCAAAGGTCTGGTGGAGGCACGGCAGAAGGCCGGCTTGAGCATGCCTCCGGGCGCTCGCTGAAAGTGATGGCATTGCCCCGGTCCAGTCCACTGAGCCAGGCGAGGTGAACGATGAAGTGGCTGTGCGTAGTTGCGGGCAGCGTGGTCGGGTTTTTGGCCCTGACGGGATGCTTCGAGAAAGCCAGGGCCGCGGCGGTAGATGAACTCGTGGCTGCGGCGCGGAAGGAAGGGGAGATCGATTTTCATGCTCCGTCTACTTTAACCCCACAGGGAGCTCAGGCGCTGGCCGAGGCGTTTAACAAAAAGTACAACCTGACGATCAAATTCCGCTACCACCCTACCGGGGGTATGGGGACCGACGTCGCGAAGGTGCTGACCCGGTTGGCAGCGGGGATCACTCCCGAGTGGGACGTCATGGTGGTTACGGACGCTCACCACGCTACACTATGGCTCAGGAAGCTGCACAAAGCGTTTGATTACTCGAAGCTTGGCGTCGACCGAAACGTAATCCACTTCGACAACGGAACCGTGTCATTGGCCGACCAGTTTATTCTCCCAGCTTACAACATCAAACTGTTATCGGCGAAGGACGTACCCAAGCGGTGGGAGGATCTCCTGGATCCCAAGTGGAAGGGAGGGAAGCTGGGAGTCACGGTTGCAACGCACCACCTTGCCCGGTTAGCGGCAGAATGGGGTGAGGAGAAAACCACTAAGTTCGTTAGAGAGTTGGCCAAACAGCAGCCAAGCATAGGGCCGCTCGGCGCCGTCTACACCCGCCTTCAGTTAGGCGAGGTCATGCTTGCGGCCACGCTTCCGGACAGTTTTATTAACCAGGCAAAAAAGACCGGCGCCCCCATTGTTTTCGCTGAGGATGTTCAGCCCGTTGTCTCCGCCGCTTACCATGCTGGTGTGCTCAAGAATGCCGTGCACCCCAATACGGGTTACCTCTTCATCGCGTTTCTCATGTCAGCGGATGCTCAGCAGATGTGGGAGAAGTACACCGGCGAGTCATCTGCCTTCATTCCCGGCACATCGGCCTATAGGTATGCTCAAGGCAAGCGAGTTCTCTACATGAACCAAGACCAGGCCAAAACCATGGACCGGCTCCGCGCCGAGTACTATAGGATCCTCGGCTTCACCAAATAGGTCCGCGCCTCATCGGAAAATCCCACATCTGCGGTTTCGCTAGCCGCGTCATCTGCTGAACGAATTCATCAACCCCGCCCTGATGCTGGACGACGACTACGGCCGGCAGCGGTTTCGACTCGCCGGGATGGCTTATGTAAAGCCGCATCAGGCCATCGTCCACCTTTGTCTGATCCCAGAAATTTTCCATGGGACCGCCTCCCGTCAGGTTTTGATTGTGGTCACGAACGCCCGGGCCGCACAGCTACTTATCTCAGGCGAGGTGCGGTGTCAAAGCAAAAACCTCAGTCCGCGACAGTCCATCGAACGGCGGTCGCCGATTTGGCGGTTCTCAAATCGACGCCCTTCAAGGTGACGGGACCTTCCGCTTCGGCTTTTATGACTACCACAATCCGGCCGGAGCGATCCGTCGTTTCTGTACCCGAGGCTTTGCCTACGGGCCTTCCGTTTAGCGAAACAATCCGAGCCTGCAGGCCCGGACTCACATCGAATACCGTCCGCCGGTTTGCCACATCCGCCCAGAATCCTCCCTGGGCTTTCCAGATAAAGATCCCGATGCCGTCTGCGCTAAGCGAGATTCTTGCCTGCGTCGTGACCCAAACCGGCGTCACGTCGCTTTCGAGAAAAGCTACGAATCCAAATCCTGCGGACAGCACCAGAAAGACGACAAAGATAAAAAGCTCGCGCTTCGTAAGCCGTCTGAACATAGCCATGCTCTACTTGCTCCTCCTGTCCCGTGATCTAAGCGGGTTTTTTCCTGCCTTGCTTGGGCGCTCGCTATTTTTCCACTACCCATGCCGGGTCGTCAATCAAATTCGGCGTGCTGCAACGCTTTTCCGGCTCTTTCATTGCGTGTGTCGCGGCTTATTTACAAGGCAACCGCTCTGTGCAAAAATGCGCCTAAGTAATTGATTTTGCGGCAGGGAGGGGTGGCCGAGTGGTTTAAGGCACCGGTCTTGAAAACCGGCGTCCACATCGTGGACCGCGAGTTCGAATCTCGCCCCCTCCGCCATGTTTTCGTTAATGGTCAATAGTCAATCGTTAATCCGGAAACCTCGATAGTTCCGCTAAGTCCGTGCGAAGGATGACATCGGTCACGCTGGCCGAAACCGCTTGGTTCAAGATCGGGACTTCTGGCTATTCCTATCCCGGGCCGCCGCCCAAAGGCTGGTTCGGTATCTTCTATCCGGAAGCCAAAGGCAAACGGTTCGACGCGCTCGAATATTACGCGAACTTCTTCGACACCGTGGAGATCAACACCACCTTTTACCGGCCGCCCGAGCCGGGCATGGCCAAGGCCTGGGTGAGAAAGACTCCATCGGATTTCGAGTTCGCCGTGAAGGTCTGGCAAAAATTCACCCACGCAAAAAAGATTGGCGAGGGCGCGGGAGCGGACGGAGACGCGTGGGAGGTACCGACTCAGGCGGATGTGGATCTATTTCGCGAGGGTATAGAGCCCTTACGGGAAGCGGCGAAGCTTGGCGTCCTGCTCTTTCAATACCCGCCGGGATTCCATTACGCTGACGAGAACATCGAGAAGCTCAGATGGACGCTAGCTGCTTTCAAGGATTTGGGTGCTCATCGACGAGCCCAAGTTCGATTCCTCGGTGAGACAAGCGTTCGAGCCCGCAGGAGATATCTTTTATTTTCGCCTCCACGGGAGAAACCGCGAGAAGTGGTGGAGCCATGCGGGGGCGTGGGAGCGTTACGACTATCTCTACTCGCAGCGCGAGATCGCATCGATTGCGCAAAAGCTGAAATCGATGGCGCGCGCTCAGGGGGAGCGACCCGGCAAGTCTTTTGTTTTCTTCAACAACCACGCTCGCGGCCAGGCGGTGGTCAACGCCATCATGCTAAGCCACGAAATGGGCACGCCCGTTAAGTCTCGTCCCATCGACCAGCTTGTAAAGCAATTCCCGCAGCTCTGCGGGCTCATCCCGGTTTCGAAGGAACCGCCGCTCCTCTAGCTTTTCCCAGCCCGTTTTAGCGCGCGCCACACCCTTTCAGGGTTGAGCGGCAGGTCGCGGATTTCTACGCCAGTAGCCCGCCGCACAGCGTTCGCGATGGCAGGGGCGACGCTGAACACGCCGCTTTCGCCGACTCCCTTGGCGCCGAACGGACCCGGGCCGTCGCCGTTCTCGAGCAAGATGGTGCGAAGATCCCGTGGTAGCTCCGCGAAGCGCGGCACGCGGTAATCGACGAGGTTGGGGTTCAAAAGCTGACCGTCCTCCCAGCGCAGCTCCTCGAAAAGGGCGTGGCCCAGAGCCATCATGGAGGCGCCTTCTTCCTGTCCCTGCGCGGCGACGTGGTTAACGACCCAACCGGCGTCGGAGACTGACACGTAGCGCAGCACCTCGATGCCGCCGGTCTCCGGATCGACTTTCACCTCCGCGCCGCCCATTCCCACTTCCCAGAAAAGCGTCGCCGCTCCCAGCGGCCCTTCGAAACGCTCCGGGCGCGCAACGCCTACTCCGATGAGCTCCCCGCCGGGCATGCCGAAATACTCGGCGACCACCCATCCGTACGGGTATTTCTCTTCACCCGCAAGAATGTAGCCGGCCTCAGCCCTCAACTGCTCCTGTGCGGCTCCAAGCTGCTTCGAGGCGGCCTCGAATAGCTGCTTTCGCACCGCTTCGGCGGCCAGTTGGACGGCTCGGCCCGTAACCGTCGAGGTGCGGCTCGCGCTGCTTCCCTGGTCGAAGGGAACGACGGAGGTCCCGGAGGAGAACACGTAGACGCGATCGATGGGAAGATCCAAGACCTTGGCAGCGATCCTCGCCAGGACCGTCCGCGACCCCTGCCCATGCTCGACGACGGCAGCCAGGACCGTCACGGTGCCGTCCACATGAAGCCTCACGATCGCGGTCGAAACCGAATGTGTCCCGCCGCCGGTCTTGATGCCGCAGGCAATACCCTTTCCCGTATAGTTTTTCGCGGCCGGCTTCGACCATTCGAGCGCCTTTGCCATCTGTTCGATGCCTGAGGCGAGCTCGCTCTCCATCGGCAAGTCGCCGGCGCGAAATTCCTCGCCTTTTTGCGGCAGGTTCCTTTTTCGGAACTCGATCGGGTCCAAGCCGAGCTTCTCCGCAATCGCATCGAGCTGGCATTCCGACGCCCACGCCGCCTGCGGCACGCCGTACCCCCGGTACGCTCCGGCGGGAACTTTGTTGGTCAGTACCGCGCGAGCCTCGAGCCTCAGATGCGGAATCCTGTAGGGGCCGCTCGCCGTGTAGCCCGCGCGCTGAGCGACTCGCGGGCCGAGGTCCGCGTATGCCCCGGTATCGAGGTCGACTTCGCACCAGCGGCCGATGATGGTTCCATCCTTCTTCACCGCGGTGCGGAAGCGACACCGCGCTCCATGCCGGGTAATCGTTTTGCACGCCTCATCGACGCTGAGCGCGAGCCGAACCGGCCGTCCCGCTTTGCGGCTCGCGGCCACGACCAGAGGCTCGAGGCGCGTGTAGCACTTGCTGCCAAAGGCGCCCCCGATCAAAGGGACGATGACGTTCACGGCAGCGAGCGGCAGGTCGAAGATCTCCGATAACTCTTTGCGCACGGTGAGAGGGTTCTGGGACGAAGACCAGACTGTGACGTCGTTGGCGGACCACTGCCCGATCGCCGCGTGTGGCTCCATTGAGTAATGAAAGAGCGCGGGAAGTGTGTACGCATGGTCAAAGATTTCGTCGGCTTCTTTGAAGGCTTGTTCGACGTTGCCCTGCTCGTAGCGGTAATAGTTGCAGATGTTGGTGCCCGGCACCGGGTGGAGGGAGCGCAGGTCGCGGAAGTGGCCCGAGGCCTTCAGGCCCTCCTGCACCAAGGGGGCGCCGGGCTTCAAAGCGTCCTCAAGAGTCAGAACTGCCGGGAGTTCCTCGAACTCGGTCTGTACCAGAGCGCAGGCATCCTCGGCCTCAGCCTCGCTGTCGGCGATGACCAGGGCGACGGGCTCGCCGACATAGCGGACCTGGTCGATCGCCAAAATCGGGGTGTCTTTGAATGCCGGCCCGTAGTAGGGAACGATGTCACCAAGATCCCGGTGCGTGAGCACGCAGATCACCCCAGGGCGTTGCTCCGCCGCGTCCGTGTCGATGCGTTGGATGCGGGCACGTGGGAGCGGGCTTCGGACCGCCTTCGCGTAAGCCATTCCCTTGACGGCCATGTCCGTTATATAAACGGCTTTGCCGGTGACCTTCTCATACGCGTCGACGCGGTAGTTCTCCACAGAAAAATTTTTTTGACCAAAAGGGGAGTGTTTGTCAAGGGCAGCTCAAGAGTTTGGTTGTCATCGCCTTCCCGCTTCGATAACGTAGTTCCATGAAGAGCTTAGCCGATCTGCGCCGGGACGCGATCGCCATTTTCCACGCCGGGCTGCGTGCCGCGGACCCTGCGGAGGCGATGGCGCGACACGTCCGGCTCGAGCGCGGGCATTTGCGGGTTAACGGAGCAAAGTATGACCTCTCGGCCTTCGAGGACATTTACGTGGTCGGGGCGGGAAAAGCGGCGGCGCGCATGGCCCAGGCGGTGGAGCGGTTGCTCGGCGAGCGTTTGACGGCGGGCGTCGTGAACGTCAAATACGGCCACGCCGCACCGCTCAGGATCGTCAGCGTTCACGAGGCGGGCCATCCGGTGCCGGATGATGCCGGCGTGCGGGGAACCGAGGCGATGATCGACTTGCTCAGGCGCACGGGGGAAAAAGATTTGGTGCTCTGTCTTCTCTCGGGCGGCGGCTCCGCGCTCCTTCCGTGTCCGGCCGAGGGGCTCTCCCTGCAGGACAAGCAGGAAACGACGCAGGCGCTGTTGGCGTGCGGCGCGACGATTCGGGAAATCAACGCCGTCAGGAAGCACATCTCGCGGATCAAAGGCGGCCGGCTCGCGCGGCTCACTTCACCTTCGACCCTGGTGTCGCTCATCTTATCCGACGTTATCGGCGACGATCTCGGGAGCATCGCCTCGGGACCGACCGCTGCGGACGCCAGCACGTTCGCCGATTGCCTTGGGATCCTCAAGCGGTACGGAGTTGCCGACCGGGTTCCGCCCGCCGTGCGGGCACACCTGGAGCAGGGCGCCAGGGGCAACAAAGAAGAGACTCCCAAGGCTCACGACCCGGCCTTTGCTCGCACGCACAATGTGATCATCGGGAGCAACATCCAGAGCCTCCAGGGGGCGAAA
>JACPAM010000293.1 GCA_016180805.1 Deltaproteobacteria bacterium | reverse complement strand
GCGGCGCTGTCGATCGGCGGGGTGCCGGTGATCTCCTACGTGGCAGCACAGAAGCTTCCTTACGATACGGATGAACTGGCCGTCGCCGGCGGCCTAGTCAAAGCGCCGATTCGCGTTGTAAGAGCCAAGACCGTGCCCCTGCTTGTCCCGGCGGATGCCGAGATCATCATCGAGGGCTACATCTCGACCGAGTGGCTTGAGCCCGAGGCGCCCTTCGGCGAGTCCCACGGCCACGTCAACCCGAAGGAATATAACCCCTTCATGGACGTCACCTGCATCACGCGGAGAAAAAACGCCATCCTCTGTTCCATCTTGAGCCAGGTCACGCCTTCGGAGTCGAGCGTGATAAAAAAGATGGCCTACGATCCGCTCTACCTCGACCACCTGCGCAACGGTCTGGGCGTGAAAAGCGTCAAGCGAGTGGTTCTCCATGAGCCGCTCACGGCGTTGCAAAAGGTCACTATCATTCAGATGCAAAAGCCAAGTTGCGCCGAGGTGTGGCGGGCGCTGCTCGGAGCCGTGGCCTTTCGCCCTTCCATGTCGAAGATCGTGATCGCGGTGGATGAAGACATCGACCCGGAAAATCTTGATGCCGTGTTTTGGGCCCTGGGTTACCGCTCCCGGCCGCACGAGGATGTACAGATCTTGCGCGGGACGGACGTGGGCCACGCCCCCCGGCACGACACGCGGGGGTCGGCCGACGATTCCTGCCTGCTGTGGGATGCCACCCTCAAAGGGACCTTTCCGCCGATCTCGCTCCCGAAAAAAGAGTACATGGAGCGCTCCCGACGGCTGTGGGAAAAGCTTGGCCTTCCCAAGCTTGAACCGGAATCGCCCTGGTACGGTTATTCCCTCGGCGATTGGAATGACGAGCTAGACGAGGAGGCGAGGCTTGCGGCCGAAGGCAGGTACTGGGAGACCGGAGAGAAGATCGCGCGCCAGCGGCGCTCGACACGGGAGATTCCGCCAAACACTTCCTATTACCCACAGAAAAAGGACAACGGAGATACCTGAGACGAGGGAAGGCAATAGGCAGCAGGCAAAATCCCGCAAGTCTCTGCTGTCTACTGCAACTGGGCACTGCTCCCTGATGAGAGGAGGCAAACAGCATGGAGTACAAAGCGCTTAAGTGGTCGGTACATGATAACCCGAAGCAGCCCGGGGAGCCGTGCATCGGTGTGATCACACTCAACCGGCCTGATCACCTGAACGCTGTCGATCCCCTGATGCGACTGGAACTCGACGCGCTCCTGAGCGAGGTCGCGCGCAACTCGATCCTCAAGGTCGTCATCCTGACCGGAGAGGGACGAGGCTTTTGTGCCGGAGGCGATCTTCACTCCGAAGCGGAAGCCCTTGGAGCGGTCGCGGGAAGCATGGGGATCAGCGGCCCGTACAAGGAAATGGCCGAGTATTTCTTCAACGACGTTCGACACAGGGTGCTCCAAAGCGCCATGCGTAAACTCGAAGACCTACCGCAAGCTACGATTGCGGCCATCAACGGTCCAGCCGTAGGCATAGGGCTGGAGATGACCACGCTTTGCGACATCCGAATCGCCTCGGACCAGGCCAGGCTCGGAGAGGTGGCCGTGCCTGCCGGCTTTGTCCCGGAGAGCGGCGGCACGCGGAACCTGCCGAAACTCGTCGGGCTCGGCAGAGCGATGAAGATGATTCTTACCGGCGAAATCATCGATGCCAGGGAAGCACTGAGGATCGGTCTGGTCGATGAAGTTGTCGCGCACAGCAGACTGCTCCAAGAAGTGTTCGATCTCGCCGGCCGAATCGCACTGAATCCCTATCTTTCTGTCCGGCACGCCAAAAGGCTCGTCAAGATGTATTGGAACTGGAACCGCACGGACGAGGGGTATCGTGAAGAGCTAGAAGCGGTTTTGGAGATCACGCGATCCAAGGATTGCCAGGAAGGCATGCGCGCATTCAGGGAAAAACGGCCGCCACGCTACACGTATCCTTACGACGGCGGCTGGCCGTTTCCGCCGGCCGCCCCAAATGCAAAAAAGAAAAAGTAATCGGAACCCTTGATCGAAATCGCCGAAAAATTCACGCAACATAAGGCATGCGATTCAATCAAAAAGCCGAAGAGCCCTGGCCCGGATACCGAAGCATTCCCGCCCGGCTCAACATCGCCAGAGAAGTCTTGGAACGACCGATTGAGGAAGGTCTCGGAAATCGAACCGGGCTCGTCTTCGACGAAGGGGCTCTTACCTACAGCGAGCTAAAGCGCAGAGTGGACGCTATCGCCCGGGGGCTGAAACGGCTTGGGGTAAGAAAGGGGGAGCCGATTCTCATTCGGATGCCCAATTCCCCTGAGTTCGCCATCGCCTTTCTCGCTCTCACCAAGCTCGGCGCGATCCCCGTGCTCGTAAATTCGTTGCTCGGCCCGGCTGAGCTTTTCACAATACTTGAGCATGCCGAGCCCCGAATAGCCTTGACCCACGCATCGCGCGCTGAAGCGCTGCGTCACGTTCAGCTTAAGTGCGCGGTTACGAAGATCGTGTGTGCCGGTGGCGCCGAGGCAGGCGAGATCGCGTTCGAATCCCTGCTTGGGGACGAAGGCGAAGATCGGGAGGCGGAGGATACGGCTTCAACCGACCTCGCCTTTATCGTCTATACCTCGGGCACGACCGGAAAGCCCAAAGGCATCGTTCACGCGCACCGCTGGCTTGTCGCCCTGGGCGACCTGAACCGCTTTCGCCTCCCGCCAAAGGAAGGCGACATAATCATGGCTACGGGCGAATGGAGCTTTATTAGCGCCCTCGGCCACAACCTCCTGTTTGCTTTGCGTAACCGCGTGTGCAGCGCTATCCTTCACGGCCGGGCAACCCCAGAGAACATCCTGGAAACCATCGAGCGCCATCGTGTCACGGTGCTGTACTCCGTGGCCACCGTTTATCGGAGAATCCTAGCCCTGCCGGCTTTTGAAAAGCAGTATGACTTGCGGTCTCTCCGCTGCGCCAATTCCACCGGAGAGGCGCTCCGAGAGACAACCTATCACGAGTGGAAGCGCCGGGTTGGCTGCGAGCTATACGAGCACTACGGCGTCTCCGAGTTCCAGCTCGTGATCGGGCAGGGGCCGAGGCATCCGGTGAAGCCGGGATCAGTCGGCAAGCCGGAGCCGGGAGTGGAAGTTGCGATCTTGGACGACCGAGACAAGCCTGTGCGCCCGGGAGAAATGGGCTATCTCGCCATCTCGGCCCAAGATCCAGGCCTTTTCCTCGGCTATTACAAAGATCCGGAGCGTACCGCCAACGCCTTGAAAGAGGGGTGGTATCGCGCGGGGGATTTGGCTTATCAGGACGCAGAGGGATACTTCTTCATTGCCGGGCGCGGTGACGACTGTTTTAAGAGCCGGGGAATTTTTATCTCGCCGACAGAGGTCGAAAACGCCTTGCAGAGACATCCCGCTGTAGTCGAAGCGGCGGTCATCCCTGAGCCGGACCCGGAGATCGGAAACCGGATTTGTGCCGTTGTGGCCTTGCCGGCGCGATCCGGGAAGAGTTGCGCCGGCACATCGCGCCGTTCAAAGTCCCGCATGCGATTCTTTTCGTCCGGTCTCTGCCAAAAAGTCCGGTCGGAAAGATCCTGCGTAGCGAGTTGACTAAGGAAAAAAGCGTGTTGTAAGGAAAGAAGATGCAGGAGACACGGATATGAGCCCGAAACAAGCATTCGTAGTCGACGTTGCTATTGTGGGCAGCGGAGGGGCAGGACTCGCCGCGGCGATCGAAGCAAAGAGCGCAGGGGCGAGCGTCGCGATCATCGAAAAGGCTGACACGCTCGGAGGAGCCTCGATTATCTCGGGCGGAGGGTGCCTGATCGCGGGAAGCCCGCTTCAGGAGAAACACGGGATTCAAGATTCCCCTGATTTAGCCTTCGAAGACTGGGTGAAGTGGGGCCAAGGGGCCGCCGACGAGGCCTGGGCCCGCTACTATATCGACCACTCGGTCCACGAACTTTACCACTGGGCCGAGCGGCTCGGCGTAAAATGGATGGAATTGCGATCTATAGAGGGAAATCGCCTGCCGCGCTGGCACCGGCCCGATAACAACGGGTTGGGGCTCACCTCGGCGCTCATCGAAGCCG
>JACPAM010000292.1 GCA_016180805.1 Deltaproteobacteria bacterium | reverse complement strand
TTGAATCCCCGTGTTCGACCAAAGGGGAGAGCTACCGCTTCTCCCCTTTGGAAACCCCATCGGCTTTGTGCCCGCCTCAAGAGGCGGGGTTTATATTGATTCAAAGATGCCGCTCTGTCCTAAAATTGGCGGTACGTCGCAAACAAATACCTTTTCACACTGAAGGAGAAATTCCATCCAGTTAGAGGCTTCCAACGCACGGATCAGCGGGCGCCCGCGACTCGTTGGTGCCATTCGTTCAAGGCAGCCAATTTGTCCTCGATATTGCGAGCTTCGTTAGGGTCTAGGGATCCAGTTTGCTCTGGTATTCTGTTCAGGTGCCGGAGCTTTATAGCTAAGGACCGAAGCTGGTCCCAATTCGGGCCCCACGCATCGGCGTTAGCGGGAGAACTAAGTACCTCCTTTTATATTAGATGGGGCCCCAAAACCGAGTGTAACACCCCTGGCATCGATACGGGCGGAGCAGAGTAATGGCGAGCGGCCGTTCCCACAGCCACCGCACGGACTTTCGGACATCCTTCGAGCCGCATTGAGGACACTGCAACCCTCGGATCAGGACGCCAAGCCATGCTCCGAGCACGCCGCCCGCTAGCGCCAGAGTCAGTGCCATTGGAGAAAGACCGACCAGGACGACGGCGATGATAGCCGTCACGATGGCGGCAGCAAGCCCACACACTACTGGAGTTAACGAGCCGATCCATGCAGGGCGAGGCATCGACCATCCGGCGGCGGAAACCGCGTATCGAACCTCCGTTACAGAAGTGTCGGCAAGCCTTCTACAGACCGCACGCCAGCCTGGGCTCGGAAAGAACCCAAGCAGCGCCAGAAGAAAACAGGACCCCGGTGCGACTTCTCTTTCGGCCTAGCCGCAGCAGGGGTCTTCAGTGTCAGCCCGAGAGGGGGGAAATCGTTGTGGAGTTCCTTAACACCGAAGGAGGTTACGGATTTCAGGCTTCGAACGCTCACACAAGCCCATGCCAGTTTGGATCGCGTCGAACAGTTAACGGGAACCGGGACCAAGAATCCATACCGGTTCCGCGAGGCTCTTGATTAAACAATAGGGCCCGACCGGTATGAACCGATCGGGCCAAAGATTTATAAATCAAGTTGCTGCCAGACCTGAGTCCAGCCGGCAAAACTTGAAGGTACTTATTCCATAATCCCCTTATCCTGTCAACACTATATTCTTGAGGCGCCAACTGCGGGAAACGGACTGCCGGGACTCAACTGGACGCTTCAGTTTCGAAGCACGAGTTTTTTCTAAGGCCTCCCGGATGGTTCTCGCCAGCGATCGAGAATTTCATCGAGCCGCTCCCGCACAGCCCCTCTAGCATTCAGCCGATCCCAGCCCTTACCAAGAAGCTCATCATAGCTGGTGTACGCGTGACGCACGTAGCGCTTACGGGCGCTACTCCACCGGACGACCTTGGCGTGAATTTTTGAGTGCTTCGTCGCACGCCGGGTTAAAGCCGCAAGAGAGTGGTCAGAGAGTGGTCAGGTCTGCTGTTGGCTTTTAAGGGATGATCAAGACTTGCCCGCCTTCTAATACAGATACACGAGACCGTAGAGGACGGGCCAGAGGGCCACCACAAAGGTCCAGTAGATCGCGCACAGCTCGACGCCCGAGTGCTGGCGCGCTGTGAACCGGCCGCGTCTGGCCATGACGGTTACCGCGAAAAGCCAAAGCATGGCGCCCAGGACGTGCACGCCGTGACAGCCGATCAGCGTGTAAAACGTGGCGCCGTAGACCCCGCTGGAAATCCCGAGGCCGAAGCGAATGAGCCGGATCCACTCGTAGCCTTGGACCGCGAGAAAGATCCCGCCAAGAAGCGCCGTCGCCAAAAGCCAACGCGTCAGGTACTTCACGCTCCCGGCACGGATCGCCCTCAAGGCCAGATTGACGGTTACGCCGCTCGCGAGAAGAATCGCGGTATTGACACCGGTAACCCCCACGGGCAGGCGCGGCTGAAACGGCGGCGGCCAAACCGCGCTGCCGAGGCGAAAGACCAAAAAGGCCCCGATCAAGCCGGCAAAAAACATCCCCTCCGCGGCAAGAAACATCAGCAGAGCCAGGCGGGCGTTGCTGATGACCGGCTCTTCCCGCTCAGACGGTGGCGGCGGCGGTCCGCCGCCCGCATAGCCGGGGACTCTCGGCCCGGCTGCTTTGGGTTGTTCAACGACTTTTTCTGCGGTTGACGGTCGCGCCATATTTTAGAGTGGTCAGCACTCGGCCATCAGCTATCAGGTTCAAAGCTGAAAGCCGACCGCTGATAGCTAATAGGCTACTATAAACGCGATCACCGCGCCGATATAAAGCAACACGGCCACAGCCAGGAGGAGGCCAACACGGTGATTCTTTACTTGCGTTCCCTGGAGTCTCGCCATCGAAACTACAGCGAAACACGGTCCAACGCCATGACGACGAGCAGCACCGGAAGATAAACCAGTGAGGCAGCGAGCAGCCGCCTGGCCGCCGGCAATGAAAAGGAAACGGCCAGGCTGATACCGAAGGCGAAAAACCCCACTCCGAGCAGCAACGCCGCGAAGAAGTAGAGCACGCCCGCCATCCCGATTAGAGTCGGCGTAAGGCTCACCACGAGCAGCGCCAGGCAGTGGCAAATCACCTGCCGGCCCGTGCTTTTCCCGTCCACGTCGACGACGGGAAGAAACTGAATCCCCGCGCGAGCGAAGTCGTCCCGCCAAAGGCGAGCGATGGCGAGGGTATGTGGAACCTGCCAGAGAAACAGGATCGCAAACAACACCCACGCCTCGGCCCCCAGCTCCCCCCGAGCCGCGCCCCAACCGATCACCGGCGGCAAGGCCCCCGGAACCGCACCGACGACGCTGCAGACAGCGCTCTTCTGCTTGAGCGGCGTATAGATAAAGAGGTAGCTCGCCATGATAGAGGCGGCAACCAGGGCGCTTACGGCGTTCACTGCAAACGCCAGGATGAGAAGCCCGGCCGAAGCAAGGAGAACACCAAACGCAAGCGCCTCGGTGGGCTGGATTCTCCCGTCAGGCAAAGGCCTGTGGCGGGTGCGCACCATCAGCGCGTCGGCGTCCCGCTCGAGAAACTGGTTCAGGGCAAGCGTCCCGCCCGCCGCCAGCGCCGTCCCAAAAAGCGTTTCCACGAGACGCCAGAGACTCTCCTCCGAGTCAGCTCCGAGATAAAATCCGACAAAGGCCGTGACCAAGACCATGAGCACGACCCGCGGCTTGGTAAGCTCGAGAAAATCCAGTACCCGTCGGGCCCCCGCCGATAAGGCGAGATCAATGGTCTCGGTCTTGAACATCATCAGGCCGTCCTATGCGAAGCTCCCGGCGCCGGCGCGAAAACATCGCCCGGCGCGCCAGCAAAGTCAGCCGTTGCCGGAAGCCGATAGCATCTTAGGATAAGAGCCACTGCGGTCGCAAACGTCACAGCGCCGGTGACCATGTGGAATGTCGTTACTAAGACAACCGCCGGCACAGGCAGCCACGCCCAAAACTTACCCAGGTAGGAAATGATCGCCAAAGCTCCGGATGGTCAAGCCGATGATGCCACACGCGCGCGCTCAGCCAGAACACTAGCCCGACCATCAAGCCAGCGACGAAAAGATGCGGCATGAGCATCGCCCCGGTATGCCTTAAGAGCGCGCCCAGGATTCCCTGGACGTAGATCACCAGGGCCACCGCAAGACACAGGGTCCGTAGCGACACCACCTCCTGCCGGGGCATCCAGCCGGACCGCGCCGGCCACGCGGCGGAAGTAAACAAAGCCAAACTCACCGCGAGCGCAAAAAACGCCTGCGCGAAGCACGCATGCAGGATCGCAAAGACCACTTCGAGCAAAACGACGCGCAGCCCGCCGATAATCCCCTGCGCCACGACGAGCAGGAGCGCTGCGGCGCCGAGCCAGCGCACCCAGCGGCGCCGTTCCCACAGCCACAGGGAGACGGCCAACAACACGGTCAGAAGACCCACTGCCGACGCCACCAGCCGGTGGCTGTGCTCGTAGAAGACGCCGCCGACCATCGCCGACCAAGGGAAAAGAAACATGTTGTAGCCAAACGTCGTCGGCCAATC
>JACPAM010000088.1 GCA_016180805.1 Deltaproteobacteria bacterium | reverse complement strand
CAGTTTTTCTCAAACAGCTTGGCCTGGTATGCCTGGTAAGCCCGGCCAATGATACGGACGAACAGGTCTGATGATTTGGTCAAGACGTTCGGGTCGATAAGTTCTTCTGTTATTTTGTTGAAATAGTCTCTCGCGCCTTCGATGGCCGTCCAACGTGTACTCCACCTGTCCAGGTATTTTCCGTTCTCCTCTGCCCCCACAATCTCATTGAAATGTTCAAAGATGAAAAGGACCTGCGTCAGTTCGTCCAAGACATCATAACTATTTCCCAGCGTGGTTTTGTGCCTGTAGCGCATTAGAAAGTCATTACAGACCCCATGGATGGTTCCAATAATCAGCTCCGACAAATCGCCTGGATAGGCAAGCTTCTTTGCGGCCAACGACAGCCTATCCCTCATTTCAAAAGCCGCCTTCTCGGTGAAAGTGCAAAGGAGGATTTTGTCCGGCTGCGCCAGTCCCTGGAGGAGGATATTCAAAGCCCTGACTACGAGCACTAAGGTTTTCCCCGAACCCGGTCCCGCGATGATGAGCAGCGGACCATCGGTATGGGAGACAGCTTCCCGTTGTGAATCGCTTAATTCCGGGAACTCCTTTAAAATGGCGTCTGCGATCGGCATTAGAGGAGCCCTTCCTTGCGGAAGCTGAAAACATCATCCTTGGAGACGATCACATGATCGAGGACTTTGATCTGTAGTGTCTCTGCCGCCAGCACGAGGGCACGGGTGAGAGTCTTATCTTGCTCGGAGGGCTTGACGTTGCCATTAGGATGGTTGTGCGCAAAAACTAGAGCTCCAGCACCACGACGGACAGCTGTTTCCATAACCCGGCGTGGATAGACGGTAGCTCGATCAAGCGTGCCCTCTTCCAGGGTCTCTACGCCATCGCGGAGAAGCTTATAAGCAGTGTCCAGATACGCCACTTGGAAGACCTCATTTGGTAGTCCGCCCAGTCGGCTTCGCCAGAAATCGTATAATGCCTCGGGCGTGGCAAGTGATGCCTGCGCTTCGGCTCGTTGCTGCAAGTAAAGGTTGGCTGTCTCCCGTATGATCCTAAGAGCAACTGGCGTTACCTGACCAATTCCCCCTACCTGCCGAAGTTCCAGAAGCGGGGCATCCAAGATGCCCCGCAAGCTCCCAAAGCGTGCCAGAAGTGCTTTCGCTGCTTGCTTCACGTCCCTCCGTGGGATGGCTAGAGTTAAAAGCAGTTCGACTATCTCGTGAGGAGCGAAGCCTTCAAGACCGCTTTTGAGAAAGCGTTCTCGGAGACGCTGGCGATGGCCGTAATAATGGGGCTTGTTCATCACGCGCAATCCGGTGCGTAGTTACCCCAGCCGGGAGACCGGGGGCAAAGAAAGAAAAGGCGGAAGAGAAAGCCAGCCGGGCCCCGACGATACTTAAGCTTGTGGTGCGAGCGAAGGTGCAAAACCGGTCAATTTTACTACGAAATCGCCTTCAGGCAAGAGGAAAAAATAGGCAATAGGCAACAGGGAATGGGCGCGAGGCGGAAGGCGATAAAAGGCGTGAGTTGTAAGGCATGAGGCGTGAGGAAGAAAAGCCAAAGATGAAGATGGAAACAAAACAGAAAATGCGCTCGCTGGCAGGGATCGTAAACCGGCGCACTTCCACGTTTCGAGAATTCTCAAAACGCCGAAATGATCCCGTTAACCTCGTCCTTTCTTTATCTTTCGAGGTTTGGAAGCATCCAAGACGGTTACGCCTACCAAGTCCTTGTCGCGGTACCGGAGGAGAACGCCCTTGTCCGCCAAAAACTTCGTGTCATGCCTTGCCTTCCGGCAAGCGGATTAAATGCGGCAATGCCCCTGAGCGCAAGCCTTGAGGGATCAAAAATGGAGGTGAAATCCCTCGCTCGCCCCGAATTTATGGTAGAGATCGAGGCTGTGGCAGCGGAAGACATCTTTCATGCGAGCTTTTTGACCTCAACCAATGCCTCGTGGGCTGCTTGGCCAGCGGGAAAACCCAACGCCTCCACAGCCTCATCCGGAAGGCATGGGGCACAGGCGGTGAGGGCGTTCAGCCCCGGCCAACCGGTTCGCACCCAGACGGTACCTGGGAACATCCTGGCGGTCACCTTGGCTCGGGCCTGAAACTCACTCCGGTCATTGAATACCATCACTTTCTGCCTTTCCTGAATCCCGCGCGCCGCTGCGTCCTCTGGATGCAGCCACACCACAGGCTCCGACTCCCGCAGCGCCAGGCGCGAGATCGCCCGTCCATTCCGGTAGAAATTGTTGAAATGGCCAAACGTCCTGCCCGGCCTCAAGACCAGCGGAAACCGTCGGGCCACTTCCGGCCGACTCCGAGGTGTTTCCAGAGGCTCCCGGTACTCGGGCAGAGGCGGCAGGCCCCACTTCAGACTGCGCTCGGAGTAAAACTCCACCTTTCCCGAGGGCGTGCGAAAGCGCAGATCAGGGTGAGCTACGGGGGAGATACGCAGATGCTCCCTACCACCCCGGGCCCTAAGTTCAGAAACGGCGACACGTCCTGTGGCCGGAACGTTAAGGATGGCATCAACCGCTTCCTCCTGACTTTGCCACGGATAAAAGTCGCGTAAACCAAGACGCGACGACAGCTCATTAAGCGCCCAACTCAGCGGGCGCGCTTGGCCTACAGGTTCGATGGCCTGATCCATCAAATAGACATGGGTGTTGGTTTTCTTGCACCCTACTTCCTCGAGCCAGGTAGTGGCGGGAAGGACGAGATGGGCGTGTTTTGCCGTCTCGTTCATAAACAGGTCGTATGCCACAACCAAATCCAAGGCGTCGAGAGCCTTCTCCACCCGATGGCTCTCCGCGAACGAGGAGACCATATCGGTGCCGAAGAGCAACAGGACCCGAATACGACCCTCTTCCAGCGCCTGGAGGATGCGACTCATCTGGCTCGGAACGCGGTCGGCAAGAATCGGTGGCGGTCCTTCTACCACAGAGCCCAGAGCCTCGTCGCGAGCGGCTCCGCCGTGGCGGGGTCCGAAGCCGCCGCCGGGTATACCAATGTTACCGATGAGGGCAGGGAGGCAGGAGATGGCCCGGCTGCTAAGCCAGCCATTAGTGTGCTTGAACATGGAGCTGCCCCCCAGAACGATCATCGATGGGGTATGCGTAGCGTAAAGTCGAGCCAACTCCCGCACGGTCGGCGCGGGCACTCCGGTGATGCCCTCCGCCCACTCGGGCGTCTTATCCTCCACGTGGCGTGCTAGTTCTGGGAAGCCTACAGTATAAGCCTCAACGAACGCCTTATCGTATAAGCGCTCACCGATGAGGACGTTCATCATGGCCTGCGCCAACGCGGCATCGGTCCCTGGCCTCAACAGCACCACGCGATCAGAAAACCGGCACGCCTCGGTGTAGCGGCAGTCAAGCGCAACCAGGGTTGCTCCCCGCCGCTTTGCTGCCAAAACAGATCGGATCGAGTTAGGCTGACTTGTGAAGTTAGCTCCCCAAAGGAAGATGCACTGGGAATGCACGGCCATGTCTTCCTTCGTGTTCACCTCTAAAACCCCGGTGAGCCCGAGGCCAAAGGCGCCCAAAGTCCAACATTTCATAACCCCGCTCCAACTCTGGCAGCCGAGCATCCGCCCGAATCTGAGGGCTAACTGAGTGCCAATCGAGTTGACCAGAATCCCATGCCCGGGCCACTCGGCCACCACATCGAGGGCCTGAGACCAGGATACCTCCTGCCAAGGGTCGCCGATTCGACGGCGCAGCAGAGGCACCTTGATCCGGTCCGGATGGTAAACAACCTCGTGGACCGAGGCTCCGCGAAGGCACAGAAATCCGCGGCTATCGGGGTTATCCTTATCGCCGCGAATCTCCACGACCCGCCCGTTCTCCACATCCACCTCCATGCCGCAGTAAGTCGGGAAGCAGTTCATGGGACACATGCTCTTAAAGGTTTGGATCATGGTTGAACGAGACCTCCCTTCCAAACTGGCTCGCGTTCTACGTCTATGTCACCGACATGTCACCAACTTCAGCAGAGAGGTTTGTGAAACAGGGCCCTTTGCCCCATTTGCCCCTTCAATCCTACACGTCTTACCAGGCCCGTTCCGGAGTTATTAGGGTAACTTTGAACTGAATTCAATGGCCGTAAACACTGCTGCCAAGAAGGCATCTTTCTCTCAATTTTCGTTTTCGTGCTTTTCATACAGAGGACCTGGCCGCATTTTGTACCAGATCCGGACCCACACAGAGGCTACCAAACTGGCCTACACAATCTCTCACCATGGTTGCTGAGTCGCGATGGAACGCTGTCAACGAGATTTGCTTTTTTCTGCCTGAGTGCTCCCGGTAGCTAAACCAGCGCCGCGTAGCCGCCTCTTAGGAGAGTAGATCTGCCACCAGCACATAGATTGAAATGGCGATCCAGATTCACCACCAATTTTTACTGAGGCGTCAGTTCTCGACAACGGCAATGGCTTCGATCTCAATCAGAGCACCGGGAAGGGCCAGGCCAACAACTTGAACCAACGTGCTCGAAGGCGAGTTTGATTTGAAGAACTCCTTATGGACCTCTTCATAGCCGTCACGGTAGCGTAGATCAGTCATGTAAACCGTGGTCTTGACGACATCGCTCAGTTTCGCCCCTTCGACTGCCAGTATCCGGCTGAGTTTCTGCCAGACATGGCGAGTTTGAGCACGAATGTCATTGGGCGCGACCAGGTTGCCCTCTTCATCATTCGCTAGTTGCCCAGCCGTATAAATCGTATTGCCTACGCGCCAGCCCAGACTGTAGCGGGACCGAGTATCCCGCATATCAACTGGTTGAATCACTTTTCGTTCCATAGTTCACCTCCTAATGCCGCGTCGTATTCTGCGCTCGTTTTCAGCGCCGTTGCGCCGCCTGGCGAGGGCTTTTGAAGGCATCCGGGTTAACGACGTTAATCGGTTTCCCACTAACATATGCAAGGATGCTGTCCACCGACGCGCGAGCGGCACGCTGGTACGACTCTACGGTCTGCCAGGCGATGTGTGGGGTTAAAACCGTGCGGGGCGCGTCCAGGATCCGGTCGTCCATATCGATGGGGCAGGAATGGCAAAGGTCCAAAGCTGCCCCTGCCAGCCGACCAGCTTGCAGCATGGCCGTAAGGGCTTGGCGGTTCACGATTCCCTTCCACGAGACGTCGATGAGCAGAGCACTGGGCTTCATAAGGGACAGTCGATCCGCGTTGATAAAGTCATCGGACAGCTCCGAGTAGCGCAGGTGCACCGACAGAATGTCAGCGGTACGGAATAACTCCTCCTCGCTCACCATTTTTGCAGCAGACGCTGCGGCCCGCTCTGGCGTCAGAGTTGGCCCCCAGGCAATCACGTGAAGGCCAAATCCCAGGGCGCGCTTAGCCACAGCGCTCCCGATTCGCCCCAGGCCTAGGATACCCAGGATCTTTCCTTCCAGCTCCAGCCCTGTAACGGGCTCCCAACGGCGACGGCGCAACGCCTGATCGGCGGGTATGATATGACGGGCAAGCACGAGGATCAGTGCAAACACGTGATCGGCTACCGACTCGGTTGACGTCCCTGGCGTTGTTGTAACGACAATCCCCAATTCGGCAGCTGCCCGGAGGTCGATACGGTGGGGTCCCGTTGAGGCGATCAGACACACGTCCGACAAATTAACCAGGGTCTCGCGGTCAAAGACGGTGCGTCCGCGAATCTCCAGAACGACGCTGGCCCCCCGCAGCCGCTCGAGCAGATCCTGACGTGTTTCCGCCACCCGATCGTAGACCGTGACATCACCTACAGCTTCCAACCTCCTTAGCTCACCGGAATTCCGGAACGCTCCATCTACGTCATCACACACAACAATGCGCGCCATCAATACCTTCTCCCATCGAGTTAGGGCACGGCTTCTGGCACGTGCAATGTTCGGCTACAAAAGCATGAATCCTTCGAGCGTAGATTCATCCAACTATTTACTCCGGTAGCCCACCGCATAGCCTTTGACTTTGCCGAGTTGGTCAGAGTCATCGCAGTTACTTAAGGACCTCTCTGAGTTTACCGACAATGCCAGGACTCAGCTGAAAAAACCCGCGTACGATCCTTTCCACTTCGTCACCGCTCACCGGATCGACGTCCAGCCTCGACTTCTCAGCCTCGGCCAAAAACTCGGCATCCCTCATGGTATCCATAAAGGCCGCACGCAGGATCTGAACCCTATCCTTCGGCGTGCCAGGCGGCAAGGCGTAGAGAAAGATGATAGCGGCCCGGTCATGAATACCTGCCCGAACCAACTGGCGAGCCTCCTCGGTCTTAGCATAGTTGATAGCCAGCGGCACCGCAGGAAGATCGGGCCGGGGTCGCGGCATAGTCTGTAGCACAACGACCACATCTCCCAATTCTATCGCCCGGCCCCACATCGCTTTGAGTGAGTCCCAACTCAAGCACATTCCGGCAACTTCCCCAGCTTCCGCAGCCAGCCGAATGACGGCGGTGCCCTTGTAACCCGAGACAAGGTGAATAGGGAGACCTAAGGCTGGCTTAAGTATCTTCGGAACATCATCGGTTGTAGTGCCAGGGCCTGCCCCACCCAATTTCACCGGTGTTTTGGCAGTCTGCCACTTCTCCAGGCTTGTGATGCCGCTCTTTTTTGTGAATGCGCAGACGTTCTCGTTTCTTGCGGGGACACCGATGTACTCAAACTTCTGCGCGTCAAACTCAATCCCCCGCCATTCCAGGACCTGGCCCAGGAGGACGCCGCCGTTGAAGTTCCCGATAGCAAGACCATCGGCTTTAGCTATCTTGTAGACATGGTTAGCCGCGATCAGGCTTGCAGCCCCGGTCATATTCTCCACCACGATTGTGGGGTTACCAGGGATGTGCTTTCCCAGATGTCGGGCGATGGTCCGCGAGTAGATATCAAATCCTCCTCCGGGCGAGAAGCCCACGATGATTCGAACAGTCTTTTCCTTAAAAAATTCGTGAGTACTCGCCTGGGCAGATGCCGCGACAAGGGCGAGCCCGGCGATTCCTAGCAACACGCTACGAATTCGGTCCATTAGCATCTCCTCGTTTGCTCTTATTTCTCGAAGCCAAGCAGCTTCGCGTACTCCTTGGTAAGTCTGTCCACCATAACAGCGGTCTCCTGGGTCATATACACTACCTGTTTGCCTTGGACGTATTTATACGCCTTCGTCCCGGGAACAAAAGGAGAAGTTTGACCATTATACTTCTCCCAAATTTCTTGCGCTTCAAGGCTGGAGAGAAAGGCAACAAAGAGATGTCCAGCATTACGGTGACGGGCGCCTTTCAGGACGCCGGCGTTGTAGGCGAGCGAAATCACTGGCTCAATGCCTTCAGCAAAGACGATGGGCACGCCCTTTTCTTTTGCCCGGTGGGTAAA
>JACPAM010000087.1 GCA_016180805.1 Deltaproteobacteria bacterium | reverse complement strand
ATTTACTTTTGACGATTGCCTATTGACCATTTACGAAGTTATGGACAGCGGCATCCTGTTGGTGGATAAGCCGGAAGGGCCGTCCTCGGCCCAGGTCGTGCAGAGGGTCAAGCGGATTCTCGGCGCCAGGAAGGTCGGACATCTGGGCACGCTGGATCCTTTTGCCTCGGGTTTGCTCCCCCTGGGAGTCAATGAGGGGACGAAGATCGCTGACATTTTCTTGACCGCGCCCAAGAGCTACAGCGGCATCGTCGCCTTGGGCGTCGAGACGGACACGCAGGACGCGACGGGAAAAGTGTTGGAGGCGATCGAGGTCCCGCCTTTGGGCGAGCAGGAGATCGAGCGGCTGCGCGATGCATTTACCGGGACCTTGCAGCAGATCCCGCCGATGTTCTCGGCGCTCAAGCGCTCGGGAGTGCGCCTTTACCGCTTGGCCCGGCGCGGTCAGAGCGTGCCCCGTGCGCCGCGCGAGGTCAGGATCGAGCGGTTGCGTCTTTGGCAGCAGGGCACGACGGAGCTGGGTTTCGAAGTCACTTGTTCGAAGGGCACCTATATCCGCACGTTGGCTGCGGATATGGGAAGGTTCCTGGGCTGCGGCGCCCATCTGAAGAGCCTCAGGCGCTACTCGTGCGGCGGGCTCACGCTGGATCGGGCGATCACCCTCGCGGCGTTGGAGGATTTGAAGCAAACCGAGAAGAAGATCCCTATACTTTCTCTGAACGAGGCCCTGGCTCACTTGAGGGAGATCCGGCTGGAAGAGCGCTTTCTCAGTCGACTTAAGCGCGGGCAGCAGGAGGTGCTGGTGGCGATCGGACTTCCCCAAGAAGGGGAAAAGATGGTGCGGGTCGTCGACTCCGAGGGCCGTCTCGTCGCCTTGGCCGAGTGGGGCGAAGCGGGCGGGGGTAAGCGCTGGCGTCTCTTCCGTGTTTTCAGCGAGCCGGCCACGGGCGCGCGCGCGGCGTTGCGGTTGAAAAGTGAATGCCAATGACTTAAGCGTAGTTCTGAACGCAAGGCGCCCGAGCGGAGAAAACCGCGCCACCGTTGCTCTGAGAAGGAGGGATTCACTTATGAGTACGACAACCGCGGGTAAAGTAGCCAATAGTGCGGTTAACCGTTGGGTTAACGAAGTGGCGAAGCTCTGTCGTCCCGACGATGTGGTCTGGTGCGACGGATCCGAGGACGAGCGCGAGCGGCTTACAGACGCGGCGGTTCGCACCGGCGAGCTGATCCCCCTGAATCAACAGAAGCTTCCCGGCTGTTATCTTCACCGCAGCGACCCCAACGATGTCGCGCGCACGGAGCATCTCACCTTCGTGTGCACGCCTGGAAAGGATGATGCCGGGCCGACCAACAATTGGATGGCGCCCGCCGAAGCCTATGACAAGCTGTCCAGGATCTACGGCGGCGCCATGGAAAAGCGGACCCTGTACGTTGTCCCGTTTCTCATGGGGCCCCCCGGCTCGCGTTTCAGCAAGGTCGGCATCCAGGTCACCGACAGCATCTATGTCGCGCTCAACATGCGGATGATGACCCGCATGGGCAAGGTGGCCCTCGAGCACCTCGGCAACTCGGACGATTTTACCCGCGGGCTTCATGCCAAAGCGGATCTCAGCGTCGAGCGGCGCTACATTTGCCATTTTCCGCAGGACAACACGATCTGGAGCGTGGGCTCGGGTTACGGCGGCAACGCGCTTCTGGGCAAAAAGTGCCTGGCGCTGCGCATCGCGAGCTACCTGGGCCGCCAAGAGGGCTGGCTTGCCGAGCACATGCTGATCGTCGGGGTGGAGAGCCCCGATGGCGAGGTCACCTATATCTGCGGCGCCTTCCCAAGCGCCTGCGGCAAGACCAATCTCGCCATGCTCGTTCCGCCGAAATCGATGAAGGGTTGGAAGGTGTACACGGTAGGCGACGATATCGCGTGGCTGCGCGTCGGCCCCGACGGCCGGCTTTGGGCGATCAATCCGGAGGCCGGTTTCTTTGGCGTGGTGCCCGGAACCAGCTCGAAGACCAACCTCAACGCTACGCGGATGATCCAGAAAAACACGATCTACACCAACGTCGCAATGAAGGCCGACGGCACGGTCTGGTGGGAGGGACACGATGACCCACCGCCGAAGCATGCGACCGACTGGCGCGGGCGGCCGTGGACCCCGGACAAGGGGGAGCCCGCAGCCCACCCCAACAGCCGCTTCACCGTGGCTGCGGAGCAGTGCCCGGGACTCTCGCCCCAATGGCAGGATCCCCAAGGCGTGCCGATCAGCGCGATTCTTTTCGGCGCGCGGCGCCAAAAGCTCGTGCCGCTTGCCTACGAATGCTTCGACTGGCAGCACGGCACGTTCCTCGGCGCCACGCTCGCCTCCGAGACCACCGCGGCGGCCACCGGGGCCGTCGGCGTGGTGCGCCGGGATCCCATGGCGATGCTTCCCTTCTGCGGCTACAACATGGCCGAGTACTGGGGCCATTGGATTTCCATGGCCAAGCGGGCCTCGAAGCCGCCGAAGATCTTCCGGGTCAACTGGTTCCGCCGGGACGAAAAGGGAAGATTCATGTGGCCCGGGTTTGGCGAAAATCTGCGCGTGCTCCATTGGATCATCGAGCGCTCGAAGGGAGCCGGTAAAGCGGAGGAAACGCCCATTGGGTATCTCCCGGCGGCTTCGGCGCTGAATCGGAAAGGGCTGGGCATGTCGGACGGGGCGCTGAAGGAGCTGCTCACTGTTGACCGGGAGGGCTGGCGCGCGAATTTGAAGAGCCAAGCCGAGTTCTTCGAGAAATTCGGTGACCGGTTGCCTGCCGGCATCCGCGAGGAGCACGACGCGCTCGCCAAGAGGCTGAAGGCGAAGTAATCTTCTCGCATCCCGAGATAGAAACTTTGCTTCATCTAGCGGGTTAACGCTCCCCGTTTTTGCTTCGACTCGGAGCGTCACGAGAGCCTCGAAGAATCCGACAACCTCCCTGCTCCCGACGTTCTCGCCCAAGAAATCGCCGAAAAGCTCAAAGCCGCCTTCGAACAAATCACGACATCGCTACTGATCTCGGCTGCGAAGCGGGAAGAAAATATACCGGGTGTCTTTTTTGGCCTTAGAACGGCCTACCCCCATTCGAGCGCCTATAGCACACCTGCTCAAGGACTTTGAACAGAAGTAGTGCGTCACGACCCCGCATAAAGACCCAAAGCTTACAGCTTGGCAGTTTCCTATTTCGGCCTTTCGGGAATTCCCGAAAGGTGATAAGCCCCTGCCAAATATGGATGAGAGCCAATACCGTGAGTCCCGCCTCTGCCGATTGATGGGGAACCCGGTGGTATACCGGATCGTGGCACTCCTGGCGGAGAACGGTCCTCTCACACCCGCGGCGCTCGGGGAGAAGACCGGGCGAACCGTGCAGACCGTAAGCGGTCTTTTGGCAAAGCTAAGGGGAGTTGACGTGGTGCGCTATGAGACGAGGGGTGGGAAGACTCTGTACTGGCTCAAGCATGCAGACGAGGTCCGGCCTGTCTTGAAGGCCTTAAAAAAGCTAGTGGAAAGCTCCACGCGCCTGAAATAGCTCCTTTCGACCTTTCGGGAATTCCCGAAACCTGGAAAACCTACGATCACGAATCACGAGCCACAGACGCGGCTTTTGTCTTCTACTGCCCCTTGCCTGGTGCCTGTAGCCTATTTTTCCTGTTGCCAGATTTTTTTGTATTGCCATCCCCGGATTTCGTAGTAAAATTGGATGGTT
>JACPAM010000086.1 GCA_016180805.1 Deltaproteobacteria bacterium | reverse complement strand
GCGCGCCGCAAGCCTCCGCTGGACGAATTCCTCCAACCGGTCGCCGCGAACGAGCCCCTGGGTAAGTTGCGTGAACGTATAGTCGAAGAGGTCCTTCTCACCGAGCAAGAAGGCAATCCACTCCAGCTCGAAGCTGCTCTTCTTATCCGCATAGATCGCGCCGACAAGACTTCCCACGCTCGTGCCGACGATCACGTCGAAGGGAATCTTCTCGCGCTCCAAGACCCGAATCACTCCCACGTGGGCAAAGCCCCGCGCCGCGCCCCCACCCAGCACAAGACCGACCCGCGGGGGCTTTCTTTCCCGAAGGACCGGACGGGGCTCTTCAGGCCCGGGGACTCCCACCGCCATAGGACCGCACGCCGAAAGGAGTGACAAGAGACCGATAACCAACAACCTTTGGACTTGCATGGTGGCGAACCTCTCTCTTTTTTTCAGGCTATAACAAACTTTCTTAAGGCTGCAATCGGAAGGGGTGCGACGCCGATCGGCGTGGAGGAAATTGTGTGTGCCGAAGAAAGAGAAAAACTTTGCTAATCTGAGGCTGGTCTTACGCGGAAGAAGACCGTAGGGGAAGAGCCGTTAGGATCACTTGGTCAACCAGGGGAGAGCTTTGAAGGCATAGGCAAGGCCAACCGTGATCCCCCAATTATCCGAGCCCCTGCTCAACCCGGCAAAGGCAGCGGCGTCGAACTTTACTCCCCACGGGCTCTCCCATACCAACCCACCGAGCGCGGTGTTATCAGGGAGAGAGCCACGTACCGACTCTCCACGAAATTCTATAACCGCCGATAAGCCGTTTTTTCCAATGGGAAGCTCGCCCGCGATCGCCCAAAGGAGGGAGCCGACAGTCCCGAGGCCCCTCTTAGGGCTCTCCACAACGCCGCCGCCCAGGTTGAGGTGGTACGTTAACGGCCCGGCCTCTGCAGTGGCGACACCAACAGCCGTGAAGCCGACTTTACGAGAAGGGACGGAAAGCAGCTCCCGTCGCTGTGTCGGGAAGATAAGCGTTAGCTCAGTAGCCAAGGAGGGAATCGCCCCTTCTCCCTTAAAAAATCGACTCTTCGCCGTGAGCGAGGTCTCGGCAAGGCTCCCCAATGTCCTTCGTTTGCTTCCCTCTATCTTCTCGCGCGCCAGATCAACACCTGTCGCCAGATCGATCTCAAAATTCTCACTCAATCCAAGATTGAATACTAAGCTCGGCAAGCTCCAGTTCGACTCGTTGGCTCCGCTGCGCGTGTTTCGACTCAGAGCAATTCCCGTCTCCAGCTCCAAAAACCCAGCGTCAACAATCTCCGCATCTGTAGCCGAGATAAAGGGTCTGCCAGCCACGGCCTGTCCCACCAAGGCCACACCCACGAGCCCTACGGTGAGACACAGGCCAAAGCCCCAGCGGCAAAATCGAGTAGCCGTTCTCTTCATTGGCTAACTCCTATTTCTCCGGCAATGTCTGAGAATAGGCCAAAACATCTAAGATTTGCTTGATGTCCCAGCCGAGAACCAGTGCCCCAGGCATAGGAGGGTTGCTGCCAGGCTGTCCCACCCGGATTTTATGAGTAAATTCCTGAGGATTCTCCTTGGCTACTGTGCCGACGTATTCTGGCTCTTTATCACTGCCAAAGTTAAGCTTTTTTCCGTCCGGACCGTGGCACGCGCCGCATACGGCAAATTGTGCCTTGCCACGCTCAGCATCCCCCCCGATGGGTTTCTTTGACTTGTAGTCCACATATTTCTTCACATCCACCAGCCCACCTTTGAGAAAACTCGCCAGATCGGCGATATCTTCCGGGCGAAGAACGGAAGAGAAATTGTGCTGCGGGTTGGCCGATCCTTTAAGGATGGCAGCCAATTCATCTGCGCTCTTCTTTTGGGCTGCATTCCATACCCCGGCGAATCCTGTCTTGTGAGAGCCGCCCCCATAGGCGCCATCTTTACCTGTGTAGTCCCATCCGTGGCACTCTTTACACCGCCAACTAACCGAGCCCTTGCGCTTGTTGGTTGTCTGTAATGCCCACAAGGGGTGGTTATCCTTGGGCTCCTTAGCTCCAGGGACCATTTTCCACCAGGCGTCGTATAACTGCCCACCACGGGCGATGCTTTCGGCCTTAGCCGCAGGAGCCGCGGCCAGCGCAACCGTCTGCCATTTATCTCTCAACCCCAAACTCAACATGAGCCAAGCCGTTAGGGAAAACAAAAAAACAGCGAGGATAACCTTTTTCATATCTTTCTCTCCTTTTGATAGCAGGAATTTGTTTTTAAGCGCGTAACCCCGGTGCTGAAAAATTGAATCCGTGGCCGCGGCCGGCGACCTTCGGGCTCCCACGGCAGCTACCAAAGAGGTCACACCGGCCCCGCATGGCCACGGTTACGACGCAGGCTACGCTATAATGGGATATTCTGTCAACCTGAAAACTTCTTTCTTACCGACCGAAGGCTTCCGCTTGACGTTGGGAGCTTACTTCCTGTGCGGCGACAGCAGGTTGCGTATATCTTGCAGCACGACCCTATGGTCCGGCGCTGCCCCGTAATATGCAAAGCGCATCACCCCACCGGCATCGATCAGGGCGGTAAGGGCAGTGTGGTTGACGAGTCCCCGGGCCTTTCGCTCCACCTTCACACCAAACGCTTTCCAGACCGGCTGCAGAGCTTTGATATCGCCGGTAAGAAAAGACCAATTGGAAAAATCGACCTCGTAGCGCCGGGCATACGACTTTAAGATCTCGGGGCTATCGATCTCGGGATCTGTGGTGATCGAAAGGAAATGAACGGACTTGCGCTCCCTGCCATTGAGGCCGCGCTGCACCGTCCGCATGCTCGAAGTGATGAGCGGGCAGACATCGGGACAGCTCGTGTAGATGAAGCTTACCAGGACCAGCTTCCCCTTCAAGGCTGCGAATGCGAACGCTTTCCCCTCGTGATCCGTGAGAGAAAAATCCCCGATCGGAATATGAACCTGGCGGCGCGGAGCCCCCTTTCCCAACACGGATGGTTTCGGATCATGGCTCGCGGCAAAACCGTGCGCGCCGAGGAGTAGAGCCGCCACCCAAGAAACGGTGCCGAAGAATCCTTTGCTCACGGCCCTTTTTCCTGCGGCGGCTGATCGTATCCCAGGACGAATTCCCATGGCACGCTGCAATGGGCCCAGACCAGCGGCTCGAATTTCTCCCACCATGCGATCTCCCGCCCTTGCTGGCTCACCACTCGGACCATCCGAACCATGTCTTGGACTTCGGGATTTGTGAGCGCGGGCGAGTAGGCCGGCATGATTCCCTTACCCTCTTTGATGACCTTTCGGATTTGGAAAACGTTCTTAGCCCTCACCGTCTCCCGGAAATCGGGGATCCCGACCGGGAGCGAAACCGCGATCGGCCCGTCCCCCTTTCCAGAGGTGCCATGGCAGCCGAGACATCGCTCAGCGTAGATCGTCTCCATCCGCTCACTGCGCAGGCAACCGAAAAGAAAAACAGGTAGAAAAAGGAACAACGAGAACCGGACAACTATCATCAATCTTCTTCCCGCGAAATTGGCTCCCTACTTTTTTCTAGCACAGCCTATACCCCCTTCCAAGGGCACGCCGAAACCCACCAAACCGTTGCACCCGATGAAAGATTGCACGCTCGCGCTGAACGCTATCGACAGGATAAATTTTGTGGTTAAATGACGCCGTAAGAGAATCTCTTATGAGGCGGCAAACGCTTCACCGATTGCTTTGGGGCGTCCTGGTT
>JACPAM010000224.1 GCA_016180805.1 Deltaproteobacteria bacterium | reverse complement strand
GCTTCTTCTGTCTTCAGCGGGCGAGTTTCGATGCTGCCCGAGGCGAGCAGCTAAGACTTCCCGCCGACGAGACCCTGGAGCGGAGGGATTGGGAGTCCCGCCACACTTTTCGAAGTAGAGCAGGATGGTTGCAAACGCCCATCCGAAATGTTAGCCATCGAGGGTGCAACAAAAGGTCTGCAAAATCACGGACCTTAAGAAGCTCCTCGCCCGGGCCAAGTCGCAAGGGAAGAAGGTGGTATTCACTAACGGCTGCTTCGATCTGCTCCACCGCGGCCATCTCCATCTGCTCCGGGAGGCGAAAAAACTCGGCGATCTGTTGGTGGTCGGCTTGAACTCCGATAGCTCCGTCAAGGCCATCAAGGGACCCAACCGCCCGATCCTCCCGGAGTCCGACCGAGCGGAGTTGATTGCGGCGTTGGAAATGGTAGACTACGTAGTCTTATTCAGCGACCCCGATCCTCACAGGCTCATCCAGGAGCTACGGCCCGATGTGCTCGTGAAAGGCGGGGATTGGGCAAAAGAAGCCGTCGTGGGAGCCGACATCGTGGAGTCGACCGGAGGAACGGTGGCGGTCGTTCCCTATTTGGGCGGCTACTCGACGACGGAGATTATCGAAAGGATGCAGAAGAACTAATCATGGCCAGGATCTGTTCCATTTGCGGCAAGGGGCGATCGGTAGGTCACAACGTCAGCCACGCCAATAATCGGACGAAGCGGGTGTGGCGGCCTAATCTTCAGAGGGTAAGGGCTCGAGTGGACGGGACCGTGCGTCGGATCTTGGTCTGCACCCAGTGTGTTCACTCGGGCAGAGTCGAGAAAGTCGCCTAAGCGCCTTCGGCGCATTGCAAAATGAAAATTGCAAAGTGAAAAATTTAGAATGCCTCTTGTTCGATTTTGCATTTTGAAATTTGCAGTTCGCATTTTGCCTTTATTCGTCTACCCTCTTGCCCGGACGGCCCGGTAAACTCCTTTCACCCTGGCGATGTTCTGTAGAACCCGCCGCAGCTGCTCCGAGTTGCTGATCATCACCTCGAAGCTATTCAAAGCCTTTTGATCGGGAAAGGTGCGCACCTGCGCGCGCGCGATATTGACGTCAGCGCTGGTAATGGCGGCGCTGATCGCCGCTAACAAGCCGGGCCGGTCCACGCAGCTAACTTCGATCTTGATCGGACGCGGCTCCTGCCCATCGGCCTGCCAGCTCACTTCGATCTTCCTTTGTGGATCGCTCTCCAACACCGTGGGACAGCCCGCCACGTGAACCGTGACTCCCCTACCCCGAGTAATAAAACCCAGAATCGCCTCTCCGGGCAACGGATGGCAGCAACGCGCCAAGCGAACCAAGATATCCTCCACCCCTTTTACCCGGACCCCAAAATCCCGCTTCTGGGTCGTCGCCAAACGAACCAGGCGCTCCAGGGTCCCCTCGGGCTGCTTCTTGCCGGCGTCGAGCCTTTCGGGAGGAACCACTTTGGCCAGGACCTGCCGTGGCGTGATCTTCCCGTAACCCACGCTCGCGAGCAGGGTCTCCTCGTCCTTCATGCCAAGCTCCTTGGCAATGACCTCGATCTTCCCCTCACGCCGGAGCACGGCGTAATCGAGCTTGTGACGGTTCAAATCCCCTTCCAGAATTTCCCGGCCTAAGGCGACGCTTCTTTCCCTTTGCTGCTTCTTGATCCAGTTGCGGATCTGCGATTTGGCTCTCGAGGTTTTGACCACCTTGAGCCAGTCTCGGCTCGGCGTCTGCTGATGGGTCGTGATGATCTCCACCGTGTCCCCGCTGCGCAGGATGTACTTGAGCGAAACGAGCAGCCCGTTAACCCGGGCCCCGGAGCAATGGTGGCCCACCTCGGTGTGTATCCGGTAGGCAAAATCGATCACGGTGGCGCCCTTGGGAAAGTTCAGCAAATCCCCTTTGGGGGTGAAGACGTACACCTCCTCGGAAAAAAGATCCTCTTTGATGCTGTTAAGGAATTCCTGCGGATCCTGGAGGTTCTGTTGCCACTCGAGGAGCTGGCGCAGCCAGGTAAACCTCTGAATGTCGGTGAACTCAAAGTCCTTTCCCTCTTTATAGCGCCAGTGCGCCGCGATCCCTTCCTCGGCAATCCGATGCATCTCGTGGGTCCGTATCTGGATCTCCACGCGCTCGCCGTAGGGGCCGATCACGCTCGTATGCAGGGACTGGTACATATTGGGCTTGGGCAGAGCGATGTAATCCTTGAAGCGGCCGGGAACCGGCTTCCAGTGGGCATGGATCACCCCGAGCGCCTCGTAGCACTCCCGCACCGTATCCACGAGGATACGGAAAGCAACCAGATCGTAGATCTGATCATAAAGGAGACTCTGGCTCTCCATCTTCTGGTAAATGCTGTAAAAGTGCTTCGGCCGGCCGGTCACCTCGGCGTCGATGCCCTCGTCCTCCAGCACCTTCGTGATGATCGAGATCACCTCGTTGATGTACTTCTCGCGATCGACCTTTTTCTTGGCGACGTTGCGCTTTAACTGATAATAGATCTCCGGATGCAGATACTTGAGCGCCAGGTCCTCGAGCTCGCCTTTGATCCACGCGATGCCCAGGCGGTGGGCCAGCGGCGCATAGATATCCAGCGTCTCCTGAGCGGTGAGGATCTGCTTCTCGGCGGGCATGTGGTTCAGGGTCCTCATGTTGTGGGTGCGATCGGCGAGCTTGATCAGGATCACACGGATATCCTTCGCCATGGCCAAGACCATCTTCCGAAAGTTCTCCGCTTGCTTTTCCTCCCGGCTGGTGAAATTGACCTGGCTGAGCTTCGTCACCCCGTCGACCAGCGAAGCGACCTCCGCGCCGAAAATGCCGCGCACCTGGTCCAGGGTCGTGAGCGTGTCCTCGACGGTATCATGCAGAAGGCCACTGACGATGCTCGGCACATCGAGCTTAAGATCGGCGATGATGCCCGCCACGGCCATGGGATGGACCAGGAAGGGTTCGCCCGAGAGACGTTTCTGCCCTTCGTGCACCCGGGCGGAAAAGTCGTACGCCTGGCGAATCATCTCCACGTTGGCCGTAGGATGATAGGCCAGGATCTTCTCCATCAAGTCATTGACCCTGGGTTCTTTGCTCATGGCGCTTCTGCGCGCGAGAAATTCCCAGAGACGGAGCCCGGTACCGTCGAACCCGGGAGATCCGATGCCGCTCGGCCACCACGATGGCGCCCAGGCTCCTCGAGGCCTCCTGAATTTCCCGGTTTACAATAACATAATCATACCTCATCATCTCGCGGATTTCACGCCGGGCATGCTCCAGGCGCTGACGAATGCTTTCCTTTCGGTCCGTGCCGCGCCGGGCCA
The DNA here is from genome assembly GCA_016180805.1 of Deltaproteobacteria bacterium. Lineage (GTDB taxonomy): Bacteria > Desulfobacterota > Binatia > UBA9968 > UBA9968 > 2-12-FULL-57-22. Next base: position 23,857 of record JACPAM010000224.1, on the reverse strand, counting down.
GTCTTCGCCCCAGCTCCCGCCACGACGGCGGAAGGAGGAAGACGGAGACCGCTTGCGGGTATGCCTTTTTGAGCTTTTTCGCGCCCTGGACGTCGATATCCAGGAGCACGTCCCGGCCGCGGCGGACGCCGTCCTCGAGGGGCGCACGCGGCGTGCCATAGAGCGAGCCATGCACTTTGGCCCACTCGGCAAATCCGCCGCGCGCTCGAATCGCCGCGAATGTTCGCTTCGTCACGAAGTGGTAATCGCGCCCGGAGACCTCCCCCGCCCGCCTCGGGCGGGTGGTGCAGGAGACGCTCAGCCTCATCCCGGAAAAGGTCGATAACAGTTGCCTGATCAGCGTCGTCTTCCCTGCGCCCGACGGCGCCGACATGATAAAAATGATCCCCTCGCGCTTGTTGAAGACTTCTCCCAACCGCTTCATTCGACGTTCTGCACCTGCTCCCGAATCTTTTCCACGCTCTCCTTGCCCGCCAAAACCAGGCGAACGACAGGCAGTTCCGGCGCCTTGGAACTCACCGTATTGAGCTCCCGCTGGATCTCCTGGAGAAGGAAATCGATCTTCTTCCCGATCGGTTCATGGGTGATGATCAGTCCTGCGAGGTCCACCACATGACTCTTGAGTCGGACCACCTCCTCGTGGATATCGCCTTTGAAAGGCGCGCTCGGAGCTTCTCCCGCTGACCCCTGGGATTCGGCGGCAATCAACTCCTCTTTTGGCAGCCGGGAATCTTTCCACCGCAAGCTGATTTTCCTCGCTTCCGCCACGAGGCCGGATACGACGCGCTTGAGACGTCGCACCTGGGATTGGACGTCCCGTTGGAGCTGGCGTCCTTCCCGCCGCCGCGAGCGCTCGAGATTTCTTAAAGCCGCAGCCACGGCCTTGAGGACGAGAGCCCTTTCGTCTTGTTCCTGCGTCTCTGCCTCCCGTAAGCGGAAAAGCTCCGGCAGGCCGGAGAAGAGCGCGAGATTGAGCTCCCCCTGGAGACCAAATTTCCGCTTCGCTTGGCGCAATGATTCAACGTACTGAGCCAGCAAGTCCTCGTCGAGTTCGAGGGTGCGCGTCTGCCCCTTAGGGAGCGACCGGGTAACAAAAACGTCGACGCGCCCGCGCGAGAGTCGCTGGCGAATGGTCTTCCGCACCTCCTCCTCCAACGCAAGGTGTTCTCTGGGCAGCCGGAGCTGGATATCGAGGTGGCGGTGGTTCAGGGTTCGCAACTGGACCTGGATTTTCACCCGTCTCCCTTGCGCCGCCGCCTCGCCGTAACCGGTCATGCTTTTCATGTCTGTTCCTGAACGGCCCTTTTAAGCTTTTCCAGGGGTACGGCCACCGGGCCCACCTCCTCGCCAACCAATCCGGCCGCCAGATTGGCCAGGACCGCCGCCTCCTCGAAAGTCGAACCGCTGGCCAGAGCCAAGGCTGAAGCGGCAATGACGGTGTCTCCCGCTCCCGTAACGTCGAAGATCTCGCGTGGCTCCGTGGAGAAGTGCCTCATTTCTCGACCGGGGCGAAACAGGCTCATTCCCTCTTGCCCGCGGGTGATCAGCACCGCCTTCGCCTGCCATAACTGGAGCAGCCTTCTTCCCGCCTCCCCGAGCGACCCCTCATCCCGAATCTCGACCCCCGAGGCCTGGCTTGCTTCCTCCCGGTTCGGAGTCACGAGCGTAGGGTAGCGGTAGCGGCCAAAATTTTCCCTCTTGGGATCCACCACGCAGAGGAGATTTTTTTCCCGAGCGAGCTCGGCGATGATCTCCAGGAGTTCCGGATGAACGGTTCCTTTGCCGTAATCGGAAATGACGATGCCCTGGCAGCGGCTTGCCTGCCGGACCACAAATTGACGGATTCTTTGCAGCACGTGGCGGCGAATTTCGCCGTGATTTTCCCGATCCAAGCGCACGATTTGCTGGTGGCGGGGTCGCGCGATGATACGGCTTTTCTGCGTGGTCTGGAAATGATCCTCCCAGAAAACACCGCCGGTCGAGCTGCCGATCTCCACAAGTTGTTTGACCAGCCTCGTTCCGGTCTCGTCCCGTCCCACAACACCGCAAGCGGTCACCTGCCCGCCGAGGGTTCGGATGTTGTGAATCACGTTGGCCGCACCGCCGAGCCGAAAGCTCTCTGAGGTCACCCGCAGCACCGGGACGGGCGCCTCGGGCGAGATGCGATCCACCTCCCCCCAAATGAAGCGGTCCAACATCAAATCCCCCACGACCAGAAGATGAACGCGCGGAAATTTTCTCAACCGGGTCAAATATCGATTGCCTTGGGCCACCACGGCGTCTCAACCTCCCGCTCGATCCGGGCTCCCCTGCGGCCGAGCCTCGATCAACTCGTAATAAAAGTCCTCATTTTTTTTGGCCATCTCCGCCAGGGTGAAGTTCTTGAGGACTCGCTCCCGGCCCCTTTCTCCCATCATGCGTCGGAGGCCGTTGTGGGAAAGCAACTCCGAGATGGCGCCCGCCAATGCCTCGGGGTCTTGCGGGGGCACCAACATGCCCGTTACCCGGTCCATCACGATTTCCGGGATCCCCCCGATTTGCGAAGCGACGACCGGCTTTCCCGCCGCCATGGCCTCGAGCACCGAAATTCCCAGGCCCTCGTACAGCGAAGGGAGAACGAAGAGATCCACGGACGATAGAAACTTTGGAATGTCCGTCACGAATCCCAAGAACTCCACGTCGTCCTCGAGACCCGATTGCCGGACGATTTTCGCCAACGGCTCGCGTTGCGTGCCTTCGCCGGCAAAGCGATACCGAATGCGGTATCCCTGCCCTTTCAGGGCCGCCGCCGCCGCCAGTAGAAACCGATGACCTTTGCGCTCTTCTAGCACTGCGATCGTCCCGATTACGATTTCTCCCGGCGCGGAGCGGCATTCCGGTATCGCCTGAAACGAGCCTGGGTCGATGCCGCTATGAATGACTCGGATCTTTTCCGCTCGTACGCCCCCCGCGACGAGCACCTCTGCGATCTTCCGTGATATCGCGACTACGCCATCCACCTTACGATTGTAAAGACCGCGAGTATACCAGTTTCGCTTGACCGGGTAATCCATCCGGCGGGTCACGACGTAGCGCAGACCGCCGTGCGTGCGACCGAGCACGAGAGCGAGCGCGTGCGCTCTCTTGGTATGAAAATGCACGACGTCGTAGGCCCCGGTGCGAATCAGCCGCCGGAGAGAAAAAGCGGACCGGAGATCGAGATCATTGCGAACGACGATCGGAAAGGTCGTGACCTCTCGCGCCTTGGCCGCCCGCAGCAAGGCTCCCTGCGGGTGGCACAACAGGTGATTCTCATGCCCGCGGGCCACAAGGCTCCTGAGCAGGCCAAGGACCTGGACTTCTCCACCTCCCCATGCCCGCTCCGGGTCGATGTGGAGAATCTTGAGGGCGCGCTTATCCGCGGTCACGGGCTCTCTCGCTCGCTGGCCCAAGCTCCCATTCGCGAAGCTTGGCATATTTCAAAAAGACATAGACGGCTGCGGTCAGGGCGACGAAAAAGCCGGGGAAACCCTCGACGAAACCTCTTTTCCACAGGTAGGAACGAAGAAAGCGAACGGCGGGACGGGCGAGGTTGTCCAGGGCACGCCAGCGTTTTCCATCAAGCTTAAGCTCTTTGACTGACACGGTGGTAAAGTGGTTGATGCGGTCAACGTGGTCGCTGATGTCTCGATAGGAATAGTGATGCAAGGGATTTTTCAGGCGCCGGACCTTTCCCCGCACGAGGATCTTTTCGTGCGGGTCCGTACCGCCCCAGGTTGCGAGATCACGGCGGAAGATTCTGATGTCGTAATCGGGATACCACCCGCCTCGCCACCACCACCTCCCCAGATAATGGACCAGCCTGGGCACGGAAAAAGCAGCGTAGCGCGCGCCATCCCGAGCCAGGGCGTTTCGCACCTCAGCGCGTAGCTCCGCAGGGACTCGCTCATCCGCATCGACCAGAAAAACCCAACCCTTCGTGGCCTGGGAATGCGCGAAGGCTTTTTGATCCCGGTAGCCGGCCCACGGACGCTGAATAATCCGGTCCGTGTACTCGCGGCAAATCTCCACGGTCCGGTCCGTGCTGTAAGAATCGACGACGACGATTTCGTCCACCCACCTGAGACTTTCCAGGCAGTCGCGGATGTTATCCTCTTCGTTAAAACAGACGACGATCGCGGAAATTCCTGCTGCGGCCATAGCCGGTTCCGACCTCGACAATATGGACTAGAAGATAGAGACAAGAGCGGAAAAAATCAAACCGCCTCTGGAGTCTTGCCGCCTGCTCTGGCGCGGCCATGTTGGGTTAACGACCAAGCGGAAAAGACAGTTAGCGACCCACCTTCGACTGCTGGCGGGCCATGCCAAACTTCTTGGCCTTCTCGCGCAGCATGGCCCGGTAATGAAAGTATCGGCCTTTGGCGCGGTATTTTTTCCGCTCCGGCCCCATCAGGGAGTACCAACCGAAGGTCCATAGGGATCTCCACAGATTGGGAACGATGCTGAACAGCGAACTTCTCTTGTAGATGAGACGGCTGCGGCCCTGCTGCTCGTGCCGGAGGCGAAAAAACTCCTCGGTAAGGCGGCCCCGGTCAGCCTCATGGTACACGGCCGCTCTCGGTTCGTAACCAATCCTTCCTCCGCACCGGAGCATTCTCTGCGCGAATTCCACGTCCTCCGATATCCCCGACCGCCCTGGCCCGAGCTCCTCGTTGAATAAGCCCACACGCGAAAAGACCTCCTTGCGCATCGCCATGTTGGCCCCCGTCAGCGTCGTGATTTCAACAACGCCCGGGCCATACTGCACGAACGGGATGGTTCGATAGCGATGATACAGCCGCAAAAACTCGCCATCGTTTTGCACCTCTGGCGGCATGAGAATGGGGCCTTGCATCGCATCGAAAGAGGTGCGCGTAAAAAAGTCACAAACGGCTCCAAGCCATGGAGGGGTTACCTTCACATCGTCATCGAGAAACGCAAGGATCGATCCCTTCGCTGATGCAATCGCGCTGTTCTGGGCCCGGCACTTCCCCGGTATGGGTTCTCTCACCTCCCGGTAACGCCCACCGTGCCGCCGAGAATACTCCTCAACCAAATCCCTTACGGCGCGAGCCAACGTCTCATCGCGGGCATTGTTCGCAACAATGATCTCATAGTCTATCGTCTCCGTGCCCTGTACCCGGCAAAGCCTCTCCAAAAGGCGGCTGAGTGTCTCCACCCTCTCCGAAGTCGCGATGATGACGCTGACCATGCGCTCCAGCCGTCCCTTTTAGAGCCCGGCAAAGGCGAGAGGAAAGGTATCTGGATCCTTTGGATCGAACGCCTCGCTCGCAACGACGATCAGGTAGAAGGGGGTCTCCCCGGTGTTGGTGATCGCATGGGCCACATAAGGCGGGATACGCACCGTAACCATATTTTTCTCTCCCATGGGCAGCTTCTCTTCTTTCCCCGTCCTCGTATCCTTGAGGAAGAGCCGCCCCTCGCCGCTGATAACGCAAAGCCATTCCACCTTTCGGCGGTGGTAATGCTCTGCCTTGGTTTTGCCGGGATACCCAACCGTCGCGTAAAGGCGGGTGATAGGTTCGTTAGGCTCGATATGGCCCGCGGACAGAATCTCGACGAGCCAACCCCGTTGATCCCTTTGGATATCCAGAGGATAGATCTGGACGCCTTCAATCATCTGCTCTCCTGCTCCGCATCCCACGCTCCCCGCTCATCCGGGCACGGTTGTCCTCAGCCGGCACAGACGATATTTCAACGACAGCGGACGGAGCGACAGCGCCCGTCGGATAGCCTCTCGAGCCCCTTGAGCGTCGCCCTTTCCCGCCAGAGCCTTGGCCAGACGATAATAGCGGTGCGCGACCAGGCGAAAAAAAGCGCGCCGGCCAATGAGGTCTAACGCCTGCGGATAGCGGGCCAACAGGTTCTCCAAGGCGCCCAAATTCTCCCTCGATCTCAACTCGTCATCGGCGCTGACATGGCTCCCGTGCTTGCGGTAAAGAAAAACAACCTCGTTAACAAACCCGATCGCATATCGTTGCGCGAGCCGGAGAACCATGTCCAAATCGTGACACACTTGAAAGCGCTCGTCCAATAGCCCGATCTCTTCAAGCGCCGCTTTCCTTGCCATGCAACCCTGCAGCCGAAACACCCTTCCGTCGAAAAGATCCTTTAAGGTGACGCCCCTTTTCTCCATGCGTCTGGCCCGTTTTGCCGGGATCACGACGGTTCGATGGTGAGATTTCCCACCGAGGTAGGCACCGTTGCCGATGACCATCGCGACTTTGGGGTTGAGCGCCAGAAAATCGTAGAGCTTCTCCAGGTGTTGCGGCGTCGCAAGATCGTCGGAGTCCATGAACGCGACACAACGGCCCCGGCAGGACCGGATGCCCAGATTGCGCGCCGCCGCTGCCCCGCGGTTCTCCTGGCGGATGTAGCGGATGCTATCGCCGTAGGGCCGCAAAGCTTCTTCGGTGCCATCGGTGGAGCCGTCATCCACAACGAGGACCTCAAAATCCCTGAAAGATTGATGCAAAACGCTCTCCAGGCTCTCCACAACGTAGGGGCGCCGATTGTAGGTCGGGATGACGACCGAAATAAGCGGCGCGCCGTTCGTTTCCACGCGGAACTGGGATTCCATCAATCAAAAAGTTTTTTTCTTCTTCACACGGCGTAGAATATCCTTCAGTTGCGTAATCACGCGCCTGACTTCTCGCCCGGTCATCTTCGGATAGAGCGGCAGCGAAAGAAGCCTTTCAGAAGCATACTCGGCGTGGGGAAAGTCGCCCGGTTTGAAACCGAAGGTCTTGCTGTAGAACGACGTCAGGTGAAGCGCGCGAAAATGGACGCCAGCCCCGATCCCCGCTTCTTTCAGGGCCTGTAGAACCGCATCCCGACTCGACGTGAGATCTTCCGTCTTAAGCAGGATGGGGTAGAGATGATGGGCGTGCTTGACATCGCCCTTCGCCGGGATCAACCGGATCTCGGGAACCTCTTGAAAGGCCGCGTTGTACATTTCGACGCATCGCTTCCTCCGCCGCCAAAACGCTTCAATCTTCTTGAGCTGGTGAATACCCAGGGCAGCGTGGATATCGGACAGGTTGTACTTGTAGCCTGGACGCACTACATCCCAGTGGACGAACCCGCCGTCCCCGTGCCTTTGCCAGGAATCGGCGGTGATCCCATGGATACTAAGCAGCCGGACCTTTGCGGCCAGTTCCTCGTGGTCGGTGGTGACCATTCCCCCTTCGCCGGTCGTGATATTCTTCGTCGCGTAAAGACTGAAGCAGGTGAGGTCGCCAAAATTTCCCACTCTTCTGCCGTGATATTCTGTCCCGAGCGCATGCGCCGCGTCTTCCGCCACCAGCAAACGATGCCTTTGCGCCACCCGGAGGACCGTTTCCATATCGCAGGGCTGGCCATAGAGATGAACGGGCAGGATGACTTTGGTCCTGCGGGAGATCCGTGACTCGATTTGCTCAGCATCAACATTCAGCGTATCCGGTTCGACATCCACGAAGACCGGTTTAGCACCTTGCAAGACAATCACATTGGCCGTGGAGGCAAACGTGATGGGCGTGGTGATGACCTCATCTCCCGGCCCCACCTCGAGAGCGGCCAGCGCCACGTGCAGCGCCGCCGTACCCGAGCTGACCGCGACGGCGTGTTTGGAGCCAACATATTCCGCAACTGCTTGTTCAAGCGCCCGTGTCCGGGCCCCGGTCGTAAGCCAACCCGATTTCAGGGTGGCAAGGATTTCCCGCTGCTCGGCGGCGCCCAGCCAAGGGCGGTGAAACGGCACGAGCTCCTTTGGCCCGTTGGCTCGGTGCTGACTTGCGCGCGCTTTGCGCATGGCTCAGGACCTCCTGCCGATGCGTCGCTTCGCTCTACCGATCAAAAAGCCCCAATACCGCAGGATTTTTCCCTCAGTCCGATAGGCCTCGGCAGATTTGCCCAAAGCCCGGTAAAAGCCAAAGCGAATACAGTTAACTAGCAGATTGGGAAGCACATGGAAAGCAATGGAGCGTTTGCGATAGAGGCTACGGCTGTACCCCTTCCGGTAATGAACCGCACGATTGTAGGCCCTCCCATACCTGCGCGGGTCTAGCTCGTGATACACGATCGCGAACGGGCTGTAGCCGATCGTCAATCCCGCTTGGCGCATGCGCATGGAATACTCCGTGTCCTCGCTGAAGCCCGACGCTCCCGGACCCAGACGCGGATCGAAGTAACCGATCCGCTCGAATACCTGTCGCCTAAAGGAGACGTTGGCTCCCGTCCAGCCCCGGATCTGGCAGATCGCCGCGCCGTAATCCACGATCGGAATGTTATATTCGTGTAGTTTATCAGGCTCCGCGATTCGCCCCTCGGCATCCGTCCCGGGCAAAACCTTTCCCTGTATGGCATCAAACGAGGTCGTCTCGTAACATCCTAGATGCCGGTCCAGCCACTGGGGATGAACGACCACGTCATCGTCGACGATCAAAATAATATCCCCCACCGCCGAATCGAGTCCGAGATTCAGCGCCCTGGCCTTTCCCCGTTGGCTTTCTTGGAGCATCTTCAGCGAGAAACGGTGCGCTCTCCCCTGCTCTTCACGCAGGAAACTTGCCGTGCCATCGGTGCATCCATTGGCGACCACCAAGACCTCCACGGCACCCGAGTTCGGGTACTCCATGGAGTCTAGGCTGGCGAGAAGATTTTTGAGACTCGTCTCCCGATTGCAAGTGGGGACGATGATCGTGCTCCGAACGGCGGAAATCACACTTCAACCAAAGACTTCGATGCCTCAGGCGTCAAGCGGGGACCTTGGGGACCGAAATCCCTCTGAGGAGCTTTCTCGGCAACGCCCGCCAATGCTTCCGTTTTTCCCTCGCCTGATGATAGATTCCCCGCAGGGTTACGATCGTCTTTCGCCTCATGCGATCGGCGAGGGAAAGGCTCGAGACCTTGCTAACGGCGAGAATGCTATCCACCTGACCCAATACTTTGAACCGGTCGCTTCGCAGAACGTTTTCGTCCACGACCCGCCTCACTCCCTCCCAGGAATAGGTATCGTGGAAGGCGACGACACCGCCTTCGACGACGAAGGGCTCCCAACCGAAGAAGTCGCTCTTCACGCTTTCGTAGCGATGGTCGCCATCGATCCAGAGAAGGCCTATGGGTCGATCCCATCCCTTAAGCGCCTCCACGGACGGCGCAACGATGGGAGTGAGAATGGCGTCCACTCCGGCCATTTTCACATTGCGCCGGAACGCTTGCTCGGAGCCTTCGCAGTGAGGATCGATGGCAAAGATTCTCGCCCCCGGAACCGCCTCGCAAGCCTTGGCAAGCCAGATGGTCGACTTGCCTTTCCAGCTTCCAATCTCAACGACCGCCCCCAAGGGCGAGGCGAGCTCCGCCAGAGCGTAGAGGTATGGCCCCTCCCGTTTTCCCAGCCATCCGTCAACTTGATCCGTGATCGTGCGGGCGTCCCTTACCGAATGCGCGGGCAACGGCTCTCCCCACTCGCTCAGAACATCCGAGCTTGACGCAAAAAGGTGAGGCGGAGATATTCCCACCGGTAACGGAGGCTAAAACGACGCAGAGCCATGGCCTTTCCATACATCTCCCCGGCCTTTCCCTGGTCACCGGTTTTTTCAAAGTAAAGCCCCAGACGGTAGTACTTCCTGCCCAATTTCTTGTCGAAGACAGTTTTTCCGATACGCTGGAAGACGTCTGGATAGCAGTCACGAATGTTTTCGAGCTCTCTGACCCCGAACTCGTAGTGGGGGTTCACTGCGGTATTGTTCGCCGGATGAATCCGCTTACGGACCCCGATATAGTTCACGTATCGGAACGGGAAATAAGCCCCAATACGATAAAACCAGTGAAGGTCGCAGTTCAGATAGATCGCGGGATCGTACCCTCCCACTTTCAGAAAAGCCTCTTTTCGGATCAGCGACGACGGCCCGGTCATGATGTTATCGGCAAAAATCCGCTGCACCGAAATTACCGATGAAGCCAACCGTTCGCCTTCCTCTGCTGAGAGAATCAGCTTTGGCGTCGAGCGGTCGTCATCGGAACCGGCGCTGGCCCCGCTTGAATCCTCGAAATACTCCACGTTATCGAATGCGCCGCCGCTTTCCGGATGCTCTTCCAGCACGTCCACCAGGAGCTTCACATGGTCCTGATTGTAGAGGTCGTCGCTGTTCCAGGTGCCGATATACCTGCCCCCACAGCTTAGCATGTAATCGTTGGCAGCTTGCAGGAACGGTTGGTTCCCCTGGGAGCATAACCTCACACGCCCGTCGTGCTTGAAGGTCTCCACCGCGGCCTGAATTTCCTGAGACCCGTCTCCCAGGACGAGAACCTCCAGCCGCGCGTAAGATTGGCCGAGGATCGAACTCAGAGATGCCGGCACAAAACGCGCGAATGGCGCGTGCGCAAACAGGATGATCGATACCAAGGGACTCGTCACGCTCTCATTTCGCTCCCGCGATCTTAAGCGTTGCCACCATTACATCTCCCAGGCTCAGTACATCTAACACAGAGAATAAGGGTTTCAAAGTCCGCCGGACGAATTTGTTCCGAGGCCAATCGATATGCCGCACCCACTTTGGCCAATGGTAAGCATTTTCTTCAAGAAAATAACTCAGGCTTCGGACAAAGCCGAAGGGGCCGGACCGACAACGGAGGTTGGCGACTTCGAATCCCGTCGCCCGGCACAGCAAACGAAACGCTTTCGGACCATAAGAGATTACGTGACGGGGGATATCCAGTCCATACCAGTTTGGCCCAAATAACCAGAAGTTCAAGCTGCCGGTATTCGGAACGGTAATCTGCACGATTCCTTCGGGCTTCATAATTCGCCTGATTTCAACAAGCGTCTCTCGGGGGTTGCTCAAATGTTCCAGCACATGGTGCAGGCGAACGATGTCAAAGAATCCGCTGGGGAAATTCGCGTCCGTAAGCTCGCCGAGGTGAACCGCAAGCCCCAGAGACCTTGCTTGTGCCGCTCCGGCCGGGCTGGGCTCTACACCGTACACTTTCCATCCCCACTGTCTGAGACGGTAGAGATAAGACCCGCTGCCGCATCCAACATCCAGGAACTTTCCCTCCCCGCGGAAAGGAATAGCCCCTTTCGCGGCAACGAAAGATAGACAGAAGGCGGCCCCTCTTTTCCATAGCCTCACATTCCCCCCGTTGCGTAACGGGTAACCATAGTAATGTTCCAAGACGAATCGTCGAAATCCATGATAGGCCTTTCGCTCGAGCGACCTGGCACGGCGGTAGCGCCCGTAGGAGTCGGGATAGAAAGCTGCCAGCTCCTCACGCCGGAGCCGCGGTTCATAGAAAATGGCGGCGCAAGAAGCGCACCGCAAGACGGCAAAAATTCCGGGTACGCCGTGCACCCGATCCCTGCTTTCAAAGAGACGGGTGGCCCTATCCTGGCAGCAAAGAGGGCAAGAGCCCATCACGAACCTCGATCGCCGTAGTCATTTTCCTAGCGGCAGACTCGATCTCGGTCCCTAGACGGAGCCGTAAACCTCCCGATAGTAAGCCCAGAAGGCCTGGTCTTTGAGCCGCTTCCACCATTCAGGATGGCTCTGATACCAGCCGACGGTGGCTTTGACCCCTTCGGCGAACGATAGCTCCGGCTTCCAGCCCAGAGCAGATTTTAGCCTGGTCACGTCCAGGGCGTAACGGCGGTCGTGCCCCGGGCGATCCCGCACGCTCCGGATGAGATCCGTGCTTTTGTTCATGGTCAGGACCAAGAGCTCTGCTACCTCTCTATTCGCCCGCTCCTCGCCCGCGCCGATATTATAGATCTCGCCCGCCAGGCCTCGCTCGAGGATCAAGAGCAGAGCGCGACAGTGATCGACGACATAAATCCAGTCACGCACCTGCCGGCCATCTCCATATAAAGGCAAGGGCCTATCTTCAAGCGCGTTGGTGATAAACAGCGGAATAAATTTTTCCGGATGCTGATTGGGACCATAGTTGTTGCCGCAGCGGGTCACGATGGCCGGAAGACCATACGTGTGAACATAGGCCAGGACGGTCAGGTCGGAAGCGGCCTTGCTCGCGGCATAGGGACTATTCGGTCTAAGGGGGCTATCTTCCCGGAAGAGAGGATCATTGGGCTCCAGCGAGCCATAGACCTCATCGGTGGAAACATGGAGGAAGCGATAGAGACTCTTCGACGCCGGAGGCTCAATCCCCCAGTGGATCCGGGCGCTCTCCACAAGGACCCTCGTCCCCTCTGCATTGGTGCGGAAAAAGGCCGAGGCATCGCGGATGCTTCGATCCACGTGGGATTCGGCCGCAAAGTGGACCACGGCGCTAATCGGAGAGCCAGCCTCTCGATATCTAAGCTCTGGATGCCGATCGAACAGAGGATGCTCACCGCTGAATAGGGACCGGACCAAACCGGCGTCGCAGATATCTCCCTCAACAAAAAAATAGCGCTTTGCTGCTTCATGCGCCGCAAGGTCCGCGAGGTTTTCCAGGTTGCCGGAGTAAGTGAGCTTATCGAGGTTGATCAGCCGGTAAGAAGGGCGATTTTCCAAAACCAGACGAATGAAATGGGAGCCGATGAAACCGGCCCCCCCCGTGACAAGGAGTATCATGGAGTCACACGAAAAGGGTTATTGGGATCGCTCTCGTGCCGGATCTCATCCACCGGCTCCTTGCGTCCCGGGCCGGCATAAAGCCTGTTGGCGCAGTTGATGACCCAGCCTGCTTTTTCCCCGATGTTTCGGTATGCATGAACAACCCCTTCGGGAACAACAACCACGCACGGATTGTCCTCGCCCGCCACTATCCTTTGCTTGTGCCAGAAGGTGGGAGACTGAGGCCGGTTATCCCAAAGGATGAGCTCGAATGTGGAACTCAAGAAACAAAAATAGTCACCCTGTTCCGTGTGCTCGTGCGGGCCCCTGGTGACTCCGGGAAGGGTTTCCGAAACATAGGCCATGACCGGCCGGATGCGTGCCTCGAGCTCGTCGATTCTGTAGATCTCCACCAACCAGCCGCGCTGATCCGAGTGTTTTCTTAAAGGCCTCACCTCCACGCTTGCAATGGGTCCCTCCGTGAACTCGTCTCTTTGGGTACGCATTGGTTTTGGCTCAAAGTTCGACTACGGAATCGTCTCCCAAGTGAAGCCGGTAACCCTGCCGCGTGGTCCGATCCTTGAAAACCCTCGCCCCATTGCCTATGAGGCTGTCCTCCAGCCGGTCGACGTTCTCGATCGAGACCCCTTCAAGAATGACCGCGTGCTCGATCACGGAATGGACGATCTGACTCCCGTTTCCTATTGTCGTAAACGGACCGATGAACGAATCCTGGATTAAAACCCGCTCTCCGATCACCACCGGGCCCCGCACCGTGCTCCTCAGAATTTGCGTCTCCCGGCCCACGGTCACGCGCCCTACCACTTGGCTCTCTTTATCCACATACCCCTCAAGCTGGCGCCCAACCCATTGATCGAGGACGAGGCTATTGGCGGCTAAAAGATCGTCCTTTTTCCCTGTGTCAATCCACCATTCTTTCAGGACGTGACCGGTCACACGGGCCTTCATCTCAAGGAGTCTCTGGATGGCATCCGTGATTTCGAACTCCCCTCGCCATGAGGGTTGGATCTGATCGATAGCCCTGTGGATCTCGGCCGAAAAAAAATAAATCCCGACCAGCGCCAAGTTGGACTTGGGGTGTTTGGGCTTTTCCACAAGCCGCAAAACACGTCCTTGTCCGTCCAGTTCCACAACTCCAAAGCTCGAAGGATCTTCGACCTCTTTGAGGAGAATCAGGGCATCAAACTTGCCGGCCGTGAAAGCCTTGCCAAACTCGCCGATCCCGGAACCGATGAGGTTATCCCCAAGATACATAAGAAAGGGGCTTTGCCCCAAAAAGGGGCGTGCCACCTTGACCGCGTGAGCCAAGCCTAAGGGCTCCTCCTGGAAGAGAAATTCCGTCTTCAAACCCCATCGGCTTCCCTGACCTACGGCCTCTTCGATCGCCTTACGAGTCTCGGGGGAGACGATGATGCCCACCTCTTTGATTCCCGCCTGCGCGAGATTATCCAGGACGTAGAAAAGAATGGGCCTGTTGGCAACGGGAACCAGTTGCTTCGCCGCCGTGTGTGTGAGGGGCCGAAGCCTCGTCCCCCTGCCTCCTGCAAGAACCAGCGCTTTCACAACTCCCGACTTTTTATCCGCTCTTCCTGGGCCATGTCAAACACAACCAACCGACCGGCAAAAATTAGCGGCGACGCGCTGAAAGATACGGAGCCGCCCTGACCACAAATTGATACGCAAGGAGTGTCTTCCAGAGGCGCACCAACGCGTAGTGGGCCTCATGGCCGTTATCGGGAAGACCATCTGGACGGGCAGCGGGGTGGGCACAACCTCCAGGACGCGGCAAGAAGCCTCCGACATCATCCTTTTGAGGCTTTTGAGCGTATAGAAGCGGAGGTGGGTTTTGTCGAGAATCCCCCTTTCTGCATAGTCGAATCTTCCAAAAAAAAGGCTCAACCGGATAACCAAGTTCGCGACATTGGGTACCGAAACGATAATCTTTCCTGAGGCTCTCAGACATTTTAGCGAACGTCGAAGAACGGACTCGGGATCTGGGAGATGTTCGAGGATATCGGCGAACAAGATATAGTCGAACTCATCTTCGTAGGGGAAATCGAAATGCTCGATATCGAGCACGTGAAAAGCATCGTAGTGGAGCCTGGCGGTTTTTGCCGATGCCTCGTCCATCTCAATCCCAACGACGTAATGACCTTCTTCCCGGAGCCTCGCGCCCAGGTAGCCGTTCGAGGTCCCGACGTCCAATATCCTCAGCTCTCGCTTCTCGGCGGAGAGTAGCCGCAAAATCCAGTAGTGGCTGCTGTACTTGAAAGACTTAAAGTCGTAGGGCTCTGCCGCAAGTTCCCCCCTCATTACTCGGCTCTCCGGTACCGCGTAGCGAAGCATTGAAACTGCTTTAGCTCGACAAGAGACATCCGATGAAGCAGATAACGACCCAAAAGCAGAAGAATGCTGAGACCATAAATCACGCTGGCCGAGAACCCCGCGCTCGACGCCTCAGGAAAATACCGGGTAGGGACCGCCACCTCCTGGATCCGGAACCCCAGATGAGCGGCCTGCACGAGCATTTCCTGATCGAAGACGAACTTGTCTGAATTCAACAAGAAAGGGATCTCTTCCAAAACGCGCCGGCTATACGCCCGGTATCCAGTATGGTACTCAGATAGTCGAAGTCCCAGAACCAGATTTTCCACCGAGGTGAGGAAGCGATTGGCGAGATACTTCCACCAGGGCATGCCCTGCTTCCATACATCCCCCCTTAAGAACCGCGAGCCGAGAACCACGTCGGCCTCGTCTGCCTCGATCGGGGCCACAAGCTCGGGAAGGAGCGTGGGATCGTACTGGTAATCCGGGTGAAGCATGGCCACAATATCCGCTCCCGCCTTGAGCGCCTCCGTGTAGCAGGTCTTCTGGTTGCCTCCGTAGCCGAAGTTGCGGGAATGAACAAAGGCCTCGAGGCTCAATTCCTTCGCTATCCTCAAGGTCTCATCGGTGCTGCCGTCATCAACCAGGATCACATGATCAACCTTATCCATCGGAATGGAATTATAGGTGATCCTCAGGGTCTTGGCGGCGTTGTACGCCGGCAAGACGACGATCACCTTCGGTCGCCCGAAACCCTTATCTCGTTCCGCCATCTTCGTCACTCTGCCTCACTTTAAAGACAAAAAGCCTCTCTCTTTCGGATGCCTCAAACTCTCTCTCTCTCCAAAAACATCCACCCTAAAGGTGCCTGGAAGGTTACGGACTCGATCCCGACTCTCAAAGAGCCGAGCCGGCTCATCTGTTGCACACAGGGGACAGACCGGTTTTGGAGAAGCCTCTTCTCTCATGGGAAATGGTTAATAGGGAGGCGGTGAGACAATCTCAGAGGGGTCGCTCTTCTCCAGCACAACCAAACAGCGAAAAGACAAAAAGCGCCCCACTGGGGTTAAGGCCCTCTCGATTCGGCGCATGGGCACAATACCCCATTGCGGGATGAGTGAACGGGATTCGAAGCCTCCACTAAGCGGATACATGATGTAACTGAAAAAGTCCCGTTTGATAAGGTTTAGTTGCGGAAAATACGTTTTGAACCTAGTAACCTCACGCCAGAACATCTTCGTGGCGACTGCCTGATTTGCGTCCCATGGGTCTTGGCCATCCCCTCCCAAGTGCTCTTCACTCCAGACGTCTTGAGCAAAGTCAACCCTTTCTGGATGTACGAGTTTCAGCACTAGATGGGAAAAAGGGGAAATATAGACATCCAGGATAATAATCCTTCCTCCGGGACGGAGGGTGCGAATCGCCTCACGGAAAACTTTTACGGGATGCCCGACATGATGAAGAACATCGACCACCACTATGGCATCCAGGATCCCTTCCACAACGGGAAGCCGCTCAGCATCGAGAATGACATCAAGCCAGTCACAAAAAACTACGTCCGAAGACACAACGGCCGGGCAGTATTCTTTCAAGTTCCCGCTGCCACCGCCTACCTCGAGTATCCTTCCCGAAGGTTGGGGAAATTGCTCCAGAATACGCTGATACCACTCCTGGTAAATTTCCCGCAGAATATGCTTCCGTGCCCAGACCTCTCGATGCCGCTTCAAGATATCGTGGGCACTGGAGGTCCTGGCAGGAACCCTCATTCCGTTCCTCCCATCTCAATCTCATGCAATGAAGAATAGTTTTGCCGCTGCTCGGGCAGACATCTTGAGCAGTACCCAGCCATGCGCGAACCGGCTGATGTTGGTCTCCCCGTACATCCGCTGCCGATAACGGATGGGAACCTCGACAATCTTTAGATTAAGCTTGGCAGCCCCGAAAAGCAGGTCGAAGTCGCCGAAGGGATCGAAATCGCCAAAGTGCCCACGACCCGAGGCAATCCGCCTGTAGTCACTCCGCCACACAACCTTGGTACCGCAGAGGGTGTCTTTGATTGGTTGACCGAGGAGCCAGCTCAGTAAGAGCGCAAAGATCTTCAGGGGCTACGCTGAGATCGGCGTCAAGAATCATCAGAATCTCGCCGGTAGCTTTCGAGAATCCCAAGCGGACAGCGTCGCCTTTGCCCATGCCTTTCTGAGTGAAGACCTTGATGTCTCTACCGGACTCGGCGGCAGCTACATGCCGACACCGCTCGAGGGTATCGTCATTGGAGTGGCCCTCAACAAAAATCAGCTCTGTGCGTGTGCCCATCGACGGCAGCCGTTGGACGATATGTTCGATGTTGCCTGACTCATTGCGGCACGGGCAGATCACGGACACTTGCGGAGCGGAATTAGGGGGCTCAAGACCTATCGGCCTGGCAACGATCCAGTTAGTGAGGCACAACCAGCGGAAGCCGGGTAAATGCGCCAAATAGCGGTTTGCAAATGCGCTCAGAAACGGCACCCGCTTGGGCAACAAAATATGCCCACGGCGGTGGATCACCTGGAAGTCTCCAAGATAAAGGAGATTAGAAATGTCCTCAACCGTTGTCCAGTTAAGAAGCGGCTGAGGGTATTTAAGACCAATCTTTTCCGCCAGTGCCAGGATCGGCTGCCATAACCTGCTGTACCAGTGGAGAACAAGCCGGGTGCGAGGGTGGCAAACGGTGCGCAGCCGCTCAAACACCAGACGGATATCGTACAGATAACCGACTAGGTCGGACAGGACTATAAAGTCAACCTCCTCGCCTGGTAGATCCAGACGCTCCGCAGACATATGCCGGAATTTGAGGTGAGGATATTTTTTCCCTGCTAGGCGGACCATCTCTCCGGAAATGTCGATCCCGACACCATACGAAGGATTGAGTCCCGCCAGCAAGTCGCCGTTTCCGCTGCCAATCTCCAGGACCTTTGCCCCGGATGGTATGTAAAAGCGACCCAAGGAGGCGATAGCGCTGTGGTAGCCTGCGTTGCGACGATGCCAACGATCAACCTGGGCCGCGTAGTGGTCAAAGAAGGCCTCCCAGTCCTGCAAGTACTCGTCCATGCCCACAGGGGGACGCTCCGCGCGCACGGTCCGAACCCATTCACGATGGCCCTTCTTCTCTTGCACGGCACTCGCCGCCCTGATGGCACTCCTAAGATCCATGCTCAGCCTTTTCGGTCTCTATCCCTTTATCTCCTGTGTTCTTGGGCAACCAGTCGTTCGCAATTCCGCATGAACCAGTCAGCAGATATCCCTACTCCAATCTCTTCTGGTACCGACAGCAGCGATAAGCAAATCTTCCCCTAACTCGCGCCTAATAGCAACTGAGATCGAGCTCAGACAGAGAGCTCTGAACAGGCTATCTTTAACGCGTCCTCCGATCATTGGCCAGCTCTGACTCGCCGAAGTACCAGGAGTTTCTCCCCTTTCTCTCCAGGGAATTCCTTATCAATAATCCAGCCCCGGTCTTTGTAGGAGGCCTCAATGTCCTTGAAAGTCACCCCATCCACCGCCAGATAGTCGGCCTGAGCTTCTTTAAGAAGGTTGGGGATCTTCCGCGGCTCCTTTACCACCAACAGATAGGGCATGTTGGCATAAAAGCTTACACGCCCCTCGGTGGTAAAAACTCTCGCATCCATGGCCTTGTCCCTCAGGTAGATTCCGGCATCTCGTAGATAAACCTTGTCGAGCCCGATCGGCTGGAGGCCCTTGGGAAGAGTACCCAGAAGAAAGACAAGGATAACCAAGCCGACCGCCATTGGCCCGTTTTTCTCCCATCTCTTATAGCAATAATCCTTAATGGTCAGAAAACCCACCGCAACCCAACCCAGCGAGACAGGAATTAATGGCGCAGCAAAGCGACGGTTTACCTGGAGCAGGGCAAACACGACGAGATAGAAAAGGACCAAGCAAGCGAGGAAAAAATCCTCTCTGTCCCAGAACCTGGAACGAAAAAATAGTACCCATCCGACGGCTAAAAAAGGGAGATAGGAGTAATGGAGGGCCTCGAGATAGACTCCCGGAGAACGGACCAGATCAATAAAAACCTTTTTAGCATAAAGGGAAGGGTTCGAAGTAATTAACCGTAGGGCACCCAGCTCCCCTGAGTCTTTTGTGATCAGGCCACTTTTGTCATACTCTGCCATTCCCCAGGCGACATTCACCGCTCCTTTACGGCTTATAGCCCACTGACCTGTGTCCGATTTGAGAAAGAGGATATAGGGCGAGGCGAAGAGGAAAAACCCCGTAACCAGAACCAAGGCTTGCTTCAGACCCCTTGCCGCCCCTCCCTTGAGGGCCACTCTGTAAAAGAGATAGACGCAACCAACCATCACCATCCCGATCCCCTCAGGGCGCATAAGATAGGCGAACGAAGCGCTTACCCCTGTAAAAAAAAACCATAGCGATCCTCGCTCCATCCCTCTTTGAAAAAAATAGAGGGCGAGCACAAGGAAAAATATGTAAGGACTCTCATTCCTTACATGAAGGGAGAAACGGACGAGATAAGGGCTTAGCGCGAAAAAAAGGATCGCCACAGAGGCTACCCTGTGGTTGTAAATCCTTTTTAGCATAGCGTAGAGGGGAAAGATCGTAAGCAGTCCGAGGACCAGAGGCCAGAATTGCCCTGCAACTTCCCAGTCACCAACCAGGGGATAGACAACGGCAATCAAGAGAGGATACATGGGTGGGAAATAAGCCGCGAAGGCCTGTCCCCAGTCCCCCTCCCATAACCAACGTGCGATCTCGACGTAAATTACCCCATCGTTGTTGATACAATAGTAGCGCAGCAAGAGAAGGAGCCGTATTCCAAAAGCTAGAATAAAAGCAGCAAGAAGGCTAAGAGCTGGAGACTGCATCACAAGCCTGGGCCCCTTTTCCGGAGCGACCGCTCGTCCTTTTTCTTGCTTCTCTTGAGAATCGTCGCAACCCACCTTCTTCTCTCATACCTCTGGCTGTAGAGCTGGTCGAGATACACCTTCAAGAAGTGGATTCGCTCAGTTCGGGTCAAGTACTTCCCCATAGTCCGGTTCAACTGGACGAGATTCTTCACTTGGCGCCGCCGGTTGAGATAACGATACTGCCTGATTCCCTCCAGGTCCAGGAGATAAAAGCCCTCTTCGTGATTTTGCCCTGTGCGGACCAGGATATTGGCGTCCTTCAGGTCATTGTGATAAATGTTTTTCCCATGGAGAGAGCGAAAAAGCCCGGCCAGGGCCCGCAAAAAATTTCGCCGCCGGAGCAGCCCTTCACGCCCGCCTAGGGGGATAAGCTCCTCTCGCCAGTACGTATCCACCGTCCTGCCTCCCGGAATCTCTTCTGAGAGATAAAAACTCTTTGTCAGCATCCCGCAAGAGCGAAACTCCACCGCCGCTATGGGTCGACCTGTCTGGAAACCGGATCGCATGAGCGTCCCGGCGCCAATCCAAGAACGTGACGCCCCGGACGGAACGAAGAGAGAAGCCAACCGATAGCGCCATGAGAAGGCATTGTACCGCTTCAAGTAGATCCCCTTGGGTTCGCCATCGATCTCGAGCCAAATCCGGCCGACCTTAATCTTTTTTTGGTCCTTGATGATCTCGCAGCCGGGATCGGCGAAGAGAAGATCCGGGTCGGTCAGAAGATCGGGCTTCGAGCTGCCATCGAGATCCGGAGCAAAACGAGATCATGACGGTCCCGTTCTTATCGCGGCGCGATCACGCCGGGTCGCCACCGCGCTCCCCATGAGCCGCCTCCAAGAGGTACCGTTCAAGCTCCCGAAAGTGATTTCCCCACGAATAGCTCTCGGCCAGGTGTCGAGCTTCCTCGGACAAAACCCTCCAGCACACAGGATCTAACATCTTAAGCAGCTTCGCTTCCATCTCCAACGGAGTGTCTGGATCCTCCAGGATTCCCTCCCTCAGCTGTCCCGTCAAGATTTCCGCGGCACCGACCGCGCGACTTGCAACCACTGGAAGACCGGACGCAAGGGCTTCCATAATGACGTTGCCGAAGGCTTCTTGGAGGGCCGGCAGGACCAGAAGATCCGCCGCCGCCAAATAGTCTTCCACGGCAGCTTGCCGGCCGGCGAACTGGATCCTTCCTTTCGCCTCCGTCCGGGCCCACAAGTGGTAATGCGCGCGGTTAGCATCGTCACCAACAACCAGGAGATAAAACTTTTCCAGTCGCGGGGACATCCACGCCCTGAACACGCGATCCAAACCCTTGCGCTGGAAGCTGTTCCCGACGAATATGGCGACCGGAGCCTCCTGCGGAATCCTCCATTGACTGCGGATCCGGTCGCGGGCAGCGGGTCGCCGGCACGGATGGAAGCGGTCGGTGTCGACGCCGTTGTATATGACGGCGACCTTCTCTTTGGAAACGCCGTATACCGTTTCAATCTCGCGCTTGACCTCCCGCGAGACCGCCAGAATTTTTTTGCTCCTCCGGGGGCGGTACTGGAGCCTTTCGATTGCGAGGACACAACGATGATATAGGCTCACCCGGTGCCAAAGCCGCCTGAGGCCACCTTCCGCTTCGGCCATCTTCTTGAGGAAAACCCGGTGCGTCCCCCCACCGCTGCGCACCACATCCTGAGCGATCATGCGGCCGAAGCTCAGGCTCACGTCATAGGGCCGAGCAGCGATCGCCCGCGGCGCAAGAAAAGCAAAGCTGAGCAGCCGCGCGGTCCTGCCCAACGGACAAGTGAACAGTTTGTGGAGCTGCACGCCCGGCGGCGGCGCCATTTGGATCTCCGCGCAGTACAGATGCACCTCATGCCCCAAGTCGCGAAGCCCCTCGGCGGTACGGTAAAAATCCCTTTCCGTGCCGCCTCTCAAGTCCAACCGCTTATGCGCCAGGGCGATTTTCATCCTTACTTTTCTTTCGTGCCTTCACAACGATATTGTCCGAGAACAAAAGCGCGGGGCTGAACAGATGCTGGAGCACCCGCCAGTTAAGCCGCCGCTGGACAGGGTCCTTCTCGGCACGGATGACGGCCTCCAGGCTAAATAGCCACATGAAGGGGTAAAGCACGGCGCCAAAAAAAACCGGGGCGAACTTGACCTTGGTTGGCCTCAGCTCCTCCACCTCGAATCCGTAATGAAATAGCAGGTAGTAAAGCTCGTAGAAGTGAATCAGGTAGATATTCGGCGCCTGGCCGGGCGGGCGCGCGTAGTGGACGGGACGAACCCGACCCCGCAAAAACCCGGTGAAGAGAAACCGAACGCGCGAGAACACATTCAGCACATTCGGCGTGCTGATCACGACCACTCCGCCCTTGCGCAGCACGCGGGCGATTTCGCGAACGAGCTGAGCCTGGTGCTCGACGTGCTCGATGACCTCGATCAGATTGATCCCATCGAACGAGGCGCTCTTGAAAGGCAGGTATTCGTTCAGATCGACGCCGCCCACCCGTACAACGCCATCGCCCACGAACGGCGGGTAAACATACTCCGTAGCCACTACCGAAAACCCCTGCTGGGCCAGCATGCGAGCCGTATCGCCTCCGCCGCAGCTCAGATCGAGCACCGCTTTTAGGTGGCCGGCCTCTGGAGACCACGATCGGGCGACCGACTGCAGGATAGAGGGATTAGGCATGGCTAGGATCAGGCCAGCGCTCACAAAGGTCCCTGAGGGCCTCATCGAGAGTCATCGTCGCGCGGCCCAGCACGCACCGGAGTTTCTCCGTCTTGAGCCCTCCCCTGAGGGGGCGGCGTGCTCTCTGAGATAGCGCTGCCGTCGCGACCGGTCGGACAGATTCAGGGCTGAACCCGAAAGCCGCAGCTAATCTTCTGGCAAAATCGAACCGGGTTACTAGGTCTCTCCCCGCCACATGCAAAGTTCCTGCGACGTCCTTCCGCACCAGGTCGAGGCTCACCTCCGCCAGCTCATCGACGGAGGTTGGGTTTCCCCACTGATCCTCCGCCGCCACGACAGGCGTGCCCTGCTTAAGCCTCCCGTAGACCTGCATGGCGAAATTGACGGAATCCCCGTCATAGCCGAAAACCCAAGCCGTTCGGATGATGAGGTGCGAGGCACTCAAACGCTTTACGTATTGCTCCACCCGCAGTTTTGTTCCCCCGTACACACTGAGAGGGCACGGCTCATCGTCCTCACCGTAGGGGCCGCTCAGGCCGTCAAAGACATAGTCCGTCGAGAAGAAAATGAACTTAGCCCCAACGCGGCAGGCTTCGTCCGCCACATGGATGGCTCCCTCAACGTTGATCGCACGAGCCTCTTCGGGGTGTTCCTCACAGTAATCGACGTTAGCCAAGGCAGCCGGCAGAAAAACGATGGCGGGTTTCGCCGTTCGGATCAACTCTTGAACAGCCTTTTGATCCCGGATGTCCAGCCCAACAAGCCCCGCGATTTGGCGCGTATGATAAGTTCCCAGCACTTCCCACGCTTCCCTCCTTAGAAGCGAGACAAGCGATTTCCCCACCTGTCCTGAGGCGCCGATCACGAGCGCCTTCATACGCCACTCCCAATCAACACTAGAGGATCATCCCCATCCGGCCCTCCTCCTCGACTCGTCAATACCACCGGATAAGAAAACTTCCCCGAGGCAACCAGGTGTTTCCACTCGCGCTCGCTCATGATGCAGTAGGCATCGGCGGACCGCAGGTATTGCCGGAGCGCACCCAGGCCACCGTCTAAGACGGGCACGTCAGCGCCGCGGTAGAAAATGACCGATGTCGGGTCCCATCCCTGTCCGCACAGACGCAGGGATCCGCCTTTTCCCATCCTGCGGTTCACCTCCAGGACGAAAGGCCTGTAGCTCCTGGACTCCGCAACCGAGGGCAAGAACACCCCCTGAACCAGCAGCCCCGCGATCACCGAAAGGGCCGCGAGGCTAACCACCGCGCCCCGAGCGTCGGCCGCAAACAACTGCGCGGCTGCGACGCACCAAAGACCGGCAGACAAGAGTACCG
>JACPAM010000139.1 GCA_016180805.1 Deltaproteobacteria bacterium | reverse complement strand
CAAGCCATGGTGTCAGCCAAGTGGCGGCGCGCAGCGATCATGACCTCCCCAGGTATGGAATCGTAGCGCAGCGAAAAGGTGTAATCCGCCATGATCTCAGCGAGCGTCTTCATATTTTCTCTCCTTTAATCAACGCACTGCTTCAGCCATTTGCGCGACAGTATTGAACGCGCGCTCCAAATCGAATTCCACAAAATCCTGCTCTCGCAGGACCGACCTCAACTGAGGCTCAAGCTGCTTGCGCAGAGCCGCTAGGCGCTCGCTGGAAACGTCCACCGGCTCGTTTCCGGGCACGGCCAGTTTTTCTTTCACCTGCTTTACCAGATCAATGGCGTCCGGGCGAAGACCGCCTTTTCGGACGGCATGGTCAATATCATAAAAGTCGCGCACGGCCGTCTCGCGGCGTGATAGGGCGGCACGGAATTTTTCCGCAAGCGCTTCGGTTTTCGACATGCAGCGCACCGACACCAGCGGGACAAGAGAATTTGCGGTGATGGGATCGAGTAAAAGCGTCCGGGCCAAACCTTCCACCGGGGGCATCAGCAAAGGTTCCCGCAGGCCCACTTCGATCTTGATGGTTTGTTCCTCCCGGTCGAGCAGCGAAGTGTAGCCGGCCACGGCAGTGTATTGCATTGAGTTGTTCGACCCTTTCAAGGGTTGGACTGCGCGAAAGCCCGGCAGGTATTTCGACAACGCGGCCACCGCTCTCTTCACTCCTTCCGCTCGCTTGCTGCGCTCCGAGCGTGACGCCTTGACCGGCATGGAGATCGCGAAGTCCAGGTCTTCGCTGAGCCGGTACAGGTCGGCATGCACCTTGGCCAGGCAAGTCCCGCCTTTGAAGACTAGATCATCGCCGCCAGCCACGGCCAAATAGGCCAGGAGCACGGTGCAGAAGTAGTCCTTCTCTATCAGTCGCGCTGTGAATGCGGTCTCCGCTGCCGTGAAGCGCATGGATTCCTGGAATAGAACGGAATCCTCATGAAACCGGATGGCCGGCAGTTCAGGCTTGCTCATTGATCACGACCCCCCACCGGCGGTTTACCGTGCCCCGTTTGGGATAAGTTGGGACCCACGGGATCAGGCTGGTGGATGGCGGCAACGCCCGCTCCAGCTTCTTGAGCAGCGGTCGGGCGACGCCCTCGCGTTCCAGCAGCGCGCCCATCCGGCGGATCGTTCCCTTGTCTCCGTACCGGAGAGTGACGGAGACCAGATCGGCCGGAGTGATCCGCTTTGCGGCCAGATCGCGCCGGATCCAATCGTAGGCACGCGGCAGACTGTTGAACCGCGACCAGTCGTACACGGCATCCAGCAGCGTTCGCGCCCGCGACGAGTAGACTGCCTTCAATCCCTCCGCGCTTTTGACCTCCTCCGTGCTGCCGAGCCGCTCATCCGCCACTTTGATCAGCGTGAGCGCCACCGCGCCGATCCGGCGGTCTCCCGACAGCCGGTTGTTGTAGACATATAGCCGGGCCGGCACCTGTTCGTCGAAGCCATAGCGGTTGAAAGCGTTCGGACCGCAGATTTGATAGCGACCCCCCTGATCTTCCATCAACGTGTTCAACGCCAGAATCTCGTCCGGACTCCATTTCCCGCCCAGCGGAAGCTTGGACGGCACCAGGTATAATCCCCGCCGCACCCGAACGATCAACCCCGCTTTCGCCAACCGGCTGAGGAGCTTCCGCTCCTGTATCGCAGAGAGCCGCAACGGTTCGGTCAGTTCGCCCGCCCGCACGGTGCGCAGCCCGCGCAACTGCACGTAGGCAAACAGAAGCGTCTCAATCTGTCCCAACCCTCTTTTCATGGGTGCATTGTATAATAAGGATAATCCTCTAGCAAGGGATTATCTGTAAAATACAATACATACCCCTTATAGCGCCATCCTCCCGTCAGTCAGCCGCGGCAACAGTCCTTTTTCTCATCCTTCCGCCCTTCGCCTCATGCCTTTGCTATTTCCGCTTTCATCCTTTATCCTTTCCCCGAATTGGCTCTTGTCTAGGCCCAATTTGTTTTGTAACCTGCATCCGGTTTCTTGACGATCGCTGGGTCCCCGATCCGTCGTATCTTCGATCCCGCACCATCGGCCGGACTGGATCTGCCCAGCCGGCTTCTTTTGTTTGCTCGGGAATGAGAGACAAGATTGTTTAGATTCGAGGTTAACCCCGCCTCTTGAGGCGGGGAACCTTTAAGGTGGGGCTGTGGGGTAGGGGTTTGGAGGTGTGGTAGTGTAGGGTGCGTGAGTGAGACGCTCAGTGGGGCACATACCAGGTGGAACATTCGGTACCATCTGGTGTGGATAGTGAAATATCGTAAGGATTTGTTGTTTTGGCCTGGGGTATCGGAGTGTTTTTGTGAGGTGGTGAGGGGTATTGGGGAGCGGTATGGGTGGGTGATCGATACGATGGCCACGGATGGGAATCATGTGCATGTGTTTATGGGGGCGCCGCCGTGGTATTCACCGGCAGAGGTGGTGAAGGTGATAAAGAGTTTGACGGCGAGGGAGATATTTCGGCGGTTTCCGCAGGTGAAGCGGGAGTTATGGGGAGGGGAGTTTTGGGGAGATGGGTATGATGTTCGGACGGTAGGGAGCGAAGTGACGACGGCGGTGATCAGGGAGTACATCAAGAAGCAAGGACAAGAGACCCAGCACAAAAGTTACGAGCAGCTGAGATTATTCTGAAAGAAACCCCGCCCCTTGGGGCGGGGAGCTTCATTGTCAAGGTTGGGTACGCCGGGGGTCAGGCCGCACTAGCCCGCTGGCCTGGGCGAGAATCTCGTCCACACTTTCGTCCGGATCGCGCGGCCGGTTGGCGCGCGCCGAAAGAGCGACTTGCGATAGGGGAGAAGACCATCTTGCGATGGGGTATTCCAGCCTCCATGAAGAGCCGGCCGACGCAATGGAAGCCCATTTTTTCGTAAAAGCCGATCACCGGAATCTGGGCATGGAGATAGATCATCTTAACCTTCTTCTTCCGAGCCGACTCGATGGCCCTTTTTAACAACGCTTTCCCTGCTCCCTTGCCGCGATAGCCTTTGAGCACGGCCATCCGGCCGATCTTTGCCCGGTCGTTCTTGACGACCAGCCGGGCGGTTCCCACGGCCCTGCCCCGAATCCTGGCCAAAAGGTGGCTGGCCCTTTGATCGTCCTCGTTATTTCTTTCGGAACGCCCTGCTCGCGCACAAAAACGCGGAGCCGGATGGCAAATGCCCGCTTCAGCTCCTTTGCGGAGAGAACTTCTTCGACTCGGATCAAGGCCGCTCCTCCATGCGATTGACTTTTTCCCGAACTATCACGTTTTCGTAATTACGAAAACATGGAAATCCGGTCGCCTTTTGTTGACAGATAGGCGTGCTTTTCGATAATCTTGCGGCGAAGGTATGCTCTCCCGATCGATCTACGCGCTTATCGTCGCAGCGCTCGCGGCATTGACCTACGCGGCGCCAATCGCCGCGGCGGAGTCTCCTTGCCCACCTGTCCTGGATCACAAATTCGCGAGCCTGCAGGATGAGCCGGTCTCGCTCTGCCGGTTCCGCGGGAAAGTGCTGTTGATAGTCAACACGGCGAGCGAATGCGGCTACACGCCCCAGTACGAGGCCCTGGAAGGGTTATACCGCCGCTATCGCGACAAAGGGCTCGTGGTCCTCGGCTTTCCGGCGAACGATTTCGGCGGCCAGGAGCCGGGGTCGAACAAGCAGATCGCGCAGTTCTGCCGGGTGAACTACGGCATCACCTTCCCGATGTTCGCGAAGACGTCCGTCGTCGGCGCGAGCGCAAACCCGCTCTATCGCCAGCTCGCCGCGCGGACCGGGAAGCCGCCGCGCTGGAACTTCCACAAGTACCTCCTCGACCGGGCGGGTCAGCCGGTAGCGGTGTTCGAAAGCGCCGTCGAGCCGGCGGATCCGCGGATTACCTCGCAGATCGAGAAACTGCTCGCCGCGCGCTGATACGCCTCTCTACGCCTTTACGGACCGAGGAATCTTTCCCTTGACAGAACAAGACGTAACGCAGTATGCCAAAACAATCGCTTTTTTTGGGGGGTCCGCCATGAAAAGGATTCGTTCTACGGCTCGATGGCCGGTATCACGGTGGCTAGCTGGCTTTGGATTGTCACTTGCGCTGGCGGCGCAGGCGCTCGGCGCAGCGCCCTATTATGAAGGGAAGACCATCGAGATCATTATTCCCTTCCCCGTCGCGGGCGGATCGGACATCTGGATCCGCACTATAGGGCCGTATCTTGAAAGAAACATTCCCGGCAACCCCAGACTTGTCTACCGCAACATCGGCGGCGGAAGGGGTATCCCGGGCATGATGGAGTTTGCCCTCAAGACCAAAAGCGATGGACTCATGGTGCTGGTAAGCTCGGCGACAAATTACTTTCCGGTTCTCTTAGGAGACAAGGCGGCCAAGTACGACTTTCGCCAGTGGAAGCCGCTGCTCGTGAATCCCGTGGGCGGCGTCATGTATGTTTCCCCGGCCTCGGGCGTAAAAAGGGTGGAGGATCTCGCCAAAGCCAAGGATCTGATCTATGGCGGGATCAGCGCGATAGGGCTCGACATGATCCCCCTGATCAGCTTCGAGCTGTTAGAGCTGGATGCCAGGGGGGTGCTCGGTTTCAAAGGCAGGGGAGATGCGCGGATCGCGTTTGAGCGCGGGGAAACCAATATAGACTACCAGACAACGCCCGCCTATAACGCCACCGTGGTCCCTCTGATTAAGGAGGGCAAAGCGATACCCTTGATGAGCTTTGGCCAGCTCGACGACAGTGGAAATATCGTCCGAGACCCGGCGGTGCCCGATCTGCCAACGGTTCCGGAGGTCTACGAGAAGATTAAGGGGAGAAAACCCTCCGGCAAGTTCTGGGACACTTACAAGATTTTCATGCCGTCCGCGTTTGCCGTGCAGAAGATTCTCTGGGTGAAGGGGGATGCCCCGGCTGAGGCTGCGCGGGTTTTTTACGAAGCATCGGACCGGCTCTCGAAAGACAAAGAGTTTCTCACCAAAACGAGCAAAGTTCTAGGAGGCTACCCTCTCCAGCGCGGCGACCGGCTGGAAAAGACTATCCAGCAAGCCTTCCAGATCGATCAGGAGACCCAACGTTTCGTCCGGGAATGGGTGCGGAAGAAGTATCACGTCAAGCTGGACTAATGTTCCACTGCTCCATTGCTCCAAAGCAAACGCTTTCATGTGGGATGCCGCCCTAATCGCCCTGGGGAAATTCGCAGATCCTGTCCACATCGGCATGCTCATGGCGGGCGTAATGGCCGGCACCGTCATAGGCATCCTGCCTGGCCTGGGGGGCATCGCGTCGGTAGCCATCCTCCTCCCTTTCATCTTTAAACTGGACGTCCATACCGCAATGATCCTGCTCATCGGATCGGTGGCGGTAGTCCACACCTCGGACACGATCACCTCGGTGCTGATCGGAACCCCGGGCTCCGCGGCGGCCGCGGCCACGGTTCTGGACGGCCATCCGCTGGCCAAGCAGGGCCAGGCGGGCAGGGCCTTGAGCGCCGCCTTTTTATCCTCGTTGATCGGCGGCCTTATCGGCGCGGTTTTTCTTACCCTCTCGCTTCCCATCGCCCGCCCTCTGGTTCTGCTCTTCGGCTCTCCCGAGTTATTGATGCTCTGCGTTCTGGGCCTTTCCTTCGCGGGCTTTCTAACCGGCAGCCAGCCTCTCAAAGGGGCGATGTCGGCCTGCCTGGGACTCCTGCTCGGAAGTGTCGGCGCTGCGCCGACAGAGGCCGTTTATCGTTACAGCTTCGACCAGCTCTACCTACTGGACGGAATCCCCTTGGTTGGCGTGGCGCTCGGAGTGTTCGGCATCGCCGAGATCATCGATCTCTTGGCCAAAGGGGGCCAGATCGCCGAACGGATCGGTTTGGGCGGCGGCTGGATCCAGGGGATGAAAGATGTGATGCGCCATTGGGGCATCGTGGTGCGCGGCTCCCTGATCGGCGTTTGGGCCGGCATCCTTCCCGGCATCGGCGCCACGGCGGGATCGTGGATGAGCTATGGGCATGTGGTGGCCATGGCCCGGGACCGGGAGCGCTTCGGCAAAGGGGATATTCGCGGCGTGATCGGCCCGGAGAGCGCCAACAACTCGGTTGAGGCGGGAGATCTCATCCCGACGCTTCTGTTCAGTGTTCCCGGAGGAGCCCCGGCGGCGATCCTGCTGGGCGCGCTCTTTTTCTACGGCATCCAGCCGGGCCCGCGCATGGTGCAGGAGAACCTCGATCTGATCTTTACCATCATCTGGGGCTTTGCCTTCGCCAACGCGATAGGCGCGGGGCTCTGTCTCCTTTTGAGCCCCGCGCTGGCGCGGCTCACCTGGGTTCCCTTCGCTAAAATGGCTCCGGCCATCGTGGTGACTATCTTCATCGGCGCCTTTCAGAGCTCGCAGCATTTCGGCGACCTCTTTGCCTTGCTGGCGTTGGGATTTCTGGGTTGGCTCATGAAGCAACTGGGTTGGGCACGCGCGCCCTTTCTGGTCGGCTTTGTCCTCTCCAAGCCGACGGAGCAATACCTGTGGCTATCGATCAGTCGCTACGGGGCGGAATGGCTGTGGCGGCCCGGGGTCATTGTGATGGGTCTCCTGCTCCTGGCTACGATAGTCTGGATCGTCGTCGGCAAGCTCAAGGGAAAGCAATCTCTCGATGAGGAGTCAACTGAAGGGCCGCCTCTGTTGGGAAAAACCTCTTCGATCGTCTTCACTTTTTTTATCCTATTCGTATTCGCGGGAGCGCTCTACGAGGCGCGCTCCTTTCCTTATCTGGGCGCTATCTTTCCAGTGGCGGCTACCATTCCTGCTATTTTTATGGCCGTGCTCCAGGTCGTTCTCGACCTGCGCGCCCCTGGTGTCGAGCTGGCGCCTGAAGCGAGGAATAAGACCGGGACGGCTCTGAGCTATTTTTTGTCTCTGGTTTTGTATTTTTTGTTGATTTGGCTCATCGGCTTTGCCATCGCGACCGCGCTTTTCACCTTCCTATTTCTCTACGGCTGGGTAAAGCTGCGCCTGTCTCGGTCGCTGATCTATACGGCCTGTCTTGTCGGCGCGGCGGCATTCATGGGCTGGATGCTCGGCCTCTACTGGCCCGCAGGGATTCTTGGGGGGTGGTAAGGATGAAGAGAATTGCATCCCTTCAGAGTTCTGGCGGGGCTCGATCTCGTTGACAAGGCTCGCCAGGGCGGGATAAAGGTCTGTTAAGGTTTTCCCTCGAAAGCCTCTCGGGGGCCGAGCCATCAGGCCGCGGCCGATGGACTAAGCTCCCTCGGGAAGCGCGCTCTCGGCTGCGGCCGATGGGTTTGTGCCATGAGTCGTAGCGTTTGTAATCGGACGTCCGCAGCCTCGATCGCGCTCCCCTCGGTCGTTGACGAGCACGTCCGCGGCCTTCCTTCTCGTCCCCCTCAGGCTTCAAAGTGAAAGGGCGAAAACTGTTTCATGACCATTCCTGTGAAATCGATTGGGATTGTCGGGTGCGGAGCGATCGGCAAGGCTCTGCTCAAGGCCTTCGATGCGGGAAAGCTTGCCGTGGGCGTCGCCGGAGTCACGAGCCGGACGGAAGCGGCGGCCCGAGATTTTCTGTCGACACTCGGCAAACCGGTCCCTTACCTTGATCGCGCAACGCTCATCGCGCGCTCCGATCTTGTCGTCGAAGCGGCAGGGCAAGGCGTGGTTGCGGAATTGGCGCGGGAGGTTTTCGCCGCGCGAAAAGAGCTGATGGTGATCAGCGCCGGCGCGCTTCTCGATCACCCGCAGATTATGGAAGAGGCGCGCAGGACCGGCTGCAAGCTGTACATTCCTTCGGGGGCGATTGCCGGCCTCGATGGCATCAAGTCGGCAGCGATCGGCCAAATCACGAATGTCACCATCACGACGCGTAAGCCACCGGAAGGGCTCGAGGGAGCGCCGTATCTCGTCGAGCGCGGCACCTCGCTTCGGGGTCTCAGCGCGGAGCGCGAGGTATTTACGGGAACCGCGCGCGAGGCCTGCCGGGGCTTTCCGGCGAACGTCAACGTGTCGGCGGCCGTGAGCCTTGCCGGTATCGGTCCCGACCGGACGCGCATTCGCATCCTCGCTGTCCCGGGCCTCAAACGAAACTGCCATGACGTCGAAGTCGAAGGCGATTTCGGCCGCCTTCTCGTCCACGTCGAGAACGTGCCGAGCGAAAATCCACGCACGGGTCGCCTTACCGCTCTCTCGATCATCCGCTCCGTCCAGGATGCGGCCGATTCAGTCCGGATCGGTACATAGCCCCGGGATTCATGGACGTACGAAGCCACGGCACGCTCCTTCGCTGTGAGTCATCTGGGCCGGATGAATAACGCGGAGCTTATAGCGCGGCTACTTGAAGAGGCCGGTGTCCGTTGGGTGTTCGGAATCCCGAGCGGACCTGTTTTGCCTCTGATCGAGGCCCTCCACCACAGCCGGGTCCGCTTCGTCCTGACCGCAAGCGAGACTTCCGCCGGTTTCATGGCGCAAACCGTGGGAAGCTTGACCGGAGTCCCCGGCGTGTGTGTGGCGACTCTAGGTCCGGGGGCGACGAATCTCGCAACCGGAGTCGGGGCGGCTTGGCTCGATCGCTCTCCGCTTGTGGCGATCACGTGCAATGTCCCGGCGCCCTGGCTGAAGCGGCGCGTTCAGATGAGGATCGACCACAACGCCCTCTTCCGGCCGCTTACCAAGGCCACCTTCGCGCTCGATGCCGGTCATGTGGCTACGATCATGGAACGGGCCGTCGTCCTTGCGCGCGCCGAACCGCCCGGTCCCGTCCATCTCGACCTGCCTGAGGACGTTGCCCTGGACGAGGCGGTGGAGGCTGCTGGTCGAGTAGACGAACCTCCGCCTCTTGCGGATTTGTCGGATCACGTGGTCCAAGTCATTGCGGCGGCTTTGGGGCGAAGCCGAAGACCACTCGTGCTTACGGGTTTAACCTTTACGCGCTGCGGCTCTGGGCGGCGGCTTTTGAGCTTCATCGAGACGCACAAAATTCCCTTCGTCTCGACGCTTCATGCCAAGGGCTTTCTCCCGGAAAGCCATCCCTATTGGGCGGGGGTGATCGGGCGCGCCTGCAGGAGCGAGGTGGAGCGCTTTACCCGCAGGGCGGATCTCATCATAGCGATCGGCTACGACCCGGTCGAGATCAACTACGAAGAGTGGGTCGGTACGACTCCCGTGATTCATGTGAGCACGGAAGCCGCCGATGGCGGCGCGGGGATATCGATGCTGTACAATCGAGCGTGCGACTTAGACCGGGCCATAGAGAAGATGGGGGCGATCGTGCCGGCTCCGAACGAGTGGTCCTCCGAGGAAATCGGGGAGCACCGCGAGGCTCTCGAGCGGTCGCTCCGGCCGGACGGCCGAGGGCCCGCCGGCGCGGGCGGGCTTGCGCCGCACCGGCTACTCGACCTTTTGCGGCGGAGGCTTTCTCCCGACGCGATTCTCACCTACGATGTCGGTGCCCACACCCACCAGATCGCCACTCAGTGGCGCACCGATTTCCCCCGCACATGTCTTGCCACGAACGGCTGGTCCTCGATGGGCTACGGCATTCCCGCAGCGTATGCGGCGAAGCTAGTCTATCCCCGAAAGCCCGTGGTTGCCGTCGTGGGCGACGGCTGTTTCCAGATGACGGTCGGGGAGTTGGCGCTGGCCAGGCGCCTTGCTCTGGCGGTACCCGTCATCGTGCTCAACGACGGCTGGTTGACCCTGATGAAAATCAAGCAGGAGCGGAAAGGATACGGGCTATCCGGAGTGTATTTGGGTGTGCCGGCGGATTCGCCACCGCACTATTTCGGCGTTCCGTGCCGCGCCGCCCGCGATGAACGCGGGATGGAAGAAGCCATCGATTGGGCGTTGAACCTCGAGGGCCCGAGCGTCATCGAGGCGCTCGTCGACGTCGAGCCCTACTCAGACACGGTGCTGGACTGATTCCTCGAAGGGCGAGGTTCCTCTCGTGGCCGATCACGGAAGCTTTCGCTGGAACATCTTAGCGCTCATCACCGCTTCACACATCATCGGCGCTACCGCGCAGTACGGAATCAATACCCTCGCGCCCTTCTACCAGCAGGACCTCGATCTCTCCCGCGCCCAGATCGGCCTATTTTTCTCCGCTTTCTATTCCGGCATGGCCGGGCTCTCCTTTGCGGCCGGATGGCTGGCGGACCGGCTCGGCGTCCGCGCGACCACGCTGAACGGCCACGTGGCTTTAGGGCTCTGCACGACCGCCGCCGCGTTGGCGCCTTCCTTTAGCTGGGCCTTCGTGTCTTTTTTTCTCGCGGGCCTCGGGTACAGCTTTCTCAATCCGGCGTCGACCAAGGGCGTGATGACGTGGTTCCAGCGCGACGAGCGCGCCACGGCGATGGGAATGAAGCAGACCGGGGTGCCCGCCGGAGGTGTGGTGGCGGCTTTGCTGGCGCCTCCGCTGGTGCTCCTGGTCGGATGGCGGGGCGCCCTGGCCGGGCTTGGCGCAATCAACCTCTTTTGTGGCTTTTTCTTTTGGGCGTTGTGGCGCGAGCCGAAGGAAGAGCCAGGCGGTCGGGCTGCGGGCCCCGCCGCATTGCAGCAAGAGCGGGAGCGGCTGAGCCTCAGAACCCTGTTGAGCGTGAGTATGGGCACCGCTTTGTTGCTCGTCGCGCAAATGTCCCTGATCACGTACGTGCCGCTTTATCTCAAAGAGGCGATGGGGCTTTCCGCTTACTGGGCCAGCCAGGCCTTGGCCTTTACTCAAGGCGGGGCGATGGTGGGCAGGATCGGGTGGGGCGTGGTGAGCGATCGGCTCTTTGGCGGGCGGCGCAAGGCGGTTCTGCTCTTGATCGGCGCGCTATCGATCGCGCTCACGCTGCTGTTGAGCGCCATACCGCGAGGAACCGGGCTCGGGGTGATCGCGCCGCTGATCTTTCTCGCCGGCCTCTGCATGGTGGGATATCAAGGAGTTTCGTATGCGCTCATCGGTGAGATCGCCGGGAAGGCCAGGACCGGCGCCGCCATGGGATTCGTCATCACCATAAATTCGATCGGGGCCATCTTCGGTACGCCTCTCTTCGGCTACCTCGTCGATACTACGGGCTCGTACGTGCTCGCCTGGAGGGCCCTCGCAGGTACGATTCTTGTAGGCATCGTGGCGCTCGGAATCCTTTTGCGGGAGCCGCCGGCCGATCGGGCCTCAGGTTGATGCGAGCTTCAAAACTCACATGCCTTGGGCCTCGCTGAGCTGAGAAAAATTCGTTTCTGAGATAAGCGCATTGCCGTAAATTTGCTTTCGGGAGTTCAGCCGAGCGCAACCCTGACATGCTGCGGACTTGGAAAATTGCGTTTTTTGTCATTCCGGTAGGCTCGACACCGTCCCCAACCCAGTGGCCGCGCGCAAGTATTTGGTTGTACGTATATTTTTTTGCCCTGCCAAGCCCATTGTTAATTTTGGCACATTTTTAGCTTTCTTGCTTTCCTCGGCAGGTCAGGAAAAATCGTACCATTCACTGACGGCGTAGCCACGGGGGCGACATGGAAAGCATTGGCACCGGCCTGAAAACGATCATGGTGGTCGACGACAATCAAGTCTTTGTCGACGTCGTAAGGAGGATGCTGGAGAAGAGAGGCTTTGCGGTCGAGTGCGTCTATAGCGGGTTGGAAGCGTTTGCGCGCTTGGAGGTCAAGAAACCTGATCTGATCGTTCTGGACATCATGATGCCGGAGATGGACGGATTACAGGTGCTCGCTCGGCTCAAAGCCGCAAGCGAAACTTCTTCCATTCCCGTGATTTTGGTGACGGCGAAGAGTAAAGACCTCGATATCCTCACCGG
This sequence comes from Deltaproteobacteria bacterium, assembly GCA_016180805.1. Classification (GTDB taxonomy): domain Bacteria; phylum Desulfobacterota; class Binatia; order UBA9968; family UBA9968; genus 2-12-FULL-57-22. The sequence continues at coordinate 6,435 of JACPAM010000139.1, read as the reverse complement.
ATACCAGATGGGCGGCGATTATTACATCACCAAACCCTTTAGCAGCAATCAGTTGATGAGCGGCATCGACCTGCTCCTCACTCAGTAACGGCGCTCCCTAGCCGGGAATCCGCAGAACCTTGTCCGTCGTTCGGCAGTCTTCCCTCAAAACCACTTTCTTATCATTTGATGTGGATGCAAAGGGAGTTTTTTGGGGCTTGACAAACTTTCGGTCGTTTGCTACACGCGGCGGTGGGGCAGGCGAACCTGGTATAAAGCCAAAATCCCAGTCGATTTTAAGGAGAACCGCTATGCTGGCAAAACTTTTTAGATCGTTCCTTTACGGGGTGGCCGTGGTCGGCCTCGCGGCCACCGGCGCTGCGGCACAGACGCTCACGCTCGCCTCCGACGCGCCGGGCTCGACCTACAACGCGATTGCCTCAGGAATGGCCAAGGTGATCACCGAGGGCTCCTCGGTGCGTGTGATCGTTCGGCCGTTCGGCGGCCCGGACAACTACCTCGATCAGCTTAATAACGGAGAGGTGAACCTCGCCACTTTGTCGAGCTCTACGGCCTACATTTCCTATATCGGCGACAACCGCGCGAAGAAGGAGTACAAAAATCTTCGCGTTTTGCGCTCGGGCGACGGCGGGCTGTTTGTTAGCTTCATCGTATTGAAGGACTCCGACATCAAGACAGTCTCCGACCTCAAGGGCCGGCGGGTGACCAGCGACTTCGGCGGTCACGCGATTATCGGCAAGTCGTTGACGGGCGCGCTCGCCACGGCCGGTCTCACCTGGAAAGACGTCCGAGCCGTGCCAGTGACCGGCGCGAACGACGGTCCGCACGCCCTCGATACCGGCCGGGTCGATGCCTCATGGGCTTCGCTCGGCCAGCCTGTGGTACGCGAGCTCCATGCGAAAAAGGGTATCCGGTATCTCGGCTTCGACAAAACCCCGGCCAATCTTGAGATCCTTCGCCAGCACATCTTCCCGAACGCGAAGCTCGAACTTGTGAAGAAGAACCCGGGCATCGGCGTTGAGAATGACATCTATCTCCTCACCTACGACGCCTACCTCGTCGCGCATAAGGACGTAGACGGGAATGCGGTCAAGACGCTGCTTGAGGCTCTTTGGAAGGGTACAGGCGAGCTTGCGAAGATCCACCGCGCTCTTGCCGGCTTCACTCACCAGGCGGCGGTCACCGACCTACCCGTGATACCGTACCATCCTGCGGCGGTCGCCTTTTATAAAGAAAAGGGTCTGTGGACCGAAGCCGCCCAGAAGGCCAACGCGAAGTTCAACTAAAGCGCTGGCGCTGCCACAGCACGAGCGCCACAGCGAGCGCGAGCGCCACGCCGATGAGGACCATCGCGGGTGCGTCGGTGAGTGGCGTGAGCATGACGACTACTCCGGCGAGCACAAGCAGGGCGCGCGGGACGGGACCAAGCGGCGCATAAAGAAAGCCGACCACGCCGAAGGAAAACACGAGGACGCCGAGTGCGCACTTGACGGAGGTCATCACCACGTCGGCGACGGAGCCCTCGATAATGAGACCCGGCTGGTAGACCATCATAAACGGCACGACATAGGCAACGATGCCGAGCCGCATGCCGGCCCAACCGGTCGACCAAAAATCAGTGCGAGCGATAGCGGCTGCCGCGTAGGTGGCCATGCACACGGGTGGGGTGATCATGGACATCATGCCGAAATAGAAGATGAAGAGATGGGCGGCGAGCGGGACCATGCCAAGCTGGGTCAAAGCCGGGCCCACCAGGACCGCGAGCATGACGTAGATGACGCCCGTGGGGAGTCCCATGCCTAGAAAGATGCATACGGCGGCGGTCATGGCGAGCAGGACGACCGAGCTTCCGCCAGCGAGCTTCAGGAGGAGCAGCGAGAAGTTGAAGCCGAGCCCCGAGACCTGCAGCGCGCCGATGACGATCCCGGCGACCAGTGTGATGACGACGAGATCGAAAACGGTCCGCCCCGCGTCCTCAAGGGCGAGGACGAAACGACGCAGCGAAGGCCGCGTCGATGGATGCAGCACCCCGACGGCCAAGGCGCCGCCGATCGCCGCCATCGCGGAGCGGGCCGGCTGCCAGCCGTCGATCATCAGCGTCCAGAACAGGATCGAGACCGGAATGATGAATACCCAGCCGCGCAAGAGCACGTGGCCCACGCGCGGCAGGCTCGTCGGCGGAAGGCCCGTAAGCCCACGCTTCGCGGCTTCGAGATCCACCTGGGCGAACAGTGCGAGGTAGTAGAGGGCGGCCGGGATCGCGGCTGCGATCGCCACGTCGGCGTAAGGAAGCGACAGAAACTCGGCGATCAGGAAGGCGGTGATCCCCATCACCGGCGGCATGATCTGACCGCCGGTCGAGGCGACCGCCTCGATGGCGGCGGCGACGTGGCCGGGATAGCCGCTCTTCTTCATCATTGGGATCGTGATCGGGCCGTCGATCACCACGTTGGAGACGGCGCTGCCGGAGACGGTGCCGAACAGGCTTGAGGCGACCACCGACACCTTGGCCGGGCCGCCCCGATAGCGGCCCATCGCGGCAAGCGCGAAATCGGTGAGCACGATATCGCCCTTCACCGCGTAGAGGATGCTGCCGAACAGGATGAAGGCGATGACGATCGTGCCGGTTACGTCCACCGGCAGGCCGAGAATCCCGTTCTTGTCGAGATAGAGGTAGATGGCAAGCCGCTGCCACGACGGGCTCGGCACGTTGAGCATGCCAGGGAAAAGGTGCGAAAACTTCGCATACAGGAGGAACGTGACGCCGACGATGACAAGCGTCCAGCCCATGGTGCGCCGCGTCGCCTCGAGAACGAGGACAACCGCGACGGCGCCGAGAACGTAGCGGTGGGTCTCGAGCGTGCCGAGATCGTACACGAGATCGGGGTAGCGGACGACAATGTAGCCGCCAACGACGACACTGAGAGCTGCGCCGATCCAATCGTGCCACGGCACGCGGCGGCCTGCTTCGGACCGGCGCGCCTTGGTGCCGAGAAAGACGGCGGTGAGCGCCAGAGTGACGAGAAGGGCGAGATACTGCTCCTTGAAGACGACGAGGTCGAACCACGTGTGCATTTCGAGCGCCCAGGCCCCGCCGAGCACGGTGAGCGCGACCGCGAGGCCACGCTCCACTACCTTGACGCCGGGTCCGAGCGCGCGCCTCCGGGCGGATTCATCCACCGCCGCTGGCAGAGATACCGCACCGGGCTCGGCTAAGGTATACGTCTCCTGCAACACCAATTCACCTCTGACCCGTCGTATTCCAGGGTAGATTCAAAGCCGATTATCCTAAACCAGAGCAGATGTCCAGCGCTACCTGGAACCCAGGCCCCCAGGTTTTGGATTTCGGTCCCCGGGAGCAGATCTTCTACGGCGAGTTCGATGGCTGCTGCCGGGTCTTGGTAAAGATCATGGGGGAATAGAGTCTTTTCTCTTCTCAAGGATAAGAGAAAAGCCATGCTTGCGAACATAGATCTGTCGGCACTCTTTGCGTTTGGTGAGTTCCTGGATCAGCAAAAGCAACGGCTTTCTCGCATTGAGATATTCCTGCGGCGGGCCGGCGGCATACATCGCTTTTACATCATCCTCGCCGGCGAACACCCGCAGCACTAGTTCTTCGTCTGACACGGAGGGTCCACCGAATTTACGCCTCACCTCGGCAAGGGATGGTTGAGGGGGTTCCCACCCCTCCCATTCTTTGGCGCGCGGCCTGCTCAGGATCTTGTCCCTGACATTGCTGTCCATGAGCAAGGCCCCTTCTTTTCCCCATATTCCCAGGGCGCATTGGATGACTTGATCCGTCACCTCCCTATAACGCTCTCCCACGATGACGTTGATAGCCGCCTGGCTTCCCACGAATTGGGCCAGAGGCGTCACCATAATAGGATAGCCGAACTCTGCCCGCACCCGGGCTGCTTCCTCCAAGGTCGCCTCCAATTTATCTTCCATGCCCACAAGACGGAGCTGGTGGCGCAGGTTGGAGATCATGCCTCCGGGCACCTGATGAAGGTATTGCGAGTGATCGTATTCCAGCGGCTTTCCGATAGGAAGGCTGTCTCTTTTGGCGACGTAGGTGAAATGGCTCTCCACGGGCTTGATCGCCTCCTCGTCTACGACGGGCGCGTAGCCCAAGGCGCGCGCGTTCTTTGCGACGTTGAAGATGGAGGGTTGGGCAGAGCCGTTGGCTAGCGGCGGGATGGCCGTGTGCAGCGTCTTCACCCCGAGCTTAAGGGCTTCCAGATAGCACAGGGGGGCCAGACCACTGTTGCAGTGCGCGTGGAACTCAAGAGGGATGTCGCCTATGTTTTGAAGAATGATCGGGATGAGCGTTCGGGCGCGCTCGGGCGTGAGCAGGCCGCCCACGTCCTTAAAGCAGATTCGATAGGGCCTCATGGCCGCTGCCTCGCGCGCCTTCTGGGCATAATACTCATCGGTGTGCCGGGGCGAGACGGAGTAGATCAGGTTCGCAATCACGTCCATGCCTATCTTTCTGAGGTCTTCCAGCTCCACTTTGAAGGCCGAGAAATCGTTCCAGCAGTTCGATGTCCGGGTGAGCCTCAATCCATAAGAGACGGCGCGCTCGATCATGAGTTGGAGGACGCAAGTCGGTATCTTTTCAAATGCGCCATGCACGCCGCCGTGCCAACGGAGCCGGCTCTTGGTGAAGCGCTTTGTGCCCAGCCGTATCCAATCCCAAGGGTTTTCCTTATGCTCCCGGACAAACTTCTTGAACATGACCGCGACAAAGAATTCCACGGACTCAAATCCGGCCCGATCCATTTGCTCTGCGATGGCGAGCATCGCCCCCGTTCTCATCCCCAACGCCCAGAGGCTAAGTTGCCCGTCGCGTAGCGTAGTGTCTACAAAGCGAATCTCGCTCATGCCCTCTCCCGTTGTTCCTCTACTTCAGGATCTCCTTGAGTCTATTAGCCACTGCTGGATCTAGCTTAAAAAGCCCCGAGACGATCCTTTCCACGTCGTCGCCGGCTACCGGATCAAGTTCCAAATTGGCTTTTTTGGCTTCTGCCAAGAACTCCGCATCCTTCATCGTCTCCTGAAAAGCACGACGTAACGTCTGAACACGCTCCTTGGGTGTCCCCGGAGGAAGAGAATAGAGATACGTGATAGCACTCATGTCATGAATGCCTGCCTGGATTAACTTACGCCCCATGTCGGTTTTGGCCAGGTTTACGGCTAAAGGAACATTAGGAAGCTCAGCATGAGGTTTAGGTGCATTTTGTAAGACGACAATCGCATCGCCTGACTCTAACCCTTTTCGCCAGGTCGATTTCGCCGAAGCCCACGCTAGACCACAGAGTCCAGCGACCTCACCGGATTCCGCGGCCACTCGGATTTCGGAGGTCCCCTTGTAGCCCGCAACGATCTGAATCGGAAGGCCGAGGGTCTCCTTCAGGATCACGGTAGTCTCATAAGTCAAACCTCCCGGAGGAATAGATCCCATCTTAACCGGCGTCTTTGAGGCCATCCATTTCTCGACGCTCGTGATGCCACTGGCCTTGTTGAAAACGCAAAGATCGTGATTGGTCACGGGAGAACCGACGTATTCAAACCTTCGCACGTCAAACTCAAGGCCCTTACGGCCTACCATCTGCGCCAAGACCAGGGTCCCGATCCAGTTCCCAATGGTGAGGCCATCGGGCCTCGCGACGTTATAGACATGGTTAGCCGCGATGACAAAGCCAGCCCCTGGCATGTTATCGACAATGACGGTAGGGTTGCCGGGGAGGTACTTGCCCATGTGGCGGCCAATAGTCCTCGAATAGGTGTCAAACCCCCCTCCAGGGGCCGCGCCCACGATGATGCGCACCGTCTTGCCTTTGAAAAATGGCTCCTGTGCAGAGACACCTCGGAGCCGTCCACCAAAGGCGGCCAAGACTTGAATAGCCACTAGCAGATAAAAAAGCTTTTTGGCCATAGATCCTCCTAAAAAAATCCTTTAGCACCTTGAAACCGCTTTTGACCCGGCCTGTTCCCAGTTAGCTTAAAAGCCCACTACTCCAAACCGGAGCGGATGTCTAGCCCGGATTTCTCGCAAAGCTCCTCAGGGGCCGATCCGCCTCAGGCGGACGCGGCCGATGGACTGAGCTCCCTCGGGAAGCGCGCTCTCCGCTGCGGCCGATTTTTCCTCCCTGCGCTCGGAATCTCAGATCGCTGACATGTAGCGATTTGGAAGCATGGAGTCAACACTTTCGCGTTGACATGACGCGCGGCTTTCAGGTAATGTCCGGCTCAAATCAAGGATGGAGCGGTAGCCCGCGCGAAAGAAGGGGAATCAAAATGCGTAAAATTATCCTGGGAATTGTGGCCGCGGCGCTGTTGAGCAGTCCGGCCGCCGCGAAGATGGTCGAGCAGAGAATCGGCTACGAGATCGACGGCAAGAAGTTCGAAGGCATGCTGGTCTATGACGACAGCGTC
>JACPAM010000188.1 GCA_016180805.1 Deltaproteobacteria bacterium | reverse complement strand
GTACGAGCGGCCCGGGATCTCGCGTGACAGCTTGTCGATGCCGGTGCCGCTGCCCATGGCCGCGGTGATGCCTATAACTTTGGGGTTCTCCTTGGCCAGCCGAATCAAGGAAGAGGCAAAGACCTCCGTGAAGCTCGGAATGGGAGATTTCTCTTTCTTGGGCTTACCGGTAAGGACATGAAAAGGCGAAACGCTGTGATACTTGACCGGCTCTTTCTCCGCCCACTCGTATCCCTTTCCTTTCCGGGTCATGACGTGCACCAGCGTCGGCTGGCCGATATTCTTAGCGTTGTGCAGCGCGCGGATCAGCTTTTCGAGATTGTGCCCGTCCACCGGACCTATGTACTGGAAACCCAAACCCTCGAAGAGCAGCCCGGGAGTCACGAAACCGATGAAGGACTCTTTCACCCTGCGCCCCAGACGGTAGAGACCCTCGCCGACCCTTGGCAACGCCCTGAGGAAATCCCGCAGTCCCCTTTGCAGCTTCACCGCGGGCCCGGTGGTCAGCTGCTGGCTCAGGAAGGAAGAGAGCGCCCCGACCCGGGAGTCGATAAAGTGCTCATTGTCGTTCAGGACCACGATCAAGTCCTTCTCGAGATGACCCGCCTGGTTCAGACCCTCGAAGGTGAGTCCGGCGCTCAGACAGCCGTCGCTGATCACGGCCACCACCTTGTGCTTGTCCCCCTCAAGGTTCTTGGCCACGACCATACCCAGCGCCGCCGAAACCGAGGTTCCCGCATGTCCCGCGCCGAAGACGTCGTACTCGCTTTCCTCCCGACTCAAAAAGCCGCTGAGGCCGCCGAACTGACGGATCGTGGCGAGCTTCGTGCGCCGGCCGCAGATGAGCTTGTGGGCGTAAGCCTGATGGCCCGTGTCCCAAACGATCCGATCGCGAGGAGTATCGAAGGCGTAATGCAAGGCGAGCGTCAGCTCAACCGCCCCAAGCGTTGAGGCGAGATGCCCTCCCACTTCGGAAACGACCGAGATCACCTCCTCGCGCACCTCCTGGGCGAGCGTGGAAAGCTCTTCCAACGACAACTCGCGAACGTCTGCCGGACTCTCGATGCCATCAAGAAGCCGTGCCATTCGAACCCCTCCTCAATCCGGGTAAAAAGTCGTCCTGCCTCATCTCACTGAACTCGCTCCGTGACGTAACGGGCAATGCCGCGCAAGGGGTCAGCCTCTTTACCAAATCCCTCAACCTCCTTCAAGCAACGCTCCAAAAGTTCCTGGACTCGCCCCTTGGCCGCCGCGACACCCACCACGCCGGGATAGGTAGCCTTCCTCCGTTCCCGGTCTCTCCCCTCGGGCTGACCCGTCGTGCCACTAAGCCCCTCGGCATCTAAAATGTCGTCGGTCACCTGAAAGGCCAGCCCCAGAAACTCGGCATAGCGGCTGATCCGGCGAAGCTCCTTTCCCGACGCCCCGCCGATTTTAGCTCCCACCCGAGCGGCGGTATGGATCAAAGCTCCCGTCTTCCGAACATGAATGTAGTCCACGGTGGCGACGTCCACTTCTTTACCCTCGGACTCCAGATCGACGACCTGCCCTCCCACCATGCCGCCGATCCCCGCGGCATGGGCGATCTCGTGAATGAGATCGAGGACAAGCGTCGACTCCAAAGCACGCACGACCTGAGGCCGGGTCATCAGATGAAAAGCCTCGGTGAGGAGCGCATCGCCGGCGAGCAGCGCGATTCCCGCGCCAAATACCTTGTGCGCCGCCAGCTCCCCGCGCCGCAGATCGTCGTTATCCAGCGCCGGAAGATCGTCGTGAATGATCGAATACGTATGGATCAATTCTAAGGCGCAGGCAAAAGGCAGGAGCGCCCTCTGCCTGGCCCCGAACAGCTCGCCGCAGGCCAACGTGAGAATAGGACGGAAGCGCTTGCCTCCCGGAAAAAGGCCGTAGTGAACGGCCTTATAAAGGGTCTGCGGATGCTGAGAGCACGCTTTGAGATAACGACCGAGGGCTCGGTCAATCACCGACTTCCTGTGCTTGAGATACTCCTCGATATTGAAATTGGCCACTTCCTTTGCCGTTTCCAGGTCCACCCGAGGCACGACACGCCGCGTGCCCTAGTTGTGCCGACCGCGTGAGCAATGTAGCACCAACCAACCTCGGCTTCAAATTCCACCCGAAAGAAGCCGAAGACCGAATCGGCGCCTATGAAAAAGGTGAGCTGAGGGAAACGAAGAATGGGTAGCGATAGCGCCCTTGTGGCAGGAGAAAAAGCAGCACCAGACTATTCGTCGGTTGGCTCCAGACCCTCTTCCGAAACATCTTCCAAAGGTTTGAGCTGGAGCTTGCCTTCCTTGTCCTTGACCAGCAATTCGATCTTTTTTTCCACCTCGATGAGTTTTTGATTGCAAAAGCGCACGAGCTTCACCCCTTCCTCGAAAGCCGCCAAAGAGTCCTCGAGGGAAAGCTCCCCGGACTCAAGCCGCTCGACCACCTTTTCGAGCTCTTCCAGCGCCTCCTCGAACTTCTTGTCCTTCTTGGCCATGACCACCTTCTCCGCGATCCTTTTAACCCTTCAACCCTTGAACCCTTGAACTTGGATTCACGGCCTGGCATTCCCGGCTTCCAGCAACTCGTGAGGATCTACCCTGGCGCCATTCAGCCGCGCTCCCCAGTGAAGGTGGGGACCTGTGACCCTCCCGCTCATTCCGGCCCGGCCGATCACATCGCCTTTGCGCACAACGACGTCTTTCTCCACGGCGAAGTCCGACAGATGAAAGTACATCGTGTAAAGTCCGGCCCCATGATCGAGAACGATGCTTTTGCCGCTGAAATAGAAGTCGTCTCTTAAAACGACCTGCCCATGATTGGCGGCCCGAATTTCGCTCCCCAAAGAGGCTTTGAGGTCGACGCCGCCGTGAGGCGAGCGGGAATAGCCATTGATGATTCGGCGCAGACCGAACGGCGAGGTCACCCCTCCAGAGACGGGTCGAAGGAAGCCTCCCTCCCACAAGCGGCGCGGCGTGGCAAGTGCCCACAGCCAATCCAAAGCCGCCTGTTCTCTTTCGATTCTCTTGCGGGTGGCTTCGTCGATCCGATCAAAGGACGGTGGCACGGTCAGCTCTTCGCGCGGAAACGCCTTCTCTTTCACGCGCAGGAGGAGAGACCTATCCCACGGCTCCTTCCCCTTCCCTCGGCCCCGGATCGTGATTGCCAACCGCCCGCGCTTATGTTCCAGGTCCACGCCCAAAAGCGCCCAATAGGAACCTCCCGCTTCCGGGAAGAAGGCGATGCTGCGGTCGGTGAGGAAACCGCTCACTTCGGCCACTTCCTCGCCTAAGACGGTGATCCTCACCACACCCCCCTGGAACACCTCGGCGGGGCTAAGCGAAACGTTTCCGGAGAATCCGCCGGACCACGCACGGGCGGCAAAAAGTAAGGCGACGACGACTAATACAATCGCCTTTACGAGCATTACATAAGCCTCTGCGCAAGGCCGACTAAGGCTTCCGAAGGGGGCGTGGCTGGAGGCCGCGGACCCCTTGTTTGCGACCGAGGGGAGCGCGAGCCCCGTTGAGTAACTGCACGGTCGAGGAACCATCACGGTGGTCAACACCATACTCCACGGGGCGAGCGAGGCTGCGGACGTCCGATTACAAACAGTACGACCCATGGCACGAACGCATCGGCCGCAGCCGAGAGCGCGCTTCCCGAGAGAGCTTAGTCCATCGGCCGCGGCCGGAAGGCGCGTCCCCGAGGAAGGCAACCCCAAATGAGTCGTTTGTACTACCAACCAGCGCGCTTTCATCCTATTCCTTTTCCTCCACTCGGCACAGCGACTTTCCCCGCGCAAAGGTGATCCGCAGTCGATC
>JACPAM010000138.1 GCA_016180805.1 Deltaproteobacteria bacterium | reverse complement strand
CTCCCCGACTTCGACGAGCTGCCGGGCGGTGAGCACCACCCGGACCAGGCCGCGTATTTTTCCGTCGATGAACCAGTATTCTCCGCCGTCTTCTCCCCGAGGCCGCACGATGAGGGGGCGATATTTTTGGTCGGCCCGATCCATGAAATCCCAGGTATGTTCGGACTCGACAACATGGGCGTCAGAATCGATGGTCGGCATGTCGCATTACCTCCTTACAATCCCTTCGCTGCGCGAACTTCGCCGTGGCGGCCATGGCAAGATTGCCGTTGGCATCCAGCGCCCAGAGTTCGGCCTCGCGGCCATCGACGCCGGGCACTCCGGCGATGGTAAACGCTCCGCCATGGCGACAACCTCCGTATAGTGTCTTTGTTGGCGAGCCTAGTCCGCGACCGCTTGCCGTGTCAAGCCAACCTAAGGTCAATACGGGAAATCAGTCCAGCTTACGGCCAAGGACTTTGATCCGCACGGGGGCGCGGTCGGTGCCCTGGTACCAGTCGCGGACATAGGCGGCACCGTACTTCTCTCGAAACAGGGCGAGAATTTCCCGCGCAAGTTTTTTGGGATGAGAGATCCTTTTTACGGCTCGTCCTCTCAGGCTGATATTGCCAACGCGGATCGAAACCTTGGGATCCGAGAGGAGATTTTGGTACCACTGGACTTTACCCCCATCTCCGGCGAGGCAGAGGATCTCATTTCCCTTTACGGCAAACGATAGCTCCACCGTCCTGCGCTCGCCGGTTTTCCGGCCGGTCGCCGTGAGGCGGATGTAAGAAGCGCGCATCAGGGATTCACGGTCGTCCAGCTCCAATGTCATCGTCTGGTCGTTTTTGCTAATAGGCTCTGCACGTCCAGGCTTGGCTACCCCAGTTGTCGACGCCGCCCACCATCATATCACGGGCGTCTAATCGAAGAGGCTCTTTCGCCGAAACTAACGGCGCTCCGGGGTAAGTGAGCAACTTCACCTGTTCGTATGGACCTACGATCCTTTCCGGCGCCGGCAGCTCCAACCAACGATCGTGGCTCCCGGTGCTGACAACCGCACCCGCCTCCGGGACGTAATACAGGAGTGGTGTGTCCGCTCCATCTTTCCCGCCGTACTCGTAAGTTACCAACACGGTTTTGATCCCGCGTTGTTCGCAGGCCTTTACTGTCCGCATCACGTCAACAAAGGCGTTTCCCGATCCCAGCCACGCAATCAGCGCGCCATCGGCTCGAAGGCTACTGGCAAGCTCGGCTGTGTTGTGGGCGGCGACTTCCTTGCCGTGATAGGTCTCGAAGCGAATCCGTTCGAGGATGACGCCGGCGAAACTCAGACTTGAGGAATGCTCACGGTAAAGGCCGAGGATCAAAGGATGATTCTGCCAGTCCCATGTCGTCGGGTAGTAGCCCACACACCGGGTGGTATCCACGCCCATGGCCCCATCCAGAAGCTCGTTGGGATGAACCATTGTAGCCAGCGACGCACGGATGGAGAGCCCATAGTAGCTGACTCCGGAGTGAGGATGCACGCTGTCGGTAAGACATCCCTGGATGAGCACCACGCGAGGCAGGCTGGAGTTGGCGCGGTCGATATCGAAGACCTCCACGCGCGCGGGCTCAAGCCCCACCGTGGCTTCAGCCAACCTCTTGGCGACCTTGTATTCCGCCTGCTGTATGGCGCCGTGCGCCTCTATCTCCGGAAGCCCCTCCACCAACCGAAGAACCAGGATCAGGTTGATCCGGGAGCTAAAGCGGGATGCTTCGGCTCCCGGACCCCACATGTCCAGGATCGTACTGCGCTGGACCAAAGTGCCGGCCCTGATCGTCCCCTCGTATTCCGCGGTGACGACGACTGCCATGCCCGATAGGTGGTGAGTTCGTCCATCGCCAACCGGCTCGACCGGTCCAAGAATTCCTGGGAAGACTTGCCCTCTACCGCGAACCTTGATTCTCGGCTCCACTACGTCTCTCACGCCGGTCACGCGGACTCGCTCGCCAGGCGTCACCACAGCGACCTCGGCGTCCCTGATCCGGCGGTCCTGGCGAATCAAAGTTAGAAGTTCTTCTTCGTTTACGTCCAGCGTCTTTGCGGAATACTCGAGCTTATCGCCCAGATTAACCCGGGTTACCGGAAACTCTGCCATCTCAAGACGCATCATTTCCCCGCGCTTTCGACGCAGAATCTAGTCCCAAAGCTGCCTGAAAACAAGTTTAGGTGAATAATGTCCATGAAGTTTACCTTCACCCTCGCGGATGAAAGCCAGGACCCGCTCCTTGAGCCCGCGCAATGGTTCACCGATCTCGGGGGCAAGCCTCTCCTGCCGAGGGCAATACGCCTCTACCTTGAGGAGGCCTTCAAACGAAACGACCAGAGTGAGCGGCGATGAAGAACGCGCTACGATCTGCCAAGCACCAAAGAAGTCATTGGAGCTTCACGCTCGGTGCCCTCGGCCGTCACGGCTCGCCCCCCTCGACCGGTAGGCTTTCACTTTGAAGCCCGAGGGGGACGAGGAGGAAGGCCGCGGTCCTGCTTGCCCTGAGTAATATAAGGGGAGCGCGAGCCCCGTTGAGTAAGTCTACGGTCGAGGAACCGTCACCGTGGTCAACACCATACTCTACGGGGCGAGCGAGGCTGCGGACGTCCGATTACAAACGGCACGACTCATGGCACAAACCCATCGGCCGCAGCCGAGAGCGCGCTTTCCGAGGGAGCTTGATCCATCGGCCGCGGCCCGAGGACTCGTTCCCCGACAGGCTTTCGGAGGGATGCCGGGGAAAATCCCCGCTTTAACTCCCGGGGTGCTCCTTGACAGGGGAGGCCATAAAGAGTAATCGGACCCTCAGATAAACGAAGAGGAGGGACTTATGGGGAAGAAACTGTCGGTTCTCGCAGTAGGTTTGGCATTTCTTGCGTCCCCGGCGTCCGGCGCTTCCGTTGAAGACTTCTACAAAGGCAAAACCATCCGCATCGTGGTCGGCTTCGCGCCGGGCGGGGCAACAGATACCAACGCCAGGTTGCTCCAGAAAGTGCTGCCCAAACACATTCCGGGCAGTCCCAGTATCGTGGTCGAGAACAAGCCGGGTGGCGGTAGCATGCTGGCGGCCAATACCGTGTACAACACGGAAGCGCAGGATGGAAGCGTGATCGGCGCGTTCACCCAAGACCTCGTTCTCCAGCAGGCGCTCGGTGCGCCGGGGGTAAGGTTCGACGCAGCGAAGTACCAGTGGCTCAGTAGCACCTTTGACACCGCGGGCATGTGCGCGGCGCGGACGGACTCCGGTGTGACGCGGATCGAGGACGTGATCGGCGATCGCGGCAAGGAGCTGGTTGTGTCGAGCTTCGGCAAGGGGGGTCCATCGCATATTCCGCCTGCGGTCTTCAATGCCACCTTGGGTACCAGGTTCAAGGTCGTGACAGGTTATGAAGGTGGGGCTGCGCAGCGTCTGGCCGTGAAGAACAAAGAGGTTCAAGGATTCTGCACGACATTTCAGACGATCATGAGCATCGCGGCCGATATGTTTGAGGGCCCGGGGGCCTGTTGCAAGGTGCTGATCGTTGCAGGCTCAGAAGTCGAGGATCACCCCTTCTTGAAGGGCGTGCCGGCAGCCGAGAAGTTGGCGGAGAAGCTGGGCAAGAGCAAAGACGACTTGGCCCTGTTGCGCGCGACGCACGCGGTCAATCGGATCAACTTGCCCCAGGCTGTCGCACCCGGAGTCCCGAAGGATCGTGTTCAGGCGCTCCGGCGGGCTTTTGAGAAAGCGTTCGCGGACCCGGAGCTACACAAGGCCGCTGAGAAGATGAAAATGGATCTGAGCCCGAAGAGCGGCGAGGAGGTGAGCAGGATCGTTCAGGAATTGCTCAGCACGCCCAAACCGGTGCTCTCAAGGCTAAAGGAAGTCATCCAGTAGCCTTCCGATGGCTTGGCGCCGATCTGGCGGCCATACCCTTCGTATCCTGGGTTGGTCAGAGTATATGCCATGCTAGAAGCCTTCCTCTCAGGTCTGCTGGACGTATTCGCCTATCCTACTTTCGTGTTGATGCTCCTGGGCATCGCCGCGGGGTTCGTGGTCGGAATCCTGCCCGGCATCGGAAGCCCAGGGGCCATGGCGATCATGCTGCCGTTCATCTTCACCATGAAGCCGGTTGAAGCGGTTGCTTTCCTGCTCGGCATGTACGCGGTCACAGCGACTACCGGCGATATCACCTCAATCCTATTCGGCGTGCCCGGCGAAGTCGTCTCGACCGCGACCATCATCGATGGACATCCAATGGCAAAGCACGGAGAGGCGGGCCGGGCCTTGGGCGCGGCGCTCATGAGTTCCCTGGTTGGCGCAGTCATCGGGGCATTCACATTGGCCGCTGCGATTCCCATCGTGACCCCCCTGGTTTTGTCCTTTAAGTCGCCGGAATTCCTCGCGCTGGGGCTGCTGGGCATCGCCTTTCTCGCCGTGCTAAGTGGGGAAAGCAAGCTCAAAGGGGTGCTGGCTGGTGGCATGGGGCTCGTCCTGGCGATGGTTGGCCTCGACCCGCAAGAAAATATCGAGCGCTATACGTTCGGTCTGGTGGGTCTTTGGGAAGGGGTCGGGTTGGTCGCCGCCCTGGTTGGCCTTTTTGCCGTTCCTGAGATCGTTGATTTGTGGGTGAAGGGAACCGGCATCGCTGAGACCCAGGTGGGTAAGTTGGGGGGTGTCTGGCAGGGAATCAAGGACACGTTTATCCATCTAGGACTCACGTTCCGCTGCAGCATGATTGGGACGTTCTTCGGTTTGGTCCCCGGTGTCAGCGGGGCGCTCTCTCAGTGGGTCTCGTACGGCCATGCGGTCCAGAGCGCATCCGATAAGAGCCGCTTTGGCAAGGGGGACGTTCGCGGTGTGCTCGGACCGGGCGCAGCCAACAACTCCGGCGTCGGCGCCGCGATGATTCCGACGATCGCCTTCGGCGTGCCCGGAAGCGCCACAACAGCGATCCTGCTTGGCGCCTTCATGATCCAAGGGCTGCAGCCCGGGCCGAAGATCCTCACGGAAAACTTGAGCCTGATCTTCTCCATGGTCTGGCTGATCGTGGTCTCCAATATCATCACCGTCATTGTGTGCCTAATCTTCCTCAACCAGTTGGCCAAGATCACCCAAATACGGGGCGCGCTGCTGATCCCGGCCCTGCTGACGTTGGTGTTTCTCGGCGGGTATGCCGATACGAACTCGTATCTCGCGTTGGCGATCACGTTAGCGTTTGGTGTGGTCGGTCTGGTCATGGTCCATCAGGGCTGGCCCCGCCCGCCGATGGTCCTGGGACTCGTTCTCGGACCCTTGATCGAGCGAAACCTTTTTATTTCGTATGAAGTGTACCGGTTTGGTTTCCTGTTAAGACCGATCGTCCTGGTGATCATCGCGGTTGCTGCGGCGGTCTTGTTCCTGCCGAACATCCAGGAAATGATCGCTAAGCGCAGTGCGCTAAAGGAGGGAATGGTTGTCGCGGACGAGGAATGACATTCTGATCAGCGCTTTCCTGGTGGTTCTCTTACTCTGGGTCGTGTGGGAGGCGCGAGGCTGGCCCTTTCGCACCCGACTCTTCCCATGGGCGATCGGCTTTCCGGTGCTGGCGCTGGCACTGGTGCAACTTGGGCTTGCTTCCTGGCATGCGATTCGCCAGCGGTCGAGCGCGAAGGTGGAGAACAGTCACGGTGAGCCAGGTGAAAAAGCGGACGCCGGAGTCGTTCTCGACCCAAAGCTGGAGCGCGAGCGAACCATCTCCATCTCAACCTGGACTGTAGCTTTCGCCCTGGGCTTCTACCTTTTCGGCTTCAAGGTTGGCTCGTTACTGCTGAGCCTGGTTTTCCTGCGACTCCAGGCGGGCGAGTCCTGGAAAATGAGCGTCCTCTATGGCTTGGGAATCTACTTGTTTTTCCTTGTCGCTTTCGAGATGGCCCTCGGGGTTCCATTAGCGCCGGGAGTGATTGCCACATCGCTCGGACTCCAGTCATTCGACTGGTACGTGGTCACTCCCGTTCTCAACATAATTCTATGGCGGTAGGGCGGACTATAAATAAAGAGGTAATCGGGCTCTCACACTAACGAAGAGGACAGAGATATGACAAAGAAATGGTGGGTTTTGACGGTAGCTCTCGCGTTCTTTCCGGTTCCGGCCTCCGGTGCTTCAGTTGAGGACTTTTACAAGGGCAAGACCATCCGCATCGTGGTCGGCTTCGCTCCAGGTGGCGCGATCGATACCAACGCCAGGCTGCTCCAGAAAGTGCTGTCGAAATACATTCCAGGCGGTCCTAATATCGTAGTCGAGAACAAGCCTGGCGGCGGAAGCATGTTAGCGGCCAATACCGTGTACAACGCGGAACCGCGGGACGGGACCGTGATCGGCACGTTCGTTAGTGAGCTTGTCCTTCAGCAGGTCCTTGGCGCGCCAGGGGTGCGGTTCGACGCGGCGAAGTACCAGTGGCTCAGTAGCACGTTTGACACGGCGGGGATGTGCGCGGCGCGGATAGATTCGGGTGTCGCGCGAATCGAGGATGCCATCGGCGATCGCGGCAAGGAGCTGGTTGTGTCGAGCTTTGGCAAGGGGGGGCCGTCGCATATTCCGCCGGCTGTCTTCAATGTCACCCTGGGTACGAAGTTTAAGGTCGTGACAGGTTATGAGGGCGGGGCCGCGCAGCGTCTGGCCGTGAAGAACAAAGAGGTGCATGGCTTCTGCACGACAGTCCAGTCAATAACAAGCTTGGCGCCCGATATGTTTGAAGGGCCAACCGCCTGTTGTAAGGTGCTCATCGTCACCGGCTCAGATGTCGAGGATCACCCCTTCTTGAAGGGCGTGCCGGCAGCCGAGAAGTTGGTGGAAAAGCTGCGCAAGGGCAAAGACGACTTGGCGATGTTGCGCGCGATACAGGCGGCGAATCGGATTAGCTTACCGATGGCGCTGGGACCGGAAGTCCCGCAAGATCGTCTTCAGGCGCTCCGGCGGGCTTTTGAGAAAGCTTTCGCTGATCCCGAGGTGCGCAAGGCCGCAGAGAAGATGAAAATGGATCTCAGCCCAAAGACCGGCGAAGAGGTGAGCCGGGTCGTCCAGGAATTGCTCGGCACGCCCAAGCCGGTGCTTGCCAGGCTGAAGGAAGTGATCCAGTAGCCTGCACGGCCTTTGTGTTGAGCCGAGCGGCACATACCCGCCCCTCATAGCCAGAGCCATTGGAGGAGGAGGTGCACGGAGAGGACCGCGGCGACGCTGAACGGGATGCTGATCTTCATGTACTGCCAAAGGTTGATCTGGTAGCCGCGTTTTTCCAGCATGCCGCAGGCCAGCACGTTGGCCGTCGCGCCTACAGGGGTAATATTCCCGCCGATTCCCGTCCCGACGAGCATGCCAAAATACAGCGGCCAGACACTTACCCCCAAGGCTTTCGCCAGGTAATCGCACACCGGGATCATTAGAATCGTGTACGGAACATTGTCGACAAACGCGGATATGACCACGGACATCCAGGTTAAAATCGCGAGATAGGCAGTCGTGCTCTTTAAGCCGGTTCCACTCAACCAGTCGGCAAAGTCCTTAAGCAAGCCCACGCTTTCGACAGTGCCGATCACGACGAAAATCCCGATCAGGAACCAGATGGTATCCCAATCGAACTCGCGCATCATCTCGCCGATGATTTTCCGACCGATGAAGAGAGAGGCGATGCCGAGGAGGAAGCCTACGATGCCCGGGTGTTTCATCGGGATAAAAGCCAGAGCAAGAACGCTTATGAAAAAGATGATCGTTGGTCCGTAGGTTATACGGATCTTTTCTTCTTTGATATCGACGGAGTTATTGAGGTGTCGGAATTGCACCAGGAGCGTCCCTAAGGCGACGATAACACCGACAGTAGACAGCGTGCCCAGCCCTACCTTCCCCATGAACCAGTAGAAATCGAGGAACGTCATGTTGGTCGCCATGGCGAGGATGAGCGCTGGCGGATCGGCGACCATGCTCACCGTGGTCACGACGTTGGAGCTGATCGCCAAGCCCACAAGGTAAAGAAAAAGAGAGGCGTTTAGCCGCTCCGCGATCTCTATGGCCAGGGGAGCGAGCATGATGACGATGACGGGATTGGCCATGAACGAGGACAAGAACGCCGCCAGGGCGCAGAGGAACAAGAGGGCGTATTTTTCCTTTCTGATCCGGGCAAGCACGTGAGTCGCAATCAGGGCTGGCACCTTGCTTTCTCGAAAGACGATGGCGAGCATCCCGTATCCCCAGTATATGGCCAGGACATCCCAATCGACTCTGTTGAGAATAGCCGAAGTTGGCGAAATTATCCCCAGGGTTACGAGCAGGGCGGCCGCTGCCAGCGAGACGTAGGCTATTTTTACGTTGCGGTAGAGAATCAGGATGAAACAGGCGGCAAAGATGGCCAGGGTAAGCCATTTTTCAGTTGTAGCATCGAAGATGTGATACCAGTCCATGGTTAGAACAACCAGCTCAGCAGAGCGTTATGGGCGGCGATAATTAGCGGGGCACAGACAAGGGAGACTACCGTCATGAGTTTTAAAAGGATGTTCATGGATGGGGCCGCGGTGTCTTTACACGGGTCCCCGACGGTATCTCCAACCACGGCTGCCTTATGAGCCTCGGAGCCTTTTCCCCCGAGGTTTCCTGCTTCGATGTATTTCTTGGCGTTGTCCCATGCCCCGCCGGCGTTGGCCAGATGAAGTGCAAGCGGCACGCCGGAAACCAGCGCGCCAACGAGCATGCCTCCCAAAGCGTCCGGGCCGAGCACCACCCCCACGATGATCGGAATGGCGACGGCCATGACACCGGGGGCAACCATTTGCTTGAGCGCCCCGGCAGTCGTGATGTCGACGCACCGCGCGTATTCTGCCCGGGCGGTTCCCTCCATCAGACCGGGGATCTCTCTAAACTGCCTTCTTACCTCTTGCACAACCCCAAAGGCGGCTTGTCCCACCGCGCGCATGGCTTCACCTGCGAAGAGAAAAGGAATGATACCGCCAATGAAAAGGCCGGCGACCACGTCGGCGTGCATGATGTCGATTTCCTTCATCCCGGCCACTTGGATATACGAGGCAAAAAGCGCCAGTGCGGTTAGCGCCGCGGAACCGATGGCAAAGCCTTTGGCGATCGCTGCGGTGGTGTTTCCTGCGGCGTCCAAGGAGTCCGTGATCTGCCGCACATGCTTTTCCATGTGGGCCATCTCGGCAATGCCTCCTGCGTTATCCGATATTGGTCCATAGGCATCGACTGCGACGGTAATCCCGGCAATCGAGAGCATGCCGATTGCAGAGAGGGCGATGCCGAAAAAGCCCGCGGCTTGGAATGAGATAATCATTGCCAGAGCGATAAGAACCAGGGGAACGACTGTGCTTCGGTAGCTTAGCGCGATCCCTTGAATGATGTTCGTGGCTGCGCCCGTGCGGCAAAACCCGGCCAGGTCCTGAACTCTTTTCCCCGAGGTGTAGTACTCAGCTACGAAGCCGATCACCATACCGACTACCACGCCGGAGAAAAAAGCCCAGAATGGTAAGACCTCTCCATACCAACCCCAGATAATAAGAAAGGCTCCGACCAACGCGAGAACAGCGCTTGCTATGGTGCCGTTCCGTAAGGCCGCCTGGGGATCGCCCTTCGCAGTCCGGACAAAGAAAGTGCCGATAATGGAGGCAAGGATGCCAACTGCAGCGAGCAGGAGCGCCAGGGCGACTCCAGAAAGCTGTCTCTCAGGGGGAAGAGTGGCCGCGGCAATGATCATGCCGGACACGATGGCGCCGACGTAGGACTCAAAAAGATCCGCTCCCATACCGGCTACGTCCCCGACGTTGTCTCCCACAAGGTCGGCAATCACGGCGGGATTGCGGGGATCATCTTCAGGAATTCCGGCCTCAACTTTTCCCACAAGGTCTGCGCCTACATCCGCCGCTTTGGTATAGATCCCTCCTCCCACACGGGCAAACAGGGCCACTGAGCTCGCACCCATACTGAATCCGGCAAGAATATTAACTGCACGCAACAGCGGCTCCCCGGTCCCGACCCCTTCGCCAAAGAACCAGTAAAGAAGGGACAGGGCGACAAGCCCAATGGACACCACCGAAAGCCCCATAACGGCCCCGCCAGGAAAGGCAACGCTGATCGCTTCATTAAAGCCCTTGGTTGCAGCCTGGGCAGTTCTGACATTGGCCCGGGTGGCGATATGCATGCCTATGAGCCCGGTGCTCAAAGAACAGACGGCGCCGATCAGGTAAGCCACAGCAGTCTGCCAGCCAATCCCGAGACCAAGGAGAACGGCGACAACGATGGCAAAAACTCCGATGGCCTGATATTCGCGGCGCAGAAAGGCCATTGCTCCCTCATAGATGTAGCCGGAAAGTTCCTCCATCGTGGCGCCTCCCGTCTCCTTGGCCAACACCTTGGCCGAGAGGTAGGCAACGAAAAATAGACCCAACAATCCAACCAGAACAGGAATGGTCACCATAATTTCATCCCCCTCTAGAACCTAGCTCAAAAAACTTCCCGTCGATCAACGCGAGTCCTCGTGTTATGGATGCTTGCGCCAGCGCAAGGTAGCTATGATCGAAGCCTCAATGGGGGATACGATCAGCTAGCCCCACCCGATGCAGGTAACAGCGCTCCAAGGGTAGCCTCCGTATGGAAGCCCGATATCATTAAGAAGATCGTTAATCAAGAGGAATCGAGCCTCGGTGCCGCAATGCGCTTAGGGATTGGCAACTAGGAGACCTTTTGCCGCCCCTCTCGCGCGGCTTCGAGCCCGCCATTCCCAGGCCACCAGCAATGCCGCTAAGATCGAGCCAAATATGTTGATGAATAAGGTCAGTTGAAACAGCTCGCTGTGGGTTGCCACGGGTAGGAGCAGCGCGACGGCAGCCACGAGGAAGAAAAAGCGACGGACGAAGCCGACGGGACGAAAGACATAGCCCACTATGCCAACGCCAAGTAGGATGGCGCCGATAACCGCGGTGATTACGGAAATTGCGACCACCTGCCAAGGGCCGATCAGGAGCAGCGAAGGAGAGAATGCAAAGAGAAAGGGAATGATGTAGGCGATTGCGCACAGGCGCATGCCTTCCCAACCGGTCTTCATGGGATCGGTTTTGCCGATCGACGCAGCCGCGTAGGTGGCCAAGCAGACCGGTGGGGTGACCATGCTCAACATCCCGAAGTAGAAGATGAACAGGTGAGCGGCGATCGGCAAGATTCCCAACTGGGCAAGGCCAGGAGCTATGAGTACGGCGAGCAAGATATAAACTGCCGTGGTCGGCATTCCCATCCCGAGAATGATGCTGACGATGGCGGTTAGGCTGAGAAGAAGCAGGGCGCTGCTCTGGCCTAAGTTGATCAATGTGAACGTGAGGGTGAACCCGAGTCCGGTGAGCTGGAGCACGCCGATGACGACGCCGGCAAGGCCCGTGATGGCGCCGATCTCCAGCATGCCCCGGCCCGTGCTCGTGAGCATTTGGAGAAGCTGTCGAAAACCGAGTTTCACCCCAGGGGTGAAAAGCCCTGTTAGGAGCGCCGAGGCGGCGGCAATCAACGCCGCTTCCTCGGGCCGGCGGTTTAAGAAGAACATCAGCACCACCAGCACAAAAAGGGGCACGACAAACCCTGCGGACCGCTTCAACACTGGAAGTAAACTGGGCAACTCGCTGGAGGGCAAGCCGCGTAGTCCATTGCGCGCGGCCAGCAAGTCCACTTGGATAAAAAGGGCCACGTAGTAAAGGATCGCGGGGACGAGCGCCGCCACGGCCACCTGGGCGTAGGGAATGGCGAGATACTCGGCAATTAGGAATGCCGCCGCGCCCATGACCGGAGGCATGATTTGCCCGCCGGTTGACGCTACGGCCTCCACGGCGGCTGCAACTGTCGTCGGATACCCGGCCCGTCGCATCATGGGGATCGTGAACGTGCCGTCGACAACAACGTTAGCCACAGCGCTGCCGCTGATGTTCCCGAAGAGGCTCGAGGAGACGATGGCCATCTTTGCGGGACCTCCGCGAAAGCGCCCCATCAAGGCCAGGGCGAAATCACTTAGGAAGGCCGCTCCGCCCACGGCGTAGAGCGCTTCGCCAAACAAGATAAAGACGAGGACGATTCCAGAGGCCACCCCAAGTGGCTGGCCGAAGATGCCGTTTGCATCGAGGTAAAGGTAGGTTGACAGGCGGTTTAGCGACCAGCCTCGGCCGTAGAAGTCTCCGGGGAAGAGGTAGGCGAAAAAGGCGTAGAAAAGAAAAGCTCCGGCGATGATCAACAGGGGCCAGCCCACCAGGCGCCGGACCGCCTCCATGAGGAGGAGAACCGTCGCGGTGCCAAGAACAACTCTTTCCGGACGGATCTCCCCTAGAGTGGTGACGAGCTTCGGGTATTGGAAGGCAATATAGAGACCGACGGCCAATCCGGCCAATGCCGCCAACCCGTCGTACCAGGGCACTCGGTCCAAATGGCCATTTGCGCCCTCGGGTACCAGGAGATACGTGCCGCAGAGCGCTAGGGCGAGAAAAAGGCCCATATACTGCTCTGCAAATACGAGCCAGCCAAGACGCTGGGGCATATCGAGCAGGAAGAAGACCCCGCCGAGCGGGATCAGGAGGACGATCGAATTTGCCAACCACGCGATGGGACCTCGCAGGGTGCGGGAGCGAGTGATTTCTTCAAGTGCCACGGTTAGACCTCATCACGAACTTAATCCAAGGGCGGAGTGCTGCCCTCCAGCAGGGCTCCAAGTTTATCGGCGGGGAAGCGAAGGCCGACATAGAAGGCGCCGAACTGGCCATAGACGGCGCTCGCCTCATCGAAGCGCATCTCGGTGACGAGCTTTTTAAACACCAGCGGGTCATCGGCGAAGAGATCCACGCCCCACTCCCAGTCATCGAAGCCGATCGAGCCGGAGATGATCTGGATCACCTGTCCGGCGTATTTGCGCCCGATGACGCCGTGCCCGCGCATCATCATCTGTCTCCCGGTGATCGGCGCCTGATACCAGTTCTTGGCCTCGCCGCGCAGCTTGCTCATCGGGTAAAAAGAGATGTAGCGCTTTTTGGGAATCTCGGGCCACAGCCGCGCCGCGGCGGCCTTTTGCTGCTTTAGGATTTCATTCTCCACGGCCTGCTTCCACTCCGGGGTATCAGGCTCGATGCCTTTTTGCCCGAGCGAGTTGTACAGACGCACGGAGACCTCATAGAGTCCGAGCTCCACGACCGAAAGGTAAGAGGTTGTTTGCTCTAAAAATTCCGCCAGCTTCAGGTTCGCGACTCGAAGCTCGGCGCCGTTTAGCTCGTCGATCGCGCGGCGGAAATGCAGGAGCATGAGATCGCCTTTGTGCCCGAGCACGGAAAAAACGGCGCTGTGGTTTCCTTCGCCCTGCGCCAGACCCGCAAGCAGGGCTGAGGCCTCCTCGACGACGCTTTTCCGCGTGGCCGCGCTCAATGCTTTCCAGGCCGGCCAGCGCACGCGAAACATCTGGTGGAGGATATACGAGCCCTCCAGCGTCAAGGGCGCGGTGGGAATGCCGTTCAGATCAGCGGGCGCCGGCGCAGTTTGTTTTCCTTCCGCCATCTAAATTGGGTACTTCTTTTCGACCTGGTCCTTGAATTCCTTCGTGAAGGCATTCACCTTCGGGAACTGATCCATCCATTTGTAGGGACGGCACGCATCGATCAGAACCCGGTCGGAAGTGTAGCCGCGCGGGGAGCGCTCCTCCGGCGGCATGGCGGGCTCGCACACCGAAGCCCACACGCTCTTTACGAGGTCGATGCCGTCACGCACGTAACAACGGGTCGCGATCGCCCAGATCACGTCGTGCGGGTTGGTGATATCGATATCGTCGTCCACCACAACGACAAACTTTCCGCCGTAGGCGCCCGCGCGCGCCCCAGCGGCAACGAGAAGGGCCTGCTTGGAATGGCCGGCGTAGCGCTGGTGAATCGAGATCACGGTAAACGGCCCCGGTTGGCCGCCGTAGACAAAACCCCACACCCCTTTGACCTCCGGAATGCCGGCCTTCTCGAGCTGCTCCCACAAGGTAGCGGCGCCGAGCGGTATCGGGAGATAGCTGGCGGGGGGTTTTAACGGCGGCGCGCCCAGAATAATAGGATCATTTCTGTAGTAAACCCGTTTCACCACCATCACTGGCGTTTCTCCTACATTTGCCTCCGTAAAGTAGCCCGGCCACTCGCCGAACGGACCCTCGCGCGGCATCTCTTCGTCCTTCATAGGAGGCATCTCTCCCTCGAGAACGACCTCGGCATTTGCCGGTATCGGAAGGCCGGTCACGGCCCCCCGGACTACGGGCACCGGAGATCCCTGAAGAAAGCCGGCAAACTCGTACTCGTTGACGTCGGGCGGCAGCGGCATTTGCGACGCCAGGAAAACGCTCGGACCCTGCCCCAGGGTGATCGCTACCGGCAAGGCCTTCCCGGCGGCGCGGCTGCGCTCGAAGGCGAGGCGGCCGTGCTTTCCCATGTTCATTTTGACCGAGACCTTGTTTTTCTCCTGAATCATCACTCGATAGGTGCCGATATTGATCCTTCCGGTCTCCGGATCTTTGGTGATGACCCCGCAGCCGGTCCCGAGATAGGGTCCGCCGTCCAGCTCGTGCCAAAGCGGAGTAGGGAATTTGTAAAGATCGACATCTTCGTCTGCCATCTGGTTTTCGAATATGGGGCCGCCTTCCATCTGCTCTACCGCGACCGGCTTGAAGGCCGCCAGTTTTTTCCGCCATGCGTAAAGAAAATCTACGCCCGTGAGATCCAGGGGTAACCCCATGGCGGGCGCGGTGCGCCTGCACGTGCGAAACACGTTCGAGATGATCCGAAAACCTTCCGGATAACCCTTGAAGTGGCTAAACAGAAACGCCGGACCCTCCTTGTCGGCGGCACGCTCGGTGAGGGCGCCAACTTCGAGATGGAGATCCACCCCGTGAAGTTCTCGAATCTCTCCCATCTCTTCGAGACAACCGATGAAGCCGCGCATGTCGGTCAAGTCGCGCATGCCTACCTCCTTTAGGCCAGTCATCCTATGTTGCGGGGTTGGAAGTGTCAACACGGCAAGCACTAGGTGTTGAAGGATTTTTATTCACCTCTGACTGGTGAGACAAAGGCCTGATTCCTTGTCAGACGCACGAATCCATCTGATAGAGAATGGACAAAGGCGTCTTGGGAAGTCAGACGTATCAGGATACGAGCTTGAGGCCGTATTGACGAAAATGGGGATCAAAGGCAAAGGCCTCCTTGATGCTAAGGCGCTCCATCACGACAAAACTCGTGGCGTCGGTATAAGAAAAGCTCTTGTCGGTGTACCTCCGGACGATTTCCCTCGCCTTCTCTTCATCATCAGCGGCGATTCGCTCCACGGGCCAAATCTGGCGCAAGAGCCAGTCCCGGGCGATTCCCGCCCCGAGCCGTGACAGAAGCAAGGCATGACTTTCCGCCACAATAAAGTTGGTGAGGAGGGGCGTCAGCCCTCTTCGGGGCAGGGAGCGAAGCAGAGCCACCGCCTTTCGGTGGTAGGTGTCATCGCGATCGATCAGGGCATAGACCGCGCTCGTATCTACTAGGAGCTGCGCCACCTCTTTCGTTCTCCTTCGGCGAGGTAGTGGTCGTGGCGCACGGAGACATCCTTGGTTCCGCTCGATCCCTTTCCAATCAGGTCCCAGATAGGATCCTCGGGTTCCAGGGGTTTCTCCGGCGAGACTTTCTTGAGCCTCAGATATTCCCCCTCAGCTTCCACCACTAGGTAGTTGTCCTTGGTGATGCCGAGCTTCTTGCGAAGATCGACCGGCAGGGTGACTTGTCCCTTCTCGGTAACTTTGACGATCGCCATAGAATACCTCTAGTCGGAAATTCTTACTCAAGGTATACTAAAGGCCCTGTCGCGTCAAGCGGGAAGGGCTGGAAGAGAACGGCAACAGCCGGGAGGTGAGAGGCATGATGGGTAAGTGGAAAAGGCCAGAGGTCAGGATCGTCTTTTAGCCTCCAACCTTTCAACGTAGGTTCAGCAGCCGAGAACCGAAAAATTGGGCCAGCGAGCCCCTGCCGGCCGACCGTGGAGAGGCTCAAGCAGCTACCGCAGAGAGCGGGCTGGTCCCGGATCTGTGTTTCGCGGGGGACAGTATCCGATAAAAATCGTTGAAAGAATATAACGCAAGAATGCCTCAGTTATCTCCGATTGGCGCCAGAATCCAGGAATCCGGGGACACCATATCTATTTCCGCTTCAGCCCCTTTTCCTCCCTGGCTTCTGACGGTGTAGGATACGGCCCAATAGTTCTTCAAGCCGTCCAACAAAACCGTCCTCTCCCAAGGGCCTGCCCGTCCTCTCATGACGCCGTATCCTGTCAAGCTCTTCACCAGATACTCCACTCAGAAGAAAGTCCCTCCAGTTCCCGACCATTTCAAGCAGGGGCTTGACCTTCACTAGACCGTTGCCTACACCCGAAATGTGTGTTGCTGCGCTGCTCCAGGGATAAGTCTCGGGGTCTTTTACCATTCCAGCGCGTACCGGATTGAGCTCCACGTACCGTGTCGCCGCCAAAAGATAGCGCTCATCCAACGGGAAGGAGGCGAATCGTCCTTGCCACAGATGGCCCCGCCATCCTTCCCGAAAATTGATCCGACGGGTGTAACGCCGATGGGCTTCTCCGATCGCCCGCCTTAAGCCCTCCTCAGATTCCGGAACCACGATCATATGCACGTGGTTAGGCATCAAGCAGTAAGCCCAAACCTCAACGTTCCAGTGGAAGCACCATTGGGACATCAGGCGGACGTATTGCTCATAGTCTTCTTCACAGAAAAAAGTCGCCTGTCTGCGATTGCCCCGCTGTGTGACGTGATGGGGTAAGCCTGGCGCGACGACCCGCGCGATTCTTGGCATGCGGCAACGCTATGGCGGCGCAATCCCAAAGTCAAGAATTATGTATGATGTCCCCGGAATTAACAATTATGTATGGTGTCCCCGGAATTTGAAACGTCATGAACACCGTAACAAATCTAGCTTTTAGACTAACGCACTTAAAATCTGTCGGACACTACTGATTTCTGCTCTAAGCTGCCGGCAATCGTACCACGCGCAACTTTCTCCGGCGTCTCTGCGCCCGCCACAGGTCATACTGTGTCTGTTGATTCAGCACGGTTTGAGGGGTTTTCCTACAGCCTCAACGCTCCGGGTGAGCGGCGCGACTTTTGCGCGCGTCGGACTCCAACCGGTGTTGGGCGCTTTTCCTTGCAGGGAAGTTATTTCAACCCAAATAGGCGCTGTGCGTTCTCATATGCCACCTTCTGAGCCGTGGATGGTCGAAGGTACGACAGGAGCCCGCTGCGCACGACTCTGATGGCTTTTTCATACTCGAACCGACTTTCGATGTCCGTCCCTACGAGGAAGCGGTCAGGGAAGTCCTCAATGAGCTTGAGCCAATCTGTGTCGGGACCCGCCGAATCGAAGATCTTACGCGTAGGCTGTCTTCGCGCCAGCCGGTCCTCCAGTGCCGGCGGATGCCTAAAAGAGAGTTCGCAGAACAAATTAGCGTGCCGAGCCAACAATGGACGTACTTGGTCCGCCGTGGAGTTCACCCCGCAATGGTTCCACAGGATGCGCCCCCTCCGGTCGCTTGCAAGCAAGCGCTCCATCTGTGCGACGTTGTCTGAGTCGGCTTCCATATGGAAGGTGAGAAATGCCCCGTATTTGGCGACAACCTGGTAGAGGAGACGGATGGATGGTGCGTCGGCGCGGACCTTGCGCCGGAACGCAGGATTAGGGCTCGAGTTGCTATTGTTGACGAAGATCTCGCCGACCCCTTTGATGCGTCCTGCCTTGAGGTCTTCCTCTACTTGGGTCAGGAGTGCTGAAACGATGGCATTCTTCGCATCCTCCATGGCTGCAACACCGCCCTCGAGGTAAGCGCGGTTGAGCTCCGTCTGACCCGCGAAAGCAATGAACCGATTGCCTAGTTCCTTGGAGTAGGCTGCCCATATAGAAGCGTCTCCGCGCCTCACCCCAGCCCCGGCCCAGCGCACACCGTTTTCATCCATCCACTTTTTCACCTCGGATGGCGAAAGATCGAGGCTCGGATGCAGATGGAGGTCCGCAATAGAGAGCTGTGCGCTCAGCCTCGCACTATCTGGATTCATCTCTATCGTTGCCCCGCAACCTGCCGGACCGAGAGCGCCTAGGACTAAAATGGCAACCTTCAAATGACCCCCTAACGTTCCTGTTGCTCTCTTCCTTGCGCTTAAGGTTTTCATCGGCTTTATGACCGTTGCCCGGCTGCTTAAAGGTGATGATAGGGAAAGGAGGTGAACTTTTCAATCAGAGTCCTGACCCAGCCAGACGGAGGCGAAGGGTAGCCAAAGGCAAGGGTAATTGGTCGGCGACGACCACCTGAAAGAAGCCGGACACGCGCATTACCGAACTCATGGCGCGCGGCATCCCCAAGGCGTTTGCGGTCCCGGTTGGGGGCCTCGTAAAACGGTACACAGCGCCGTACTCAAGCCGCTTCGCGGGGCTTCACTTGGCGATCAATGGCATTACCGGACGCCAGCTCCGCAACCCGCAAATCATATGAGGTTTGCAAGTTCAGCCAGGATTGTGCATCAGTTCCGAAATAGCGCGCTAGGCGTAACGCTGTGTCCCCCGTGATACCACGCTTCTCCCTTACGATATCGTTGATACGGGCTGGAGTGACGCCCAGGGCCCGCGCCAGTCCATTAGCAGACAGCCCAAGCGGAACCATATACTCTTCGCGCAGAACCTCACCTGGGTGGATCGGACGCATCCGGTTCTTAATCATAACAACGCCTCCTCAGTGGTAGTCCACAATTTCGACATCAAACACATCTCCGTCAGCCCAGCGGAAGCACAGCCGCCATTGATCGTTGATGCGGATGCTCCACTGGCCCGCGCGGTCACCTTTCAATGCCTCCAGCCGGTTGCCGGGCGGCGAGCGTAGAAAATCCAGCGTGGCTGCGGCGTGCAATTGCGCGAGCTTGCGCTCGGCCGTTTGCCGGATGGCATGCCAACGGCGCGGGCAACGACCCTCAAACAACGCCCCGCCAGGGGGTCAAGTCTGCCCTTGGCTCTTTTGGAGTTCTTCTTCAATCCTCCGCACCCTCCGAGCTATCTTCCTCTCCGCCCCCACCCTCGCCTTCATCCTCAAACATGCTGAACTGACCGATGAGGTCTTCTCCAATCCCAACACCCTGCCAATCTCGCTGTGCTTGTGCCCTCCCAAGCTCCGACACAAATACATCGCCATGGACCGTGCCTCGTTCTGCTCCCCTCGCCGTTTTCTCTTTAGCTCCTCCAGCCGCCTACCGTACACCTTGGCTGTTGCTCGGGCAATCTGCTCAAGCCCTAACCCAAATACCCTGCGAGACTCAGGCTTTTCCTCCTCCACCCTGGCCCTCTCCCCAACCCTCTCCCTGACCCACTCCACAAAGCCCCTGTCCCCCAAGATCGGCCTCTGATACGGCCCCTTGTAAAAATCCACTACCTCCTTCTCCATCTCAGAGCGCATAAACTCCCGGTATTCCCTAAGGTGACCGAACCGAGATAGTACCGAGCGGGTATTGAGCCATTGAGGACACTCGCCCTGATACAGATACCCCCGATGGCTGCTCCAGCGGTACCGATCCATATCCGATACCACCCGTGCCTGTAGCGGGTTCTGATGGATGTAGCGCACCACGGACAAAAAGTACTCCTCGGCGTCGATCAGGATCGCCTTGTAGCGGCCTCGGAATAGGGGACCGTCTCGGTGGTGGGCGCGGTTGAATCTCTGGGTGTAGATCCCATCGAGGTGTCGCATCGCCCGGGCTAGTCCACCCTTGGGGGTCTGAAGCAGGAGGTGGTAGTGGTTATCCATCAAGCAGTAGGCGAAGATCTCTATTTTCCACAGCCGGGAGATATCGGAAAGTAAGTCCAAGAATTGCCCTCGACCCTTGTCCTCCAAGAAAATGTTCCTGCGGGAGAGACCCCGGTTCATGATATGGTAGTATGCTCCGGGGTATTCGATACGCAGGGGGCGAGCCATAGAGACCCATCTACTGAATCTTGCTCGACCTGTCAAGAGCTAAGAGCGGACTTGACCCCTTT
>JACPAM010000187.1 GCA_016180805.1 Deltaproteobacteria bacterium | reverse complement strand
TATTGCGATTTCAACGTGCAGGTCGTCAGGAAGATTCCCGAGCCGGAGTACACCGAGGCGCTCACCCGTGAACTACAGCTCCACGCCCAATCGGATTATTGGCGCGGCCGAAGCCTCAGCAGCATCTTTTTCGGCGGTGGCACACCGTCGGTTTTCAGCCCCGCAAGCATAGGCTGCATCCTCGAGATGATAGATTCCCTCTTTCACTTCGAGCCCGATATCGAGATCAGTCTCGAAGCGAACCCAGACCGCGAGGATAGCAAGCGTTTTCCAGGGTACCGCTCGTGCGGCGTCAACCGCTTGAGTCTCGGAGCCCAGTCTTTTCAGCCTCATCTGCTCCAATTTCTCGGCCGCCTTCACACCGCGGAAGATACCCGCAATGCTTTGCGGATCGTTCGCAAGGCGAGCTTTGAAAACTTCAGTCTGGACCTCATCTACGGAAGTCCGGGCCAATCACTGAGCGATCTGCGAGACGACCTCAAGGAAGCCTTGAGTTTTGATCCTCCCCACCTTTCCGCCTATAACCTGACCATCGAGGAGAAAACGCTCTTCCACCGGTTTTACCGCGAAGGAAAAATCGCGCCGCTTCCCGAGGAAGAAGAAATCGCGATGGCCGAGCTTATCGAAGCGAAACTCACGGAGGCTGGGCTCGAGCGTTATGAGATCTCCAATTATGCGCTGCGGGGCTGGAATTCACGGCACAACGTCAACTATTGGCAGGGAGGGGATTATCTGGGCGTTGGCGCCGGGGCGCATTCCTATAAACGCTTGAGCGATGTTGCCGGACAGCGGTGGCACAATGAGAAGCATCCTCGCCGCTATATGGAGCGCATCGGCGCGCAGGGCAGCGCGGTAACGGAAGAGGAGAAGACGGATCTTCGGCAGAGCGCGGCCGAGTTCATGTTTCTGGGATTGCGAATGACCCGGGGAGTTTCGGTGACAGAGTTTTCCCGCCGCTTCGGGGAAACCCCTTGTAAGCGCTATCCCCAGATCCAAGATTGGCTGGATGAAGGGTTGATGGAAACAAAGGGGGAGTGCCTATGCCTCTCCCGCCGCGGCCTTTTGGTTGCCGACTCGATTTTGGTTGAGTTCGTTTAAAATTAAGATTGTCCGCCCGGCAGAAATCTTTGTGCGCCCGCAAAAACTCAAAAACTGAAGCCTGCTCTGGCACTAATACAAACGTCTTATTTGGGGTTACGTTCCTCGGGGGCGTCTCTTCCGGCCGCAGCCGATGGGTTGGTGCCATGAGCCGTACCGTTTGTAATCGGACGTCCGCGGCCTCCAGCCACGCCCCCTGCGGAACCCTTAATCGGACTTGCGCAGAGACCTATGTAACATTCGTAAATACGTTTGTATTAGTTCTCTCTTTTAATTCCCAAGCTCCTTTTGCGCTTGCCTGAGATAGCTTAAATCCAGGTGTTTATCCGGCGGAGGCAGGGGTGGGGAAAGAAGCCCGTCCTTGGCTTGGACTTCGATATTAACCTTCATCCCTTCGATGGAGATAGTCCCATCCTTGGGGAAGAGCCTGTTCTTGGTGAAATATTCTACTCCTTTACGGGCATAGGGGGATTTAACTCCTGTCTCTCTCGAAAATAACTCCGAGGCCTCGTCGAGATGATCGTGGATCCATGCCAGGCTCTTCACATGCGCCTTGAGAAACTTGACCAGCAGGGGGCGGTTCTTCTCGGCCCAGCTTTGATTCACATTGACGGTGGTGAATTGGAAGCTCGGAAGCACCTCAAGGACATCTCCGAGTTTGTTAAAACCCCGATCAACCGCCATCTCGGACTGGGGGACTCCTATCACCGCCGCAGAGATGGAGCCGCTCTCCAGGGCTGCCAGACGCGCGGGGGTTCCTCCGCCGACCAGAACCAGTGTGTAGTCGCGGGGATAGGTAAGCCCTTTAGCTCTCAGGTATTCGAGGAGAAAGGTGGTTGGGCCTCCCTTGAGGCTCCCGACACCGAGCTTCGTTCCTTTCAGATCCTCGAGTTTCTTGTAGGGCTTGGCTCCGATCAGGCTGTAGGCGACTCCGTTGATCACGCCGGCGACCGCCTTAAGATTGGCCCCTTTTTCGTTCGCGATGATGATGCCGTCGGGATTGATGTTGCTCACCTGGATCTGGCCGGCGATGAGCGCCTGCAGGTTGATAGCGGGCGTCCCCATATGGATAAGCTCCACCTTGAGGCTATCGGCATCGTAGAAACCCTTCTTCTCGGCGACAAAGAATGGAAGGAAGAAGATCGTCTTAGAGGTGTAGCCGACCTTTAAAGTCTGACCAACGGCCAAGGAAGGGGAAAGCGTAAGGCTCGAAATCAGGATAGAAATTAAAGTCGCCAGCCTTCTAAGCATCGGCTTGAATCCTCCCCGTCTCATATAACTCCTTACGGGCCGATTGGCAATTGACACCCAAGCTCACCTATTCTAGTAAGGGAAGGCGCCTCCAAAAGCCTAACCTTTGCAAAAATGGATCGCGTGGAACTCAGAAAGGAGATCGCCCGTCTCATGCCTCTTAAAACGGCGGCGGATTTCTGCGACCAGAACGCGCGGAAGTTCGGTGAGAAGGAGGCCCTGGTGGACGGCCGCCGCCGTCTCACTTGGAGAGAGGTCAAGGAACTTTCGGACCGCCTCGCCTTAGGCTTCCGCGATCTGGCTCTTAAGAGGGATGCAAAAATCCTCGTCCAGCTTCCGAACTGGGCCGAACTTTTCCTGGTCCGCTTGGCCTGCGAGAAGGCCGGGCTCCGGATGGTTAGCGTGACACCTAACTTTCGTTACGCGGAGCTGGCTCCCATCGTCCGATTTACCCGGCCCGAGGCGGCGATCATCCCCTGGAATTATCGCGGCTTCGACTTCTACGAGCTTTTGGAAGAGGTCCGGACAGAAGAATTGAAGCACGTTTTAGTCGCGGGAGAGGATGTGCCCAGGGGGACGCTGTCGCTGGAAGAGATCCTCAAAGGCCCGGCGACCTTGGATCGCGACAAAGAACGGCTGGAGAAGCATCGCTATTCGATCCTGGATGTCTGCCAGATCGCTACCACGAGCGGCTCCACCGGGATTCCGAAATGCGTGGAGGTCCCGCTCTATACGAGGCTCCTCACAGGCTGGATTCACCTCCAACGCTTTGGCGTTCGCCCTGACGATACTCTCGCGGCGGTGACCTCCATCGTGACCGGCACCGCAGACGCTCTGGTCTACAACGGTGGCTGTGAGGTCGGCGCCCGCATCGTCCTCGTCGATCATTTCAGCCCGGAAGAAACCTGCGCGGTTTTGGAGAGCGAAAAAATCAATGTAATCCCTCTGGTTCCCACCATGATGACCCGGATCACCGCCATGCCACGGCTATCCGATTATAAGCTGAACGCACTGCGCGTGGCTATCAATCATGGATCGAGCCTTTCCTTCGCTCAGGGGGTTGAGTTTGAGGAAAAGTTGGGCTGCAGGATTGTACAGGGATACGGCAGCGTCGATTGCGGCGGTATCTCGGCGACTTTTTGGGACGATCCACTGGAGGTGAGGTTGGGAACTCTGGGCCGTCCTCTGGACGGGAATCAAGTCAAAGTCGTCGATGCCCAGGGTAAGGAACTACCGAGGGGAGACGTTGGCAGGCTTCTCGTGCGTGGGCTCCATGCCGACGCGTGCTACTATGGCAACCCGGATCTCAACTCCGAAAGCCGCCGCGATGGCTACTTTGACTTGCAGGAGCTGGGCCGTATAGACGAGCGGGGAAACGTGGTTCTCATGGGCAGGGAGAGGGATGTCATCATCCGGGGCGGGCAGAATATCTTTCCTTCGGACATCGAGGCGGTGCTCTGCCAGCATCCGAAGATTCTCGAAGCCTCGGTCGTAGGAGTGGCCGATCCC
>JACPAM010000186.1 GCA_016180805.1 Deltaproteobacteria bacterium | reverse complement strand
TATGAGTAGATTCTCCGGAGAAAAGGGTTCAGCCTCAGGAGGCACCCGATCCCATAGTATCTTGACGGCGGTACCCTGCCCCCCCAGATAAAGCTCCGTTAATCTTGGGTCGGTCTCTACCCTCTCGATGCCTCCTCGGGATAAATCAATTTCTAAATTATACCCTCTCTCTGCGTACCTCATTTCCTAGCCCCCTGAGCTCATTAACCCTCTACCAACTTGCCGAAGAAATCATTTTTTTCTCATACCAACGGACGGACGGATGGCTCCGAATGGATACAACTAACGATTCTCCGAGGGGGATCGGGATCATGGGACCGTGGTCCACCTTAATTGAGGGGAATTCTTCATGAAGTTTGGCTTCGCCCTTGCTGATGAAAGCCAGAGGGGGACGAGGAGGAAGGCCGCGGACCTCTTTGCCTGCGACTGAGGAGAGCGCGAGCGAGGCTGCGGACGTCCGATACCGACCGCACAGATCATGGCACAGACCCATCGGCCGCAGCCGAGAGCGCGCTTCCCGAGGGAGCTTAATCCATCGGCCGCGGCCTGATGACTCGGCCCCCGATAGGCTTTCGGAGGAATTCACGGACAAGATAAACCGCACTGCCTCTGTCCCATCTTCGTGGAGAAGAGCAGCAACTACCATGCCGGTTGGCCCTGAAGCGTAGCCTGCTGGAATTTACAGGAAATCTTATGAAGAGAAATTCTTTAGGACGGAATTCTTCTGCCCACTTTCCAAACCATGGGAATATAGAGCGGAGCAATTCCCAGCAGTGGGAAATCCTGGTATGTCCGGCCGACGGCCTTGCTTATGAGTCTTCGCCGGAAAGCCTCCTCGCTGCTAATCGGTTACCCTAGAGATGGCGGCGGCCTTCCCCTCTTATCCACGGGGTCGGCGCTCTCATTTATGGTCACGAGGCTCTATGGGTTCCCTGGTGGGAGCGTTGAGTAACAGAAGTTTATTGGATATAGGATTCAGGAAATGAAGAGACTGTGCATCGACACGGGCGGGACCTTTACCGATTGCCTGGTGCTCGACGAGAGCGGTGCACTGCGGCAGTTCAAGGCCTCCACCACCCCCCAGGCACCGGAGCGGGGTCTTATGGAGGCTGTCAGCAAGGCGGCCCGCTCCTTCAACCAGAGCCTGCGCGACTTACTAGCGGAGGTGGAGTTGCTTGTGCTCGGTACAACTCTAGCCACCAACGCGGTGCTCACCAAGCGCGGCGCCAAGACCGGGATGATCACCACCAAGAACTTCCGCGACATCATCGAGATCCGGCGCGGCATCCGCGGCATCGAGAACCGCAACATGTACAACCAGGTGCTCCCGCCGTATAAGCCTCTGGTGCCGCGCTACATGCGCCGCGGGGTTGAGGAGCGGACGCTGCACGACGGGCAAATCCTCACCCCACTGAACGAGCAAGAGGTACGCGAGGCGGCTAAGCTGCTTGGCGGCATGGGCATCGAGTCGCTGGCCATCGGCTTTCTGCACAGCTACGCCAATCCGGACAGCGAGCGGCGCGCCGTAGAGATCTGCCGCGAGACTCTGCCCAACGTCTACGTCACCTCCTCCCACGAGATCCTGCCCGTCTGGCGCGAGTTCGAGCGCTTTAGCACCACCGTGGTGAGCGCCTACGTCGGCCCGATCATCGCGCGCTTCCTGACCAACTTGCAGCAGCGGCTGCGCAATGAGGGCTTTGGCGGGCAACTGCTGGTGGTCACGAGCAGCAGCCTCGTGCAGACGATCGAGGAATGCGTGCGCCGGGCGGTCACTGTTCTCGACTCTGGCCCGGCGGCTGCGCCCACCGGAGCGATCGAGATCGGCAGCCGCGTCGGCGAGCGCGACCTGCTGTCGGTGGACATGGGCGGCACCAGCTTCGACGTAGCGCTGATCCACAACGCCGAGGTGCCCACCACCACGGAGAACTGGGTGGGCGAGGAGCGGGTGGCCACCAAGATGGTGGACGTGCACTCTGTCGGCGCGGGCGGCGGCTCTATGGCCTGGATCGACCTTTTGGGCGTTCTGCGCGTGGGCCCGCAGAGCGCCGGCGCCGACCCCGGCCCCGCCTGCTACGGCAAGGGCAACGAGGAGCCGACGGTGACCGACGCGGACGTGGTGCTGGGGTACGTGCCAACCGACTACTTCCTCGGCGGCGAGATCACGCTGGATCGAGCGCTCTCCGAACGGGCGGTGGCGCGCTTGGGCGAGAAGCTCGGCCTCGGTACGGTCGAGACCGCCTCGTCCCTCTTCACCACGGTCAACAGGGTCATGGCCAACCAAATCCACGAGCTGTCCACCATGCGCGGGCACGACGTGCGCGACCTGACGCTGGTGGCCGGCGGCGGGGCAGGCCCCGTGCACGCCGCCTTCCTGGCGCGGGCGCTGGGCATCAAGCGGGTCATCGTACCGCCGGTCGCCGCGCTATACAGCGCCTATGGCATGACCGCCATGGCCCTTGGCCGCGAATACGCGCGCTCCCACGTGGTGCGACTGGGCGGTCTGGACCCGGCCAACATCGATCGGCTGTACAGGGAGATCGAGCAAGAGGCACTG
The DNA here is from genome assembly GCA_016180805.1 of Deltaproteobacteria bacterium. Lineage (GTDB taxonomy): Bacteria > Desulfobacterota > Binatia > UBA9968 > UBA9968 > 2-12-FULL-57-22. The sequence continues at coordinate 5,092 of JACPAM010000186.1, read as the reverse complement.
GCCGGCTTCGCCCGGCTGGGTGTGCCGGGCGAGCAGGTGGTGATGTCCCGCACCTGCGAGCTGCGCTACAACCGCCAGTTCCACGAGCTGGAAGTGCCGGTCGGCTCCGGCCCGGTGACCCCGGAGCTTGTCAGCGAGATCGTCGAGACCTTTCACCAGCGCCACGAGGCCTCCTACCGCTTCAGCATGCGCGATCAGGACATCGAGTTCCTGACCTTCCGCCTGAAGGCATCGGTGCCCCATGCGCCTGTCCACGCGCAGGTTCTGGCCGAGGGCGGCACGGACGCCTCCGCGGCCGCCAAGCGCCGCCGTAAGTGCTGGTTCGACGGCCGGCAGGTGGACACGCCGGTCTATGACGGCGACCGCCTGCTCAGCGGCAACCAGATCATCGGCCCGGCGGTGATCGAGGAGCGGACGACCACAGTGGTCATCCCGCCGGGCTTCGCCTGCCAGGTGGACTCGTACAAGAACTATCTGTTGCACGCGGCGACGGCGTAAAAAAGAGGAAGGCATCCATGGCACAGAATAAAGACATTACCATCGACCCCACCACGCTGGCGACAGTATGGCACCACATGCAGACCACGTGTCGCGAGATGCGCCACCTCCTGGAGCGCACCTGCCAGAACTACCTGATCGGCCAGTTACGCGACGTCTCGGTGGGCTTCTGGGGCGCGGACGGCCAGATGATCACCGCGCCGCTGGGCATGCCCAACCAGTTCATGGCCACCGGGCTGGCCATCCAGGCCGTGTACGAGAAGTTCGGCGAGGACCTCCATCCCGGCGACGTGATCCTGACCAATGACCCATACGGCGCTCACTGCCCCCACCTGCCGGACTGGGGCTTCATCCGCCCCATTTTCTACAACGGCAAATTGCTGTTCTTTACCATGGTCCGCGGCCACCAGGAGGACACGGGGGGCGCTTTTCCTGGCGGCTACTTCGCGAACGGTTACGACATTCACGCCGAGGGCATCCGCATCCCGCCGATAAAAGTGTTCGACCGGGGCAGGGAGCGCACGGACATCTTCGAGCTTATCTGGAACAACGTTCGCTATCCAAAGGGCATTCGCATCGACAACTACGCCATGATCGCCGCCACCACCCTGGCAGAGGAGCGGGTGCTGGACTTGGTGGAGCACTATGGCCCCGAGACGGTGCTCGTCTCACTGAACGAGATGACACCGACGACGACGGCACGGTGCTGGACGAGCCGGTCTGGGTGCGGGTGGACCTGACCGTGCGCGGCGACGAGATCACCCTGGACTTCTCGCGCAGCGATGCCCAGCGCAAGGGCTTCGTGAACATGATCTACGCCGCAAGTTACTCCCAGGCGGTGGCGATCATCCTGTGCACGCTGGACCCCGAGCTGGCGGACTACCACAACGAAGGCTCGCTCAGGCCGGTCAAGATCATCAACCCAAAAGGGCGGGTGGTCAACGCGCAGTACCCGGCCACCGTCGGCGCCTCGCCGGTGAACGTAGGCATGCAGGTGGCCGAAGCGGTGCAACAAGCGATGTCCCAGGCGCGCCCGCAGCGGGCGATGGCCGGCTGGGGACGGCGGCGGGGCGACTACGTGTTCGGCGTCGACCCGCGAAGCGGCGAGCGCTACGTGCGCACCTCCTTCGACTTCGACGGCTCGGCCGGCGCCACCTGGGGCTACGACGGGCCGAACGGGCCGTGCAACATCACTTCGCTCGCCTCGGTGCGCCGCGGCAACGTGGAGGAGATGGAGGTGCGCGTTCCGTGGCGGATGCTCAGGTACGAGCTGGCCACCGACCTGATGGGCGCCGGCCGCTGGCGCGGGGGCGCGGGCATGCTCTGGGAGGCGGAGAACCGGGGCGGCGAGGCGGGTATGGCTACCGGCAGCACGGACGGCGACGTGACCCTGCCTTCCGGCGCGCTGGACGGCCACTCCTCACTCCCCAGCCGCAGCTATCTGGAGCGCGGCGAGGAGCGCATCCACCTCAAACCCCACCGCATGTACCAGCTCAAAGACGGCGATGCAATCAGGAAGCAGAGCTCCGGCGGGGGCGGCGTGGGCTTGCCCGAGGAGCGCGACCCCGAGGCAGTCCGCGAAGACGTGCTCAACGAACTCGTCTCCCCGCAGGCCGCGCGCGACATCTACAAGGTCGCTGTAGACCCTGGGACATTGGAGATCGACTGGCAGGAAACTCACCGGCTGCGCGGCCAACCTTAAAAAAAATCCTCTGACACTTAGGTCCATGGGAGTTTGTGCCATTTTCACGGCAAGGTCGGCTCGCTCACTTGTAACCGCTCCGGCACTGCGGGGGGACGTGCCAGGAAAAACACCACCCCCGATACGGTGGCCAGGACGGTGAAGGTGAGGAAGACGGTCTGATAGTGTCCTTGGATGTCCGCTAGAAGCCCCGCCAGGACGGGGCCGCTGAAGCCGAGCGGCGAGGAGAGCAACTGGAGCACGCCGGTGATCTTTCCATACGACGCGCGGCCAAAATAGTCGCCGGAAATCGAGTTGACCAGCGGCGTGCGCATCCCCCAGCAAAAGCCGTAGATCGCCCCAAACCCGAGCACAGGCCAGATGGAGGTGGCAAAGGCCAGCAGGACAAGCGAGACCGCTGTGCCGAACATTCCCGCTCCCAGGAGGAGGTTCTTCGGGTAGCGGTCGCCCAGGAACCCTCCCACCAGCCGCCCGGCGATGTTTATTGCGTTCATGAATGTGAAGGCCAGCGCCGCGCTGCCGCGGGAGATGCCTACGCCCTGCTCAAGGTGCACGAACAGGTGGACGAAGACGGCGGACATAATAAGTATGTTGAGTCCGTTGCCGATGCCAATGAACCAGAAGGAAAAAGAGCGCAGAGCCTCGCGCAGAGTGAAATCGAGCTTTCCGCCGCCGGAGGAGTGGCCCGATGAGATGGTCTGCGGCGCCTCGACCTGGCCTGGCAGGTCTCCATCCGGCAACAGTCCCATCTTCTCCGGGCTGCGCTTGAGGAGCATGGCCGCTGGTATGCCGATGACCCACACGGTGATGCCTGAGGCGACGGCCGCCGTCCGCCACCCCATGGTCGTCTGGATCCACACGATGATGGGAACGGCAATGATCCCCGCCAGCGAGAACCCGATGGTGGTGACAGCCATAGCGAGGGTGCGCTTGCGGCGGAACCAACTGTTCACGGCCGTGGAGACGACCAATATGCCGGCGAAGCTTGTCCCGAATCCCATGACGATGTTGACGGCGTAGTACTGCCAGATGTTGCTCATGAGGCCGAAGAGCACCATCCCCAGTCCAAGGAGCACCACGCCCATGGTCATGACGACGCGCGGGCCAAAACGGTCCACAAGGTAGCCATCCACCGGCCCCAGGAGCGCGGTTTCTGCCTGCGTGATGGAGCGCGGACCCGCGAGCGCGGTTCGGCTCCACCCAAACTCTTGCCCCAAGGGGACTAGGTACGTGGAAAAGGCCTGGAAAGAGATACCGGTGAGGAGTTGGGCGAAGAACCCGACGCCGACAATCACCCAGCCATAAAAGGGCTTGCGCCGCTGACCCAGCGCCGCCATGGTGTTCCCTCTCGCCAGGCGCTGAGCGATGGCGCGGCTTCTATTCCTACGCCCACCTGAGCTCGATTTCTCTTCGGGACTCCCGAAAGATAACCTCGTCGAAGCTTTCGAAGATATCTTTCCGCCCAAGGAGGTTGAATCCGATGTTCAGCCTGTCCGAAAAGGCCACTTCCGCAATTTTCCGCTTCCCAACTAACTCTACGGGGAGCTTAACTAGCTTAGCCGGAATGAAACTCCCATCCGCTACGACAAACATCCGCTCCTTAGCCCGAGAGAGATCAACACCAAGTTCGGCTGCGACGCCTACTTTGAAGATGCTGTAGAAGGCGCCGGAGTCAAGATAAGCCTCGCTCCGGACCGACACCCCACGCCACCTCAAAAGCACGGGGATGATTGGCAACCACCGCCTGTGAAGAAGCTGGTAGCGGATGATTACAGAATGCACTCAACATCCTCTTTGCGCGGGATCGGGGCGATCAGCGGGATGTCCTTAGGGTGGCGCTTGCGGGCTAATGCGGTCAGTTTTTTTAATTCCCCTTCGGACGCGACTCCGATTAGAGAGCCTCCGGCGATTACGACCCATTTTCCCCCGTGGGTTTTGACCAGCTTTTGCAGGTGCTTCGTGAAGCATGCATGGTTTGGATCTTTGGCCATTCTAACGCTTTTCACTGCTTCCTCCCTTTCCGATCATCGCCAAAATCTTAGCACTCCTGCAACCTCGTTTCGATGCCAGCCACTGTGCCTTCGAAGAATACAATATGGAGAGGGCGATAGCCAAGCAGATAATTTCTGGGCCTTGCCGCGAAGTAGGATGAGTTCGGCCTCACAGAGGCTTACATGTTCCCGGCTTTGCTGCACACTTTCTTGTTTTTGGAATTACGAAAACGTGAAAGTATAAGCAGCGGCTTCTAAGCCGGTGTGCCGGACATAAAGATCGGCAGGATCGAAAGGCCGACGTCGCGGCGTATAATGGGCAAGAGATCAAGCGCCTCCACGAAAAAATTGTGGCTATCCCGTGGCATCTTTTAGCTGGAGAATCTCCATAAGCTGCGCTATCGCACCACTGAACTATGGTGTCCTGCCCCGCCGTAAAATCCGTGACACTCCGCGCGTCCGCTCCCTCACCCACATGATTTGATTGACGGAAAAAGCAATCGAATCGTGCCTGTTGGACCCGGTACCGGAACCCCGTTCTCCTCGGTTTCTGGGACACCGTATAGCAGAGTGCCCCCTAACTCATTTGCGAAGGACGAAATGTCCTTGGCAAGCTCGAGTCGGCCTGTTTGCGTGCCGGAATTGATCGCATATTTATAGTCTATTGAGTCCGATTCGGGCCAGCGTTCAACTATTAATTTCCGAACAAAGTCCGCCAACTCCTCCGGAGTCATGAGTTGTGGGGGCTTAGGGAATCTCATAATAGTAGGCGCAGAATAAAAGGTTTTTACCTTCTGGTTAGGGTAACCTAGAGACCTTATTATCACAACCTACTCGCCCATAGGATGGAACTGATCGACGCTACAATTCTGCGCCAGTGGAGAAAAGCGAAGAGAAAAGA
>JACPAM010000137.1 GCA_016180805.1 Deltaproteobacteria bacterium | reverse complement strand
GCCGGACCCCGTCACGACGCTGCAGTCTGCTTTAAGGATATAACCGGCAGCATTTCCGGCCACAGCGCTCGCATAATCGGCAGGGTTAATTTTCGGAATCGAATAGGTCGGCTCGCTGTTGTGGCCGGCCTCATATGCGTTTCTTTCTGCGGTAGAGTTGAGTTCGTACTCGTCGGGCTGCGGATTGGACGCGCAGGCTGCGCTACCGATGCATGGGGTGCCCGTGATATCCATCCCGTCGCTCACCCCGCCTCCACCGGTAACCGAGTTGGACGCGGTGAGGCCGTTCGCCATCTCAACAGCCGCGTTGCCCGAGACTTGCATATCGTCGTTGGAATGGGCCCCGCCGCGCGTGCCAATGACTTTCGGGTTGCCGTTAAGCTTCAAATCGCCATTGGTTACCAGCGCCTTAGGGGCGGTTCCCAAATCTCTTTGCAGCCATACCTCCAAGCGGGCCTGAGAATTGTTCGGTGCGACCCCTACCGAAGCGATACGAATCTTCTTCGGATTACTGACCGACTCGAGCAAAGTCACAGAGTAGGTACTGCCGGAAAAAGCCCCGTTGGATACAATCACTGTTCCCGGCGACGAGGCATGGACAGCGTCAAAGTCATTTAGCCCGTCACCGTTTTCCAACTCTCTCCACGCATGCTGCAAGCCGGCCTCCGTGGCAAAGAATGCCATCGTGCCGGTCTTGTGGTGACTGCTCACCTTTAAATTGATAAACACCACAACGACTAAGGCCATCCCTTTATCGGAGTTCACTGATCGCTGCTTGCTCTTCGATCTGGTTTTTCGATTCCCGTTGGCCAGCATGGCTTTTCTCACACCGTTACCCGATGACCTTTTGTAGCGAGAAGCGTGCCAGACATCAAGCTTAAAGAAATCAATGGGTTAGAATGGTAGCGGGGAAGTGTAAAATTACGGAAGCAGCTTAGACTTACAAATTTTGTAATTAGTCGTCGAGCGCCGGATGCGGAATTCTACTAACAAGAAGATATCTAATTTAACTTTTCGTGCCAGGCGACGAGCTTGGCTACCTTGGGAAGCGACACCCAGGCATCCGCGGAGCTCAGGTTGCAGCTATTGAAGCGGATCGTGGCGTTTCCTCGCACGTCAAGCTCGACTTGGGGGTCATAAGTAAGACTCTCTCCGAGCATCAAGCTTCCGTTAATACCCGCATTCCCCGTGACCTGAACTTGGATATCGCCCCGCGCTATGACGAGGCCATTGAAGGTGAAGTTACCCGCTAGATCGAGAACGCCGTCCACGATCAGCACGCCGTAACCCTCTATAGTGCCGGTGAGCTGTGCATTGCCGTCGATTCGAGTAATTCTGGGTTCCGCTGCCGTTCCCCACGAACCGCTACTGTAATTGCCTCCCTCTAGTACAGTGTGCGTCCGGGCCAGAAACGCATCGGCCATTTGCGAAACGGTCTGGGACATCGGCGAGACAACGGTCACGCTCGGGCTTGATCCCGTACCGGTGACGAGGCTCATCTGGTTAGATGCCAGCCCGCCATCCGAGGTCGTGCTGTTGGTGATCTCAGTCTGGAGAGCCGGGTCGGTGACAGCGATCCCAGGGACCGCTGGGGCGGCGCCGCACCCGTCAGTGCCGTTGATGGTGAACGCGGTTCCGGAAAAGTTGGTTTCTGTGGCGGCAGCAGTCGAGCCGGCGAGGCTTGTCGCACCCAGGCCGTAGGTGCCGCGGCTGATATACGCCGTGACTACCTTCTGCACACTGTTTGGACCTGTTGCCGTAGACGTCAGAATCGCCTGGGTATCTCCGGCAGTGTTAATCGCTGTCACGGAGTAGCTATATCCGGTCAATGTCGGATGGCTAGCCGACACAATCGGCGTGGTCGAAGTGTACGTGAAATTACCGCCGCTCGGGATCACCGCCAGGGCGTGGTGGATCCCTGTATCCGCGACCTGAAGCGCAGTATCGCCGAGCTTCAGGTTGCTGCTCATCTGAAGATTTAATGAGCTGTGCCTCACCCCGGAAAATAATAAGGGGAAAAGCAAGGCCGTAACCATTACGACCAGCAGGAGCGCGGTACCCCTCTGAGACGCCAACACTGAAGTCTTACACCCTCGGCTTATCATCGCAACCCACGAGCCCCTTCTCAGTCAGCTATTAGGATGTATAGCTAAAACTATGCCATTCTCTCCATACATAACAATTTCAGATGCTTACATCATCCGGGAGCGACCCACCTGTTACGGAAATTGGCAAGCTGACAAATTATCGGCTCAATAAGACACAAGCCATGGCAGGCAAACAGGGCGGAAAAAGGCTCAAATTGCGGCTAATTCATCAACTCGTGCCAACCGATCAGCTTGGCCGGTTGGGGCAACAAACTCCCCCAATTCGCCTGAACCAGATTTGTCCCTTGGCTGCTGTAGTAGACCGCAGCAGTATCTTTAATGTCGAATTTAAGCTCCTCCCCCGTGGGACCGAGAATGAGAGAGCCCAAAATTCGCGCGTTGTTTTTGAGCTTAAGCTTCAGTTTGTCTTCCGTACTTTCATCTCCGCGAGGCCCAGGAGCTAAGCTGATGACAAGACCGTGAAACTCAAAGTTGCCAAACACGTTAGCCTTCCCATCGAGGATCAACACTCCGCTTCCAGTAACCGTGCTGCCGCTGTCGAACTTTATCGTGCTGGTATCCGACTTGACATAAGTTATCTGCGGCGAGGCATCGGTGCCGAATCTGCAACTGGACGGGGGCGGATTGACCGGAGGCGAAGGGCAGTCGGTCGAAGTCACGTGATAGCCGTTGAGATACTGGACGGCACCGGCATTGTTCTTAAAACTATTAGCCAAATCCGATACACTGAAAGAGACCGTGCTCTTAAAAACGCTTGGTGTCACGGGAGATGTCGAGCCATTGTAGCCCTTGCCCTGAACCCTCGTTTTTTCCGTGCTCGTCAAGCTGTTAAGAAATTCGTTCACAATGCTATCGTACAGCGGCGCGACGCCGTAAATGGGGGCGTTGGGACCGGCGCTTGTGCTATCCGCCCTGCCGTCGCCATTGCCATCTCCCGAGTAGTTTGTGTCATTGCCCGAGATCAAAAAAGTGCCCGAGGTGTTAAAATCGGCGTCTGAGTTGGATCCAGCAGGAACGTAAATCGCACCGGGAGGAACCCAGGTTGCGGTTGACCTCCCGACGTAGGCCCTGACCTTCGCTTGCGAGCCGGTGGATCCGGTAGCCGTCGAGGTGAGAATCACAATCCGGTTGTTGTCGCTCGTGGTTGTCTCGCCCGTTACGCTCGTGTCGTTGTCAACCACAACCGTATAAGTGTAACCCCCTAGAGAACCCGTGAGGGTAGGTTTCCCATCGACCAGAGGGAATCCGGAAACGGAACCCGCCAGAAGACCGTTAAAGTTTGTTCCGATAGGAACCGTCGCTAGGGCATGCTGGATACCCGCATCCGCAGCGTGCATCGCTCCCCGCCCTGTCTTGATGTTGCTCGAGATCCTGCTATTGAGCCCGCCAAAGAAGAGACTTGCGCCCGTGGTCGAGAGAATAAGCGTCATCACGAGAAGCACAAGCAGCAGGGTGATGCCGCGGTCATCTCTGAGTATGGTTCTCATTTGTCCTTTCCTAACCGAATTAACTAAGTCCGCGGTTCCGCAGATCCGCATTTGAAGTCATGGTGGCGTTTAACTGGCCCCCAAACTCAGCGTCAGGATTTTTCGATTGGACCGTTACTGATATCGACACCCTTTGGATATTAGCCAGGTTAGCTGTGACAATCCCGCTACAGGTGACCCCGTTAACTATAAGATCGCCTAAGGAAGCATAACAGTAGGGCGGCGGTGCTGTGCCACCGGTCTGCTGCGGATAGTAAATCAACTGGAGGTTAGTGGCATTACTATCCGTTAGGCTTTCTGCCGCGCCACCATCTGCAGCCCTAGTAATATTACCCCCCGAAAATGTATAAGCGATCCTTTCATTGGGTCCAGCGCAATTACCATTCGCATCTGCATCAAGATTGAAGCTGAACGTCTGAGCACCTGCGGTGACAATCCCACCTAGGGTGGGAGTACAATTTACAAGATCAGTCACCGTAACCGGAAAATAGCCTGCGTTTCGAATCTCCCGGACCATAATATCGAGCACACTTCGGGCATACTCCTGCGCCTCCAACCGGTTCTCCTGAATTTTCACCGAGTGCGTCTGCACGCGGAAGATGCTGTAGATCGCCACGACGATCAGAGAGGTAATCAGGATCGAGACCAACATCTCGACCAGCGTAAAGCCTCCGGGAGACGCAAGCCGTCCGTTTTTTCTTTTTGCCATTCGCTATTCGCTATTCACTAACTACTGCTTGACCGCTGACGAGATGGTTACACTGTGGCTTATATAATCCGTCCAATCGATCTTGACGTCGAGCCGGTTCACCCCTGAAACGGGTGAATTGGCGATGATCTGCCAACTGCGGCTAAAGGTGAGCCCGAGGGAAGTCTGCGTATCGGAGCAGCCGGTGCTGGTGTACGAGGGACAATTTGGCAATTGGGAAACAGCCGTGGCCTTAAGTTGTTCCAACTTATCCTGCGCCAGGTTGGTTGCAACGGTGTTGAAATAGCTCGTCTGATTCGCTCTCATGACCGAAGTCGCCCCGATCGCCAGCCCCAAAACCGCGACGGCAAATATCGTCATCGCCACCAGAATCTCGACCAGCGTGAAGCCCGTATCAGCCGTGAGGCGTCTCTTTTTATCCATTCGCCACTCCCATTCACTAATTACGATTACGTGCAACTACTATCTGCGATATTCACTCGCCCGACGGGCTTCACGCATACTAGCTTTGAGGTCGTCCCGTTATTCAAAGTAATCGTCACGCTCCCGCTCGCGGTGCCGCGCGGGCTGAATTGCGGGTTCGAAGGAGAAACCGATGCTATCGAGATCCCCGGGTATTGCTGACCAATATCGCGCGAGTCGCTCCCGTAAGCGTAGGTCCCGGCGCCCGCGTTGAAGCTCACCGTGTACGAAGCGTTTTGCGAGATCGCCCTCATCCGCGCCACCTGGAGATCAGTTGCGATCTGGCGGGCCGCAGAGGATAGCCTTAATGTGGGCAACCAGGCAAGAAAACTCGGCGTCCCGACGGCCAGGACAATCATCGAAACAGCCATGGCTACCATTAGCTCCATAAGGGTGAAGCCCGCTTGCCATTGAACTTTTTGCCGTGTCATTGTCCTACCCTCTCTCTTATATAAATCCCATTATTTGTCATCGGCAGGTTCATATCGTATATTCCGATGACGGCGTCTTCAATTTGCCATGGTGAGTAAGCTAAATACATGCCAATTAGGGCTTGCCGGAGACAATGACCTAAGGTACTGAAAAGAATTAGTTTTTTAAAAAATAGAAGGCCCTGCCAAGCATCTTCCGAATTAGCCAATGACAAATAGCGTAATTTTGACAATTTATGGGATAAGATGACAGTGTTTTTTACTAATTTAGCTGAAAGTAAAACGCGATTATTTGCTTGCCAAAAAAAAGGTGGAGGACAGCCCCCAGGCAAAGGAACGGCGCAAAGGGAAGCGCATACTTCATGTTCACGCCTCTACTCGCCATGAGAGCAATACCAACAGCGGAACCGCTCAAAGAAGCCAAAAAGAGCGTCACCGGAACCGACGGCCACCCGAGAAAGGCGCCGATCATGGCGAGGAGTTTCACGTCGCCCCCTCCCATTCCTTCTTTGCCGGTCAGAAACTGGTATCCCCAAGCCACGAAGAGGAGAATGCCGCCGCCAAAAAGAATGCCAAGAAAAGAACTCAGCGGCGAGGGAAGGAGCGAGGATTGGACCGCTGACCATTGACTATTGACTATTGACACTATGAGTCCCGCCCCGATCCCGGGAAGACTGATGATATCCGGCACGATGCGTACATCGAGATCGATAAACGAGATGACAACGAGGGCCGCCACAAATACAAACCCCACGACAAGAACGATCCCAAAGCCAAAGCGGAGCCACAGAGCTGCGGCTAATAAAGCCATCAAGAGCTCAACGACAAAATAGCGCGGCGAAATTCTGGCGGGGCAGAAGCGGCATCGCCCCACGAGCCACACGTAGCTAATCAACGGGATGTTGTCATAAAAAGGGATGGGGGTCTTGCAGTGGGGACAGTGCGAAGGCGGAGAGACGAGCGATTCCCCCTTGGGCAGCCGCACAATGCAGACGTTGAGGAAGCTGCCCACGACCGCCCCGAAAACAAAGAGCACGAAGAGGGCATAGGTTAGCGAAATGAAAGGAGGCATCAAGATAATCAACCTCGTGCTTCCGACATTGGGTACCCGGGCGTTTCACAACCGCCCGCCCCCTTAACCCGCTGCCCCTGGCTCGTTGAAGATGATCTGGCTGCCATGAGACTCAAATTTAAAAGGCACATGCAACAGGCGGCCCAACGCTCCTTTGAGCCCGGGGTGAACCTCGGGAGGAGCAAAGACAAGGAGAAAACCCCCGCCACCGGCACCGAGAAGCTTACCACCGATGCCACCCTCTTTTCTTGCGGTCTCGTAGATTTCATCGACCACGGGGTTCGAAATCTTCTCCGTGAGACTCCTTTTGAGTAGCCAACCCTCGTGAAGCAGCCTGCCGAACGCGGCAATATCCCCATCGCCGCTGAGGATGCCTATGGCCTCCTCGACCATCTGGCGCATGGCCTTGAGTTCTTCTCGCTTCCGACGGGTCACCCGAATCTGCTCCCCGGCAATTTCTGAGGCATCGCGGGACAAGCCGGTGAAAAAAAGCAGCAAGTGGTCATGCAAAAGTCTCAGCCGCTCTGGCTTTAGGATAATTGGAATAACGCGAAAATCGTTTTTGCCGGCTTGCCCTGAGCTCGCCGAAGCGGAAAACTCGACCCGATTAAACCCGCCGAACGCCGCCAGGACTTGATCCTGCGACCCCACATTCTCCTTGAGTCGCTCCTGTTCGATGCGGATGGCATCCTGCGCCAGTTGGCTTTTGGTCGGCATGACGCGCTTGAGGCCGTACAAGGCATGCAGCAAACCCACCGTAAATGCAGAACTGGAGCCAAGACCAGCACGCGCCGGGAGATCGCCGTCGTGATGGACTTCAACGCCTTCCGTGATGCCAAGAAGGCGTAGCGCCTCCCGCACGGCCGGATGCTGTATTTCCTCCGCCTCCTTCACAAGCTCGATCTTCGACCACACGATGCGGCTACGGTGGTCGAAAAACGGGGGAAGATAGCGGCAGGTGATGTAACAGTATTTATCAATGGTGGTAGCCAGAACGGCCCCGCCATTCTCGCGGAACCAAACCGGGTAGTCTGTTCCCCCGCCGAAAAACGAGATGCGAAATGGAGTCCGGCTGATAATCATCGAAAGGGCAAAGGGCCGTAGGCGCCGTCACGTGGCAGAAGCAGAAAGCCCGGTAACCACCTGCGCTCCGACAACCTCATGCATGTAACCGCTCCAGCCTGTAACTCGCCATCTCTTGGACGTGTTGTGCCGTCTCGCCGCCAAATTTCCGCGCAATCATCTCGAGGTACTTAGGGCTGCTCAAGTAAACCTGGAAAGAACGGTCGCGAAACCGCAGCACCTCCCCGGCCGAACAGTACTTGGTGGGCAACGGAAGGGCGTCCACGGAGTGCTGCGAGTAACCGGACCATTTCTCGGGTAGCCGCCACCTTTTTTGCCGGGCCAGGTCGTACAGTGGAGAACCGGGGTAGGCCATGGTGCAATAGAAATTCGCGAATTCGCAATTGAGGTCCAGAGCCATCTGGAGAGTCTCTTCCATGCTCTCCAGATCATCCTCGGGCAGGCCAAAGATAAAATTGGCAATCACGTTGATGCCTGCTGACCGGACCTTCTCGATTGTTTCGAAAATCTCCTCTTGCCCAAATCCCTTCTGCACGTCATCACGCACGCGGGCGCTCGCGGACTCGATGCCGAAGGCAAGCCAGTTAAACCCGGCTGCCTTGAGCTTGTCCACGATGTCGCCCTTGACGGTGTCCACCCGGGCATAAGCCCAGATGTTCAGTTTATAGCGCCGCTCGATGATGCGGTCGCAGATTGCCGCCACGTGCCTGGGATTCAGGACGAACATCTCGTCCGCAATCTTGATGTTTTGGACCCCGTAGTCCCGAACCAGCCGGTCAATCTGCTGAAGGACAACATCGGGACTCCAGAGGCGATAGGTGTTGACGTTTTCCTTGTAGCCCGATTCTTTCTCCCCGCTCTTGAAAGGGGCCTGAATACAGCAGAAGCTGCAGTGGTAGGGGCAACCAAGCGTGGTGTAGAACGCCGCATACGGCTGGCGTTCTGGAACACCGAAGCAATGCCAGTTGTGGGCTCGATATCGCGCCATCGGCAGGAGCTCCCACGCCACAGCGGTCATCTCCGCATCCAGGTTCTTGACCAATGGAGCGGGTGGATTCGCCCTGAGCTCACCGTCCTCCCGGTACCAAAGACCGCGCACGTTGCGGTAATCTTCGGAGCGGCCCGATTTCACGGCCTGCAGGAGTTCCAGCAGGGTGTATGGCCCTTCCCCGCCACAGACGAAATCGGCCTGCTCCTCCCGTAGCGTGCGCTCCGGCAGGGCAGCGACGTGGCCGCCGACCAGAACCGTCTTAAGGTCCGGAGCCAACTCTTTGAGCTCCCGGCACAACGCGCTGGCAGCCGGCATAATTTGCGTCGAGGCCGAGGGTTGATGTCCATAGACCACAATGGCAACCAAAGACGGAGCCATTTCGACGACTCGTTGCGCCGCCTCTTCCACCGTCCAATCTTCGGCTTCGGCATCGATCACCTGGACGGAAAAGCCTCGCTTGTGAATGAACGTGGCCATCAAGCCGGCCCATACCGGAGGCTCGATCGCCGCCAGCGTGGGCGCCAGAGACTGGTAGACTTGCCGACGGCTACCGGGATTGACCAACACCAAATCTAAACGAGACATGGGTACCAAACCGCATCAAGTTCAACGCCGCCATGGTTTCAGACGTTGGAATAACCCAGCCGGCGCAGCACCTGGTAACCTCGAATCAGCTCCGCGATGCCCGCTTGCAGCGAGATCGAGGCCCTAAAGCCCGTGCGCTCGACCTTCTCGTTGCTCACGATGTAATTTCGCTGGTCGGGATCCTTGCCGATGGCCGATTCGACGAAATAAAAATGGGGAGCCTGCTTTTTGATCTCCTCGCACAGCTCGCGCTTGGACAAATTGACATCGCTGAGCCCGACATTATACGGTCCCCCCTTCATCGTTTCAAAGCGATCCAGGCAATGCGTAAAGGCGCGCGCGACATCGCGCACGTGAATGTAATTGCGCTTAAAATGGGACTCGAACAGGACGACATACCCGTCGGTCACCGCCCGGTACGTGAAATCGTTGACCAACAGGTCCAGGCGCATGCGCGGGCTGATCCCAAAGACCGTCGCCAGGCGCAGCGTGATCGTGTTCACGCTGTCGAGAAGCGCGGCCTCAGCCTCGACTTTCAGCCGGCCGTAAAGCGAGATCGGAGCGAGCGGGGTTGCTTCGGTGCAATGAATGCCGCTCTGGCCTACGCCGTAGCCGCTGTTGGTCGTGGGGAAAAGGATCCACTGCTCCCGGTTTCGGAGCTTGAGAATCATCTTCACGGCATCCAGGTTCACCGAGCGCGCCGCAAACGGGTCCTTGTCGCAAACCGGCGCGCCGGTGAGGCAGGCGAGCGGAAAGATGGCATCAGCCGGCTTGAGATGCTCCGCCACCAGCCGCCCATCCCGCGCATCGCCGCGCACGATTCTGAGCTTGGGATCGTGACAACAGTCCAGAAGCGATGTCTGGCCGTACATGAAGTTGTCGATGACGGTGACCTCATGGCCGTGCTGCAAGAGGTGCGGAACCAGAATCGACCCAATATAGCCCGCCCCTCCCGTGACCAAAAATTTCATCGTTTGGGTCTCTCAGCTCGCATGGTTCGCTAAAAACCACGCATAGGTTTGCTCTAACCCTGCACGCAGATCAGTCCTAGGAGACCACCCGAGCGCCTTGACCGCGCTGGAGTCGAGGAGTTTATCCGGCGCCCCGGCAGGGCGGGACACATCCCAGCGGATCTCGCCTTTGTACTCCACCGCAGCGGCGACGGCTTGTGCCAGCTCACTCACGGTGCTGAATTGCCCCGAGCCAATGTTGATGGGCTCTGCGCCCTGGTAAGAGCGCACCAGAAGCTCGCACGCCTCGGCTAAATCGTCGACATAGAGAAACTCCCGCCGCGCCCGTCCGTCGCCCCATACCTCAACGCTGCGGGCGCCTTCGGCACGGGCCTTGTGAAACTTGAGCAGCAGGGCCGCAATCACATGCGACTGGGTGGGCTCGAAGACGTCCCCGGGACCGTACAGGTTGCACGGCACCGCCGTGATGTAGTTCGTGCCGTACTGCCGGTTGTACGACGAGCACAGGGAAAGTCCCGCCAGCTTCGCGATCGCGTAAGGTTCGCTCGTCGGTTCCAATTTGCCGCTGAGGAGCGCATCCGGACTCATGGGTTGGCGGCAATCCCTGGGATACATGCAGGCGCTGCCAAAATTGACAAGCCTGTTAACGCCCGCCTTCCACGAGCCGTGAATCAAGTTGGCCTGGATCATCAGGTTCTGGTAGGCAAACTCGGCAGGGTAAAGCGAGTTGGCAAGGATCCCGCCCACCCTCCCGGCGGCGACGAGGACGATATCGGGTCTCACCCTTTGAAGGAAAGACTCCACCGCCCTCCCATCCGTGAGGTCGAGCTCGGCTCTGGTCGCAGTGACCAAGTCGATCCCCTCGCGCCGGGAAAAGCGCCGCACGAGCGCCGAGCCAACCAGCCCCGTATGCCCTGCTAAGTATACTTTCCGATACTTGAGGTCCGCCATAGCACTCGCTCAAAAGGGACCTTTGAAGCGCTGCTCGTAGCTATAAAAGGACTCCCCGCGCAAGTCGGTCTCCGCAAGCCCCAAAAGCTTCTCAACGGCGCGGATGATGGTCGGCGCTGAGGGATAGAAAAGATTCTCGAGCGGCCGGGTCGTAGGGCAGGGAGCCGGGGCAAACCCGAGCCGCTCCACCGGCCGCTTGAGGCGCCCGAAGCATCCTTGACCGATCACGGCTGCAAGCTCGGCCCCAAAACCACAAAAAATCCAGTCGTAGTCCGCGACCACGCAATGGCGGGTTCGGTTGACGGAACTGACGATCGTCTCTTCGTCGAGGGGCGTGACGGTGCGCACATCGACGATTTCCACCTCAACCCCTCTCCGCGAAAGAATCTCGGCGGCCTTCAGCGCTTCGACATTCATCCAGGAAGTACACACCAACGTAACGGCATCGCCCTCGCGGCGGACCGCAGCCTGTCCCAGCGCGGCCGCTTCATTCTCGTCTACCTCGCCGGAGATGTCGTAGAGCCAGCGGTGCTCGAGAAAAATCACTGGATTATCATCCCGAATCGAGGCGCGCAGAAGGCCGTAAGCATCCTGAGGGGTTGTCGGAACGACAACCTTGAGACCTGGAAAATGGGCGAATATACCGTGCAGCGATTTGCTGTGCTGCGCGGACTGTCCCCAACCGCGTCCGATAACCGCGCGCAGGACCAAAGGGATCGTAAGCTTCCCGCCGCTCATATAGCGCAGGTTCGACATCATGTTCCCGATCTGGTTCATCGCGAGGAGGAGAAAGTCGGCGCGGATGTGGACATGGACAGGCCTAAGACCGGAGATGGCCGCGCCAAGAGCGACGCCGGTCATGGCATCTTCCGAAAGCGGCGTGCCAAAGCACCTTTCCGTGCCGAACTTCTCGACCAGATTCTGGGTACTGCCGAAGATTCTTTTGTGGTCGGCGACATCGAGGCCGAAGACGAAAACGGAGGGATCCTCCTCCATCTCCCGGACCAAAGCCAGGTTCAGAGCCTCCCTAAAGGTCATGAGAGATTTCACGTCCATACATCCGTGGTGAGCTCCGCAGGGGGAGCAAAGGGAGCTTTTTGCGCCTCTTCGGCACCGCGCCTGACCTTCGCCGAGGCCTCCGCCCGGATGGTCTCAAGCGCGCTCGGGGCCACACCGCGGCGCAATAGCTCCCTTTCCAAGCGCCGCACCGGATCCAGCCGCTCCAGCTCTTGCGGGCTCGGCTTTTCCCGATAGCCCGCATCGAAATCCTCTCTCGGCCCCACGTGCTCGAGAAACCGGAAATACGTGAAATGGAGAAACCCGGGCTTAGGCTCCTGGGACATCTGCCCGAGCATCGCGCGCGTGCTTTGCACCACGTCCACGATATCGCTGCCGTCCCCCGCCCCGAGATGGCACTCGAAAGCGCGCACGGCATCGGGAATCGATCGGAAGCCGCGGCGCTCCCGCGCGTGGGCATGGATCGCCAAGCCGTTATCCTCGCACACAAACAAAACCGGCAGCCGCTTGAGGCTGGCAAAGTTGAGGCTTTCCCAAAATGCGCCCTCTTCAACCGCGCCGTCGCCGAAAAAGACCGTAACGACATCAGAAGTCTTGCGATAGGCGTTCGCCAGCGCGGCGCCCACGGCCAAGGGAATGGTCGTGCCCACCACCGCGGAGGTCGCCATCAGGCCGTGCTCCGGAGCACAGAGATGCATCGAGCCCGCCTTTCCCTTCCCCGGCCCGGATAGCCTTCCGTAAAGCTCGGCGAAAAAGCCGTCGGTGTCGCCGGTCACGGCAAGATAGAGCGCGTGGTTACGGTAAGTACCGAAAGTCTTCGTCCCTGAAGGAAGGCAGTGACAAACCCCAACCGAGATCGCCTCGGCGCCGATCCCCAAATGGACCGGCGTCTTCATCTCGTCCTTGAAATACTCCTCCCGAATCGTCTCCTCCGCCAGGCGCACCAGGACGAGCTTCTGATACAAGGAAAGCGCTTCCTTCTTATCGAGCATCCTCTTTATGACTCCCGGTTAAGCGAAATAGGCGCGCAGGGTTTCCGCAACATGCTCGATGTCATCATCCTTCAGATACTGGTGGAGGCCGAAATGGAGGCCGGTGCGACCGACCCGTTCTGCGATGGGAAAAGCGCCGGATTTGTAACCCAAGAACGCAAAGGCCCGGTGCTGCGTCGGTAGCGAGCCAAAAAGGGTCTTGCACTGGATGGCATGCTTTTCCAAATGCTCGTATAAGCCTTCGACCGAGCGTTTCTCGTTCCTCAAAACCAGGGGGAAGGCGTGGGGCGAGATGACCTCACCCGAACCGTCGGGATAAAGAATGAGATGCTCTTCGAGAGGTGCAATGAGCTCCAGCAGACGCCGGCGATGGCGGCGGCGAGTTTCGAAGTTTTGGTCGAATTGCTCCAGCCCCTCCAAGCCGATCGCCGCCTCGAGGTCGTTCATCTTGGAGTTGTACCCCACGCGGTCAAAATGAAAGTAGAGCTGACCCCCGCGTCGCCCATGGGTGCGCAGCGAGCGGCAAAGATCCGCAAGCTTCTGGCTATCGGTGACGATCATCCCGCCCTCGGCGCTGCAGATGAGATGGGCGGCATAAAAACTGAACAAGCCGAACCCGCCGAACGAGCCCACCACCTTGCCGCCCAAAGTCGCCCCGTGCGCTTCGCAACAATCTTCAATTACGGCCAGCTTATGGCGGGCGGCGATTTCCAGAATCTCTTTCATCCTGCAGGGCTTCCCCATCGTGTGGACCACTTGAATCGCTTTGGTGCGGGGTGTGATGGCATCCTCGATCAGGGCCGGATCGATATTCAGGGTTTCGAGCTCCACATCGACGAACTTAGGCACCAGACCGGCAGCCAGGACGCAGTTCGCAGTTGCCGTAAATGCCAGCGCCGGCGTGATCACCTCATCGCCTCGCTTGGCCCCAAGCTCGGTCAACGCCGCGGCGGCGACGATTCCCGCGTCGGTTCCAGAGCTCGTCGCAATCGCGTGGCGGTAGCCGAATCGCCCCGCAAAGCGGGTCTCAAACATCTGGACGTTCGTCCCTTCGGAGACCCAATTGCGGCTTAACGCCTGATCTAAATACCTCCTTCCCGATTCGCCGACCTCGATGTGACCAAAAGAAACCCGATATCCATTCATGAGGTGACCTCTGGAACGAAAAATTCTCGCATTTGTTTCGCCTCGGCGAAGCATTCAGGCGTGCCGATATCAAGGAGACGGCTTGGGGAAAAGAAGACACATCCTTTCCTTTGGCCTAGCAGATTCTTGAGATTGCGTTCAAGATCGTAACACCCCGCTGGCCAAGACGACACCAGGTCTCGATCTAAAACGTATACGCCCGCATTCACCCACTGCCGGTTGCGATCGCCGGTGGAAAGTCCCTTGAGCTCTCCCGTGGGCCCGAACTCTAGCGCACCCTTGCCCGCCACCCCCCCGATGACATTCTCTGCCCTTGCCGCTACCATCGTGAAGGCGTTCCCCGCCCGCACATGACTGCTCAAAACCGGGCCAAGCGGCTGCGGGATGAACGAATCTCCGTTGAGCGCGACAAAAACGGGCGAGCGGACGAAGGCCGCTGCGTGGCGGAGCGCCCCTCCCGTGCCCAGAGGCTCTGGCTCGAAAACCACGACCGTCTGTGGGACAAACTCGTGATGATCGTCCAAGAAGTCTGTGAATTTTTCGCTCAAATGGTGGGTGGCAAGGATGAAGCGACGAAATCCCTGTCGACGCAGGTTTTGCAGCAGGTAAAACAGAAATGGGCGCTCCCCCACAAAGAGCAGAGGTTTAGGCAGGCTTTGGGTGAGCGGGGCCAGGCGACTTCCTTTACCGCCGCACAATAACACGGCGTCCGTATTCTCGGGAGCCAGAGACATCTCCATCCTAAGAATCTCGTTTCGTCGATTTCATACCCTGACGGACTTCTCCCCGACCGCGATAAATACGCTATTTTACTCGCACCGCTGGTTTCGAACAAGGGGCTCAGCTCAAAAAAGGGATGGGGGTCTTGCAGTGGGGACAGTGCGGTAGCAGAGAGACGAGCGAATCGCCTTTGGGCAGCCGGACAATACAGACGTTGAAGAAGCTGCCCACCATGGCCCAACAACGAAGACCATAAAAAGGTGAGCGCGGAGTCATCCAGGAGAACGGTCACGGCTGGCTCGCGTCCCCCTGTGTGTCTGTCCTCTCTCGCTCATAAACCCAAATAGCTTCCCGCATCAAGATTTCCCCAAAGCGTTTTCGTTTGCTTAGGGATTGCCACTCTTCCTTGGTGTAAACGAGAAGATCTACCGGCACAGGAAGTTCGGTCGTATCCCACTCAGCCGCTCGCCTCTCGAAAGGCAGGTTAGAAGCTTCCACAACCACGATCAGGTCAAGATCGCTACCAACGCCCCAATCTCCCCGCGCTAGTGACCCGAAGTAGCCGATAAGGAGCAGGCCGCTTCGATGCTTCACGATCTTCTCTACCCATTGGCGCAACGAGTCCTCTACGGCGTGGCTATCAGGCCACCTTAGAATGCACGAATTCAACGACCTCACTGGCATAGCGGATAGCTTCCTCGCTTTGTAACGGGCCGTAATGTTCGAACGGCGCCCCTTCCACAAAACCCCACTCATGCCGCGCAGCCCGCTGGCAATCTTGTGCCTGTTCTAAGTCCCTCGTCGCCTGTCTCAACCAGTCATGAGCGCGACTTGCCATAGTGCGTGTTTTTGCCTTCCGATGGTCAGGCTCCAAGACCTAAAAGTTCCTTGACCTTATTCAATACAAAGGCAGCATCCTGAAGGGCTTGTTCTCCATCCTCTACTCCATACTCTCGATCAAAGTAAAACGACGGGCGCGTGCTTTTCACAAAATAACCTCATCCCCCAACTTCAGGTCCGGCTTTAGGTCCCAGTACCAGTCTCCATTCCTCCGAATCTTCTTCGCGCCCAACTCCTTCAACCGACGGCGCAGGTCGCGCAACTTGCCTTGAAAGAAACCGTCCCGGTCCACCAAGATTCTCGCTTCCTCAATCATGTCCAGGTAGAGATACCGATTCTCCCCGGCTTCTTCCAAAGAGAGCACAAGCAAGCTGAGGAACGGATTCACCCCTTCCCTTTCCAACTCCTTCCAGCACGGGTCCTCCCGCAACCGCCGGAGGATCGGAAAGAGCAACTGGAGCCGTTTCCAATACGCGGCAGGCGCATCCCGGAGGACGAGAAGCAAATCCACATCGCTATCAGGTCCGGCTTGGCCTCGCGCCACCGAGCCATAGAGCACGACGGACACGACCTGGCCTTCCAATGCCTGTTCGGCCAACCCGACAAAGGCGTCCAGCAAGGCCTTGTATTCAAGGTAACCTACAGTTTTTTCACGCACCTCTGACTTCATGCCTCTCAACCTATCACAAAGTGCTCAAGGGAGATAGCATAGCCGCATGGCCGTTGAGACAGACATAGCCGAGAAGACGAAGGTTGCCAAAAAAAGAGGTCTTCTGCACACTCGGCAGTCGGATGGACGAGAAAGCAATGGTCCTCCCTTAGCAGGACCAACGATGTGGACTTTCAGGAAGCTCCCCACGATCGCGCCGAAGATGGCCGAGGAAATCAGCGGAGAAATTTCTTGATAAAAGGTCATCGCGGTGGGTGTGTGCTGCCGCAGAGAGGGAATGCTCCGGATCGAAACGGACCAGGTTGGGGTGCCGACGCGCTATACGGAAACAGCCTCGGCAGCCAGGATCTCATCCAAAAAAGGACTATAGCTTTTAGCAGCAATTTCCTCGGGAGTATAGCCCGCTGCCTGGATGGGTTGCAGGAGGCGCGCAGCCGCCACCCCGAGCACTTCTAGCCTTTCGCGTAAGTTCAGCGAGGAAAAATCTGAAGACACAACCACCAGGTCAATATCGCTGCCCTCACGGGCAATCCCCTTGGCATGGGAACCATAGAGGTAGATTCGCTGAGCGCGAATGCCAAGGTTCAGAAGCTGCTCGCGATATTTCTCTATGATTTCTTTAACTTCGGGTTTTGCTTGAGCCACGCAGAAACCTCCCGTGTCTTGAGAAGATAACTTTCCGCCACCTTTCACACAATCTACCTTCGCAGGCCTCAAATTACAATGCAAAGACCTTGCTTGCCGGGGCGGTATGCGGACGTTGAGAAAGCTGCCAACGATCGCGCCGCGCCCTATCTTGCCGGAACGCATTCCTCCAGCACCGCGGCGAGCGTTCTCGGCCAGGAATCGGGCGAGGCTCGCGTCCCGGAGCAAGCGTACCACGCAGGCGGCAAACTCGTCCGGATCGTCGGCGACGAGCAGGTGCTCCCCTGGACCACATCCAGCCCCTCGCAACCCTTCGTGGTGCTCACTACGGGCCAGGCGAAAGCCATGCCATTACAACAAAAGAGGAGAAACCGGCCCGAAACGGCCCGGACGGAAACCCCCGCGTGTCTCTTACGCGGCGTTATCGGTGGAAATCCCGCTGGCCTAACGCGAAAGTCGCTTCATGACGCCGCCGCTGGCGGCGCGGGGCTCGATTGTCGGCGGCTTCGGAATGGTGGCCCGACTCGTAGATTTCTACAGTTTGCCGGATAGCCTCCGCCCGTGCGATACTAAAGCCATGCGCCTGAGCATCGAAGAGGCCAAATCCATCCGGCGGTGTGTGCTGCGCTTCGATCCGAACGCGGAAGTCTTCCTCTTTGGCTCGCGGGCTGACGACGCTCGTCGCGGGGGTGACATCGACCTGCTCATCGTCTCAAAGCGAATCGGTTTGCGGGAGAGGCTTCGCCTGCAGAGCGCTCTGGAGGACGTGCTCGGATTACGGAAAATAGACCTTGTGATCGTCGACAGCGTGGACGACAACCCATTCGCGAGATCCGTCCAGGGAAGGAGCGTCCGTTTGTGAAGACCCCAGATCCGCTCCTTGTCCTGCAAGCCGCCCTGAAGGACATGGAGAAAACGGCCGCGTGGCTGCGCCAATCGTGGGACCGCTGCCGCCTCATACCGGCGGCGGAGGCTGGCTCTGAAGCAAACGCCGAAGCCGTTGAAGCATTCATGAGCCGTTTCGCGCGCACGGTGGATCTGGTCACCAACAAGGTGCTGCGCGCGCTCGATCTGGTGGAGCTTGAACCCTCGGGATCGCTGCTGGACGTTTTGCACCGGGCCGAGCGGCGGGGAGTCGCGGCGTCGGCAGAGCGGTTTCGGGAGATGAAAAACCTCCGCAACTTGATTGCTCACGATTATGCAGGACAGTATTTAGCTGAAACTTTCCAGGCGTGCGTGGAGTTCACCTCTGAGTTGCTGGAACTCATCGAGCGGGTCCGCGTTTACTGCGAGCGTTTTTCCGACAAGGCAACACAAGACACCTAATTACCCCGCACCCCCACCGCTTCGGGAGACAGTGGCAGTGCTGCCTGCAGAGAACGAAAAGTCGCCTTTTCTCATCGTTCCGTCAGCATCCTGCTAAGAATCGCCCGCACCCGCTCGCGGTCCTTGCTGGCAAAGTACCAATCGATCGTACGGTGCAGCCCCTCGCTGGACGGCAACCGAAGCCGATTGCGGAGCGAACTTCAGGATGATGATCTTGTGCTTCTGTTCGTAGGTCGGCTCGTAGAAGGCAAGGGAATCGATTATCTGCTACAGGCGCTCGCTCTCGTGCCCTCGACACTACTCAACCGCGCCACGCGCTTCCGCACTTCTACGCCGCCGCTGATCTCTTTATCGCTCCAGCGAGTGACGCGGAAGGCCAGGCGGTGGTTCTCGCCGAAGCCTTCGCCGCCCGTCTTTGCGTCCTTGCCACGTGTGTAGGCGGGATCAGCGAAGTCGTCGACGATGGTCATACGGGAGTACTGGCACCCCCGTAACCCGCAGGCGCTCGCGGACGCGATTGCAAAGCGCCCACCAAATAACAGTATTCGTGCTTAACTCGTGGAAAATGCCTTCACCAAAGTAAAAAGGGACTACCCCTGGGAGAAAGTTGGCCGGGACTTTGAAGAGGTTTACCCAGAGGCCATCGACAGCTTCAACAGGGGTACAGGAAGCAACCCCCCATCGCGAGCATAGATGGAGGCGAGCCTCACCACAAATAGGGCCTTAAAATTCCGTGAGAGAAACGGCGACCTACCGCCAAGAAAACCCTCTTCAAAAAGGATCTTAAGCGAGGCCTAGAGTTTAAGAAGGGTGCGGTCGCTTTCCTCAACCAGACATATCTTGGGTGCCCTTTCCCAAAAAAAACATCCGGCGCCAAGACCGCTGGTGTGACATCCAAGTTCCTACCCTTGGCCAGAAGCTCGTGAATCTCCACCAGCCTCCTCGTCGATCGTGCGAAGTCTGTCGTAAGAGATTCAATGACGAATATGTTTTCCTTGTGAAACTCGATTTCATTTTTTGCTCGAATGAAGAAAGCCGCCATCACAAATCCCCAAATCACGTCTGGTTGGTCAGGATTTAATCCGGCCTGTTTAAGCAGATCTCTTATAGG
>JACPAM010000185.1 GCA_016180805.1 Deltaproteobacteria bacterium | reverse complement strand
CGCGGCAGAGTCAACCCATACCTACCCGCCGCACTTGTAGTCGTCGAGAAAGTTGGCGGACAATCTCTGTTCAGGCGCGAAATCCGGGTTCTGCCGCACAAGAGTCTTAAGCCTTTCCCGCGCCTCGGCGCATTCCTTCTTCGCGTCAGCCTGATAATCTTGCCGGAGCCTATTTCTCTCAAGCGCCTCTTCCAGCCCCACCACGATCAAGAAGTGATGAAGCATTTCGGGAAACGACGTCTTATGGGCCTCTCGCATGTAAGCCAGACAGGCCGGGCGCTCCGCTTCGCAGAAGGCCTTCTCGCTCTTGGCCGAAACATACGCGGCCCTGGCCCACATCTCGTCCTTTTCCCAGCCCATCAGGGCATAGGCCACAGTTCCGGTATTGAACAAGCGATGGGCGGTAAAGTAGTTCTGGTTAGCGTAATAGGCAGATGCGCGCTCGAAAAGGCGCGTGACATCCCCTTTGGTAGCCATCTTGCGCCCCGCCTTCAAGCTCACATCCACCCTCAGCGCCCCATCCTCCGGTGCAACCCGTTCAAACAAAGGCCGCACAAGCTCTTCGTCCGACTGCTGAGCTGCCTCTGGGGAGCCATCTCTACTCTGCGCCGTTTCGAGGCGCTTGAATTCGAAAACCTGCCCGTCCGGGGGCGGGGTCGCGGCCAGGAAGGCCCGCAGCGCCGCGGGCTCATCGCGCAGCATGATGCGGGGGTCGAAGAGGCCGCCACTCGCGCCCTTGAGGCGGCCCGCCGTTATAGCCTCCTTGAGCGCGGCGAAAGACGGAAAGACGACGCGGAGTTGGCCGCCGGATGTGATCTCGTAGCGGCCGAAAAACCGCTGGATCGACCGCGTCCATGTCGGTTCCGGGAAGGCATCGGGGCCAAGACTTTCCGCCTCGAACCAGGTGCGGCCCCCGATCTCGGCGCGGCGGAGACGGAACACGTTCGTGGCGAGCTGTCGTTGACCGTCCGCGCCGGGAGAGGTGCGGATAAGGACAGCGGTCTCGTCGCCGCCGAAGCGCGCCCCCAGGTCGAGCAACATAGTGCCGCCGTTTTCGATCTTCATGACCCAGGGACCAGCCAGCGCCGAATCGGGCGGCAGCGGTTTCTCGATGAAGGCGCGCTCGATCTCCGGGATGCAGCCGGCAAGCCCGGCCAGCAACACAAGAAATACCGCAATAATGATTTCACGGTTGATCCACGAGGATCTTATGGCTGATTCCTTTGCCGCGTGGTGAAATGACGTGGATGTCACCTTTTCTGTCCCAACCAGACCAGTCCGGCGCCGATTGCTGTCCCGATGCCGATGCATGTGACGAAAACCAAGCCTACTGATCCGGTATAGAAACCCAACGGAGAATTCTCGCCCATGTAAAGCGACGCGATCACGAAGCCCACGACCGCGCCCCATTTTGCCCCCTTAAGGAGAGCGGCGGTTTCCTCTTCAGTCATTTCCTCTCGTCCCTGCACTTGTCACCAGTTGGGGGTCAGGCTGACCCCCACTATTGCCTTGCGCGCGGCCGCTCGCCTGGCCATTCACGCTCGCGGATCACCTGTCAGTCGCGTAGCAGCGCCCCGACGTGGCGTTGCAGACCGTGATGAGCCTCGCCTGCTTGCCATCGTTGTACTGGATGAAATCCTTCGACTCCGCCGAGAGCCGCTTGGGCGAACTCTGCTTGCAGGTCACCGGTGACCCGGTCGCCGACCGATCGGCATTGCACTCCTCGACGACATAGGTGACCGGAAATCTGCAGCTGTTCTCCCCGCGATAGGCATACTGGCTCCCCGTTCGCGCGAAGCTCGTATTCAGCTCGAAGCACGTCCGCGGATCGCTTGGGTCCGGGCCGGGCTGCGGCGCACCGCCCGACGGCGACGGCTGCTGGGCACGGGCATTGGCCCAACACTTCGCCAGCCCGTCACGATTCCGCCGGTTCTCGTCCGGGATCTTCGCGGAAGCATCCTCGCTGTCCATACCGCTGCATGTCTGCAACTGGCGCAGGATCGGTAGCAATCGATCGGAAATCCTGAGCGTCTCCTCCATGGCTTGGCAATACGGCGCGTAGCCAGTCCCGGATTGCGCGTCGGCCACGCGCTGCTTGGCTGCGTTATAGGCGCGGATCAGCGAGTTCGCCTGATCCTTCCACGCCGTGCAGTTCGCCTCCGCCTCCGCTGTCGTCAACAGCAATGCGGCCAGCGCAGCAATTGTCGTTTGTCGAGTAGACATCGAAATACGTCGTTTAGGCATGCCTTGTATTCTCTGTGGCCTCCCTCTCGCCGGCTCGCTTTTGCTTTCTATTACTCTCAGACGGACAGGAAAGGAGTTTTGGCGCTAAAAAGTTTTTCCGTGCCCGGCACTGGGCGCTTGGAAATTCAGACATAACCTAATAATTATTCGACTATGACCGAAAGCGAGTGGGGCCGCCTACCGATTGACCTCCATACTCCGAACCGTCCCTGCCCACTTCACCCATTGGCTGGGATTGGCCTTTACGAGTAGCGCCTTCGAGAGTTCCGCGATATAATTTCATTATTTATGTTTGAGGAGCGGCTTCCGAAAACAACCAGAACCGTACTCATAGCCCTCGGCCAGCTCCCACCGGTAAGAAACTTTTATCTCACCGGAGGTACTGCCTTGGCGCTCAGCTACGGTCACAGAAAATCGGATGATCTGGATTTCTTCTCGCGCCAGCGGTTTAACCCTTCCGTCCTACAGGCAAAGTTGGAGCCGTCCTTCAAATTTCGCTTAAGGGTGAAGGAGGAGGGAACGCTTCACTGTCAGTTAAATAAAGTCAATGTGAGTTTCCTATATTACCCCTATCCTGTGTTGCGACGGTTGCTGAGCTATCACGGCGTCGCTGTTTCCGACCCTTTGGACATCGCGTTGACCAAGATCGCCGCCATTGCTCAGCGCGGCAGCCGGCGCGATTTCATTGACCTCTATTGGGCCTGTCACGAAGGATTTACACTGCCCCTCTTGTTGGAGAAGTTCCGGGAAAAATATGGCAAGACCAACTACAGCCCTTACCACCTTGTCAAAAGCCTGGTCTATTTCGCCGAAGCGGAGAAGGAGCCCGTGCCCAGACTTTTGCATCCTCTTTCCTGGCGGGACGTGAAGCAGTTTTTCGAAACCGAGGTTGGAAGGCTGAATCTGAATAGGCTTTAGCCCCGATCCGAAATTTTTCGACGTCATGCATTACACCTATGTCATAGAAAGCGGCAAGGACGGTCGGTGGTACACAGGGGTGACGAGCGATCTGAAGGCTCGTTTGCAAAGTCACCTCAAAGGGCAGGTCAGGTCAACGCATTACAGGCGTCCGTTTAGGCTTGTCTATTATGAGGCTTGTTTAAGCGAGGCCGACGCCAGGCGACGCGAGCGATACTTAAAGAGCGGGAGAGGCAAACGTTATTTAAAGCAGAGGCTCGCGTCTTTTTTTTCGGATCGGGGTTAGAAATGGTTGCCAAATCGACTAGGCGGAAAAGACGGCGATTACCCCGATACCTTCACCAGTTCTTCTGGGATGTCATCCCTAGACAGGTTGATCTCGGTGAGCACTCCGAATATGTTATCGCGCGTCTGCTGGAACATGGCGACCTCGCCGCGATTCGATGGCTGCTCAGGACCTACACAAAGAAAGAGATTGCCGAAGTAGTCAGGCAGAGCCGGCAACTGTCACGCAAGAGCGCCAACTTCTGGCGGCTGCAGTTGGCCATCCCGAAAGCCGAGGTGTACGCTCTGAACCGGCCATATCTGCTGTCCCCGGAGCCGTTCTATTAAAAAGACAAAAACGCAAGCCCGGCACTCTTTCTCTTTCGGTGAAATAACGTGGATGTCACCTTTTCTGTCCCAACCAGACCAGTCCGGCACCGATTGCTGTCCCGATGCCGATGCAGGTGACGAAAACCAAGCCTACTGATCCGG
>JACPAM010000184.1 GCA_016180805.1 Deltaproteobacteria bacterium | reverse complement strand
ATGCGCGACGGGGCTTAAGAGTGGAGCGGGTGAGGAGGGTCGAACTCCCGACCTTATGCTTGGCAAGCATACGCTCTAGCCAACTGAGCTACACCCGCGTTGTTGCTACAACTATCCTAAAGCACCCGGTTTGTCAATTTGGCAGAGGTCTTCCGCCCTGGTTTCGTCGCTGTAGAAGACGGAAAAATTTGACATGGTAGTTTACACCCGACCATAAGGCCACAACCGCCGCAAGCAAGAGAAAGTAAATTCCTGCCACATGGAAATCGACGCCCCCGTAGGGATAGTGAACCAGTAGACTGAAAACGGCGAAGACTTGAAGAATGAATTTGTACTTCCCCAATTCCTCCGCCTCCATCACGATCCCCTCGGTAAGAGCGATGCCCCGAATGATCGTCACCGCCGTCTCCCGGGCCACGATCACGACGACGAGCCATGCCGGCACGCCGGGCTCGCCCGGGCGATCGATGGCCGCGACCATGATCAGAGCGGCCACGATCATCAGCTTATCGGCCAAGGGGTCGAGGATTTTTCCCAGGTTGGAGACGGTTCGATGGCGCCGCGCCAGATAACCATCGAAGTAATCGGTCAGGGAGGCGAGAAGGAACAGCGCCGCGGCCAGAAGACCCGACAGGGGATCGGTGAAGGTCAGAAGATAAACCAGGACCGGGATCACCGCGATGCGAAAGAGACTCAACAAATTGGGTAGGGTCCACATCGGGCTGAGCCTTGGACGGGAGCCCGCGCTTGGCGGGCACTGAAACCCTCGCCTCTATCGCCCCGTCGAATGATCGTCGTCGGTTTCCTGGCCGGGATTATCTGGTGACTAGCTCTTGAATCGAGACCGGTCCTTTTTTACGCAAGCGTTCATAATGACCGAGGACCCGCCGGACATATTCCTTCGTCTCGGCGTAGGGAGGGACGCCTCCGTACTTCTCCACGGCCTTGATCCCTGCATTATAGGCGGCAAGGATACGGGTCAGGTCGCCTTGAAAATGATCAAAGAGCAACCTGAGGTGCCGCACCCCTCCATCGATGTTTTCCGCCGCGTCGTAGACGTCGCTGACGTTATGCAGTTTAGCCGTCTCCGGCATGAGCTGCATCAGGCCCTGAGCTCCCTTATGGGATCGGGCCTGAGCGTTGAAGTCCGATTCGACTCTGATCACGGCCCGGATGAGATCCGGATCGACGCTGTGGCGGCCGGCCGCCACACGGATGAGCTGATCATAATTTTCCGGCGTGAGCGAGGGGCCCGAGGAACCTCCCCGCTGCTCCCGAATCGCAACGCGAAAACCGGAATGGTTAGGAACGTTCGTGAAGTGGAGCACTCCCTGGGAGTCTTTGTAGACAAAGATATCGGCACTCGCCCGATCGAACCAGAAAAAGACCAGGAAGAGAATCGAGAGCGCAAGCCAGCCGCTTCTCTCCGCGGGAATCTGCATAGACCCGACTAGGATACTCCCTTCCTCCCCGAGGTGTCAAATTTGCCGCACGATCAAAGCTTCTCCCACGAGATTAAGAAAACGCCCGCAACAACAAGCAGCGTCGCAACCACCTTCCGCACGGTGATCCGCTCGATGTCCCGCAGCAGCACGTAAGCCAGCGCAGGCACGAAGATGGCCGATCCATTGACCAAGGGAGACACGATCGCCACCTCGCCCGCGTTGTAAGCCAGGTACATAAAAACGTAAGCCAGATAATGAAAAAAGCCCGAAGCGGAAAACCACAGCCAACCCTGCGCAGTGGCCTGGCCCAGGCGGGCGTGACCGGAGGTCGCGACGTAGAAAATACCGAGCGTGAACGCCGATGTCGTCGCGGCAATCGCCGCGCCCAAAATCGGCGCGCGGACAACCAGAAGCCCAAACCGCACAAGATTATCCCGGATGGCAAAGAAAAACGCTGCGATCAATGGAAAGGCGAGATCGCGCGTGCGCCAGGTCTTGGTCTGCCCGCGCCACGAAAGGCAAATGATCCCGGCCACGATACCGAGGGCGCCCGCGAGGGTGGTGGGCGCAGGCCGCTCTTTCAGGAAGAAGAAAGCGGAAAGAATGGCGAACACAGGGGCGGAGCTAATGAGACAGGAGGAAACGGAGGCTCCGAGACGCGCTATGCCCTTGTAGATGAAAAAACGCGCGAATCCGGGGACCAGGAGTCCGCTGGCGACGAAGATGAGATTGGCAGGCTGCCAAATTTCGGAGAGACCGGGGAAAAAAACCAGGGACACCCACAAGAGCAGGGTGTTGACGATGACATTCAGCGTGACGCCGGTGAAGTAGTCCATGCCCGAGAGCCCGCGGTTGACGAGGATGTGGGCCATGGCGAAGGAGAACGAGCTGAGGAGCCCTAAGACGATGGCGAGCATGGAACCTAAAGGCAAAGCTCCCCGTCGGTCAACTTTTCGATCAGCGGCAGATCCCCTTCGAGGAAGTCGAGAAGCTTAAGCTCCGAAACGGAAACCCAGCAGATCTCAAGAAACGCGCGATTGACGACCGAGCCGGCAAAATCTTTGACGTGAAAAAACCTGAGGTCGACCTCCATGGCCCCGGGATAGACGTGACGAGTGCGAAACAGTTCTGTCGCGCTCTGAACATCGATTCCCAGTTCTTCCCGAAGCTCCCGCCGCAGCGCGTCCACGTCCCCCTCCCCCACCTCGACCTTTCCCCCCGGAAACTCCCACTTAAGAGGAAGGGGCCCATCCGCTCTGCGCTGGCAGACCAAGAGCCGATCCCCTTCACAAATCAGGGCGGCCACTACTCTGATCGTCATCCGCCGACCGGAATTCCCCCGCCCTAGTGGGCCCTCTCCCGCTTGAGCACGAGAAAACTACCGTGGACAATGCTTTGGCCGGAGCATACGAGTTCCCAGCCCTCCTTGCCCATCTCGTTGAGCAAGTTCTCGGATATATCGCTCGCTGCGAGGATGCGGTACTCGAATTGACGCATGGGATTCCCCTTCACCTACTTACGAACTTCCCGACGACGGGGTAAGCATTTGTCGACAATCGGCATGACGGGGAAACGGACCGCTACGGATACATGTACTCGATGGGGGGCGCTTCAAATTGGGCGGTCACCTTCGTTACCCCGGGGATGCTCTTCACGATCGCCACGATCGTTTGTTCCAGATCCGTCTGCGCGAGAATTCCCGACACCTGCACCTCGCCTTTTGCAACCCGGACATTGATGGCGAGGTTGCGGGTCTGCGGATTCACCACCAGGGCCGCCTGTACCCGAGCGCTGATCGTCAAGTCCCGGAAGGCCTGCTCGGATTCGGGACTGGGCTGATACTCCTCGCGCTGCGCGGCCTTGACCACCAGTTGAGCCGCCGTCTCGATGCTCATGCGCGCCAGGTTCACCACCAGATCGTATCGCGTCACATCCCGCCAATCGACGCCGAAGATGGCCTTGATCCGCCGGCCCCGAATTCTATCTAACTCCTCGATGTATTGCCGGGCCGCGCCCTCATTCAGTCCTTTGCGGGCTTTGACCTGTTCGATGCGATACTCTAAGGGGGCATTCAGATAGACCTTCAAGACATGGCGCACTCCGGGGAAAAGCTCCTGCCCGCCGCGGCCATGATAGACCAGATTGCCGCCCTGCGCGACTTCACACATCGCGGCCTGGAGCGTGACGCGGTAAAGCCGAAGGCTTTCCACCCACCGCTCCCACCAGTGCGGTTCTGTCTCGAACACTTCCGAGAACTTCGCCTCGGGGATGCCATAACGCTGGCGAGCCTCGATGAGCACCTCGCGGCTAATGCACCGGTGATCCAATATGGCGGCGACGCGCTCTGCCAACACCCGGCCGCCACCGAACGCGCTGTGGGTTACAGTTATGATCGACATACGGCGCCACCTCCTTACGGCAATAGGCTTCTATACCTCCAAAGCGGTCCAATGTCTAAGGCCACCCTCTGTGTCCCGACATGGCGCTGCTTTTCAAACTAACGATCAAAAGAGGC